>PEYT01000007.1:1735-6987 GCA_002774285.1 candidate division WWE3 bacterium CG08_land_8_20_14_0_20_40_13 | reverse complement strand
ATTAAATTTTCGTTTGCTTACAGACATTAAAACCACCTCCTAAGTGATCTTATCTGTCTGTACTAAAAAATGGTAGCACCCCAAACCTAATCTTTTATTTAATCCAACGGGTAGAGAATCTTCTCTTCCGCTTTATATATTTTCCTTTCGGCTCCTCCATTTTCCTTGTCGCACGAAAGAAGAAATTTTGATATAAACCTGATACACCTATGGACGAGAAAGAAATAAAAAACACCACACTTATCGTTTTAACTCATATCTTATTCCGCCAAATAGAAGAAAAAGAGAAACCTGTCGCGGGCCCCTATTCTTCTGTGATCGGAGCATTGGAACAGTTAACGGATAAAACCATACTGCTTGGAATTCCACTTAGCGGCTATAAAAATCCTGTACTGATAGGGGCACCGAAAAATCCAAAGGAAATCTGTATTCCACCTATTATCGGCAAATATTTTCCAATTAAATATCTCGCAGATTTTTTTATTTCTCTATTTTTACTAATAAAATTATTAATATCTAGCAAAGGTTCTGTTGTGGTTATAAGTATCGATCCCCTATCCACTCTTCCTGCCTTAATTTTAAAACCCTTTTTTGGCTTTAAACTTATTTTTTACTGTGTGGATTTTAATAAGAACAGATTTGGTAGCCGATTGATGCAAAGTGGTTATGAGATAGCAGATAAATTCGCAAGCATTTACGCCAATCAAGTTTGGGTGGTTTGTGAATCGCTAAGGAAATATAAAAAAGAATACTTTGGTGTGGGTAGCCGTTACACTCCAAATTCTTTTCCTTTTGACGATGCTCTCTATAGAAACAATAAAACCAAAAGAACGGGAAATAAAGTTGTGTGGACGGGAAGTACTATTACAGAAAAACAAGCGGATGACATTATAAAAGTGGCCACGGGTTTGCAGAAGATAAAACCAAATTTAGAGTTCTGGTTTGTCCCAATTAACCGTCACGAGTACTTTAAGCATAAAATCGGTGAGCTCAAAATTAAAAACTCAAAGATATTCGATGTTGCAGGACAAAAGGAATCTCGGGAATTAGTTTCCCAGTGTGATGTAGGACTTGCAATATACGATAAAGATTTTGGATCCACCAGATTTATTGAACCGATAAAAGTCTGGGAATACGCTCTTTGTGGAATTCCCTACATAATTTCTCGTGAACCATCGGTAAATTCCGATGCGGTAAAGGGGGGCGTTGCATTTTTATTAGAGGAGAATAATTCTTTACCCAATTCCAAGAAAATTTCTAATTTTTTGGAAAGGGATAATTTGAAAAAACTCCAAAATGCAAGCATCGAGTTAGCGAAGAGATTTGATATCGTTAGTGTGATAAAAGAAAGCTTTACCAAACTTTCCACTTAGGATCGGTATCCCACGCTTTATTAAGATCTACAAGCTCTTTAAAAGTGTCGACAGCACCAAAGTAACCCTCGTGGAGATAAACTGCCATCTTTCCATCTTTCCCAAGATTATTAAAGGGGTCTTCAATCATCATATCTTCGGTAAGGTAGTTCAGAAATTCCTTGTTTAAAACCATAAATCCTGCAAAAACATAGTCGCTCATCAAATGTCCTTTGCGGTAAGATTCAAGATTGCCATCTTTGGTAAATGTAATGATTCCAAACTTATGAGGAACTCTAACACCTGTCAAGGTACCTATTTCGCCTTTTTTGCTCATATGGTAAGCAAGCAATGCGTTGATATTTATATTAGAAACGCCATCGCCATAAGTACACATAAAAACATCACTCTTGATGTGGGTAGTTACTTTTAGCAAACGACCACCTGTTGGTGTTTCTAAACCAGTCTCGACCAAATCTATTTCAAACTCAGAAAATATTTTTTTACCTTTCCCTTTAAGGTAATCCCTAATGTAATCGCCTTTATACCCAAGAGTCAAAATAAACTTGTTAAAGCCATAATGAGAGTATATCTTCATTATGTGCCAAAGCAAGGGTACCCCACCAACTTCTACCATCGGCTTTGGTTTATACAAAGTTTTCTCCTTTAATCTACTACCATAGCCACCAACAAAAATAACCACAGGAATATCGGATTTGTTTATAACTCCTCTCATACTTTTTCCTTAATAAAATCATTAATGACTTCGCTTATATAGTTAATATGTTCACCATTTATCGCAGGATAGCAACCCATCCAAAACGACCGCCCCATAACTGTATCAGAATTGGAAAGTGTTCCTACAACCCTACACTTAATCTTTAAGTACGCAGGTTGTTTTGTGATATTACCACCAAATAATAGTCTGGTACCAATTTTCTGGCTCTCTAAATACTCCAAAAGCTCTCTTCTTGAAAACGGAGCTGTTTTCCTAATTGTTAACAAAAATCCAAACCAAGATGGATCACTTTTACTTGTGGCTTCTGGAAGAATAAAGAATTGCTCAAACGCCTTCATTTTTAACAAAAGTTGGCCGTGATTTTCCCGTCTTTTAGTCACAAATTCATCAATCTTATCCATTTGAGCTAATAGAACCGCCGCTTGCATATCGGTCATTTTTAAATTAAATCCGATATGACTGTAAATGTATTTATGGTCGTAACCTAATGGGAGTTTGCCAAATTGTTGGTCAAAGCGCCGTCCACAGGTATTATCCTTTCCGGTACCACACCAGCAATCTCTTCCCCAGTCACGAAACGATTTTAATATTTTATAAAGAAGCGGATTACTAGTTAATACTGCCCCACCTTCCCCACCCGTTATTTGATGAGCCGGATAAAAGCTTAAAGTTGCGATATCCCCAAATGTTCCAACCTTTTTACCTTTGTATATTGCCCCTAACGCATCACAGCAATCCTCTATAAGCCAAATACGCTTTTCCTTACAAAATTTAGCTAATTCTTCCACTTCAAAGGGATTTCCCAAAGTATGCGCCAAAAAAACTGCTTTAGTTTTCTTTGTTACCGCCTTAATTATATTTTTATAACTAGGGTTGTAGGTTGGAATTGAAGTATCAACAAATACCGGAACACATCCAAATTGGATAACGGGATTTAAAGTGGTAGGAAAACAAGTTGCTGTTTGGATAACCTCGTCGCCCTGCTTGATCGCGCAATCTCCTAGCTGATCCGAAGTTAAAGTGTAAAAAGCCAAAAGGTTGGCGCTGGATCCGGAATTTGCCGTTGCGGCATATTTTACCCCAATATATTCTGCTAACTTTCTTTCAAAAGCCGCATTGTAACGGCCTTCTGTTAGCCAAAAATCCAAAGAGGAATCAACCAAATTAACAAGTTCATTTTCGTCAAAAACCTTTCCAGAAGCAGGTATGTAATCAATACCCGACCTAATGATCTTTCCAGCAAAAATCTCCTGGTAGTGCCGCTTTGTAAGTTGCAGAATTTCCTCTCTAGCAGACATATTTTTTATACCAGCTAACAGTTTCCAGCAAGGCGTCCTCTGTTTTGTATTTGGGTTTCCAGTTTAAGGTTTCTTTTACCTTTTTTATGCTCAAATATTGCTCTTTTATTTCGTTACTAACCTCGTTTCTTACCACCGGGGCTAATTTTGACCCCATAACTTTAAGGACAAGATTTGTTATCTCTAGAACCGAGTATCTCTCTTCACTTCCAAGATTAAACGCTTCTCCCAACACGCTATCTCTATTTTCGGATATAGTGATATATCCGTCCGCCGCATCTTTAATATAAAAGTAGTTTCTTATATAGGATCCATCGCTACGAATTATTGGTCTTTCATTGTTTATCACGGAAAGTATTGTTCCGGGGATAATTCTATTATAATTTAAATCGCCCGGGCCGTAAAAATTACCGCAACGGGTAATATTTACCGGAAGTTTATAGGTGTACCAGTAACTTTGAGAAAGCAAGTCAACGCAGGATTTTGAAACATCATAAGGGTGTTGCCCTCGCAAAGGAACGGACTCGTCATACGGTAGTATAGGACTTGTTCCGTAAGCCTTATCCGAAGATGCCACAACTACAGACTTTACAGTACTCATATGATTTCTCGCTGCTTCCAATACATTCCAGGTTCCTTTGATATTTGCATTAAAAGTACCAAGAGGCGAAGAATTTGCAATCTTAACAATAGGTTGCGCCGCTAAGTGAAAAACTGTATTTATTTCGTACTCCGCCATAACCCTTTCCACAAAAGAGTAATCCTCTATATCTCCCCTTGTTATTGTAACTTTAGAATTTAAATTCTCTAAAAAGAACCGCGATTTTGGCACAGTGTCCCTAACAATAGTAACAACATTTGCTCCTTTATTTAGAAGCTGAGAAACCATCTCCGAACCCAAAAGACCACTTGCACCAGTAATCAGCACATTAACATTTCTCCAAAAATTATTTTCTTTCATAGTTTATTTAATTTAAAACTTTGTTTTTGTAATATGTTATTGTCTTTTTAAGCCCTTGCTCCAAAGAATATTGCGGAACCCATCCTAATATCTCTTTTGCCAAAGAAATATCCTGTATCATCTCTTCGGACTCGCCAATCCTTTTTACCTGAGGATTTACCACTATTTTAATATTACTTTTTAATAAATTAGCGATAACTTTTACAACTTCTAAGATCCCGATTCCTTTTCCCGACCCTATGTTTATAATTCGATTATCGCATAAGTTATTATTTATCGCTAAATAAAATGCATGGAGCAAATCCTCCATATACAAAAAATCTCTTTTGTTGTTTCCAGATATTTCGATATTATCGCCTGCAAGAGCTTTGATGATGGCGTTAGGAATTAATCTAGCATCTGGTTGACCGAAACCATATACATTAGGAAGTCGCAAAATAGTATAGTTAACCCCATATAGTTCTTGGTATAAATTGCACATTAATTCCCCAGCCAATTTTGCTATGGAATACATCGATGGAGGATTGACTCTCGACTCTTCTCTATAGGGAATTTCTCCCTTCCCGTATACTTCGTAACTACTTGGAAAAATTATTTTTTTGACATCCGCCAAACGACACGCTTCAAGAACATTTAAAGTACCTTTCATATTTGCGTCAACGCACAAAGTTGAAACTCCAAAATCCCGCCTTAAATCAACATATCCCGCGGTATGTATTACAATTTCTGGGCTTTCTTTTTGGATAAACTCTCTAAGGTGGGGAAAATCAAGAATGTCGACGGCATCTCCCTTAATTTCCTGTCCGTTACTACCCGGCCCAATTATTGAAGCAACCGAAAGTGACTTATCCTTTGCTAAAAATCTTACAAGGTTTGATCCGATAAACCCATTCGCCCCAGTA
>PEYT01000007.1:0-1666 GCA_002774285.1 candidate division WWE3 bacterium CG08_land_8_20_14_0_20_40_13 | reverse complement strand
TTTGTTTGCGATGTTAAAAAAGAAGCCAGGCCATTACTTCCCGCAATAACTCATATAGACGGTACGGCTAGAGTACAGACCGTAAACAAAGAAGTCAATCCGCGTTTCTGGAAAGTAATAAAAGAATTTGGGAAGATAACGGGGATCCCGGTACTATTGAACACCTCTTTTAACGTAAGAGGAGAACCGATAGTCTGTAATCCTAAAGATGCGATTCGTTGTTTTTATTCTACCGGCTTAGATTATTTAATTATGGGTAATTATTTATTAAGTAAAAAATAAAATGATTCAAATAATACAAGACGGATTTAATGATATTTTTTCTAGATTTTTTAGATTAAGACCTATTCGTTTGGTGCTTTATATCACCCACAGATGTAATTCAAGGTGTATTATGTGTAGTATTTGGAAAGAGAAAGTAGAAAAAGAACTGTTTTTTGATGACTATAAAATGTTGTTTTCTAATGATTTTTTAAAGCGGATTAGATACGTTACAATTAGCGGCGGAGAAGCTTGTCTCAGAAACGATTTAGCTGAAATTATCGGTCTTTTAATCAAAAATAATCCTAAAATAAAGAAAATAAATTTAGCGACAAATGCCTTAAATCCCAATTTAACGACGCCGCAGATTAAAAAAGTTGGAGAAGTTTTAAAAGACAAAAACATTAAATTTGTTATCCAGATATCTGTTGATGCTTTAGATGAGACAGACGATAAAATAAGGGGAATAAGTAATGCTTCCTCAAAGATATTACTTACAATAGATCAGCTAAAAGATATGCAAAAAATTTATCCTTTTCTAAAATTATCACTTGTTTGTCTAATTCAGCCATTGAATATAACAAAACTCGATAGCATGCTCAATTATTTTTTAAAGGAAAATGTTGACTTCCTTTTTACGGTAGTCACTTATTCAAAATCATATTATGAGAATTTAGATACCGACGCTATTCGATTTAACAATACGCAAAGAGGAATAGCCATTAAATTTTTAGAGAAACTTTCCCTAAATAATAGTTACAATATAGGAAAACGGTTTCTTTATTATGAATTAGCAGAGATGTTAAAGGGTAAAAAACAAAAAAGGGGATGCCCAATGTTAAGAGAAAATTTAGCCTTAGAATCCGATGGCAGAGTCATCCCCTGTATAAATACAGAGCCTTTATTTTATGGGAATATTAAAGATAATTCTTTATCTAGGATTTGGCGGAATAGAAAAACTCGAGATACGATCTTTCAAATAAGAAAAGAATTTTGTCCAAATTGTATGTCCGCTTGTGGGATTAGTATTTTAAACGTCAGTTGGTTTTGGTTAAAAAGTTTTTTAAAAGACTTTTAACATGAAAATATTATTAGTTAATGCGATTAATCCGACGAGCGAAGTTGAGACAAGATATCCTAATTTAGGTTTGGGTTATTTGGCAAGCGCGCTTCGTTCTTCTTTCGGCAATGACCATTTTGATTTTAAAATTATAGAACGAGGCAGTCCCGATTATGTGGAAAGACAGATTGCGGAATTTAATCCGAATATAGTGGGGATAAGTTCTGTTACTCAGAATTTTAATTTGGCAAAAAAATATGCCGAATTCGCTAAAGGAAAAAATATTCCTGTTATAATGGGCGGCGTGCATATTTCAATGCTTCCCCAGTCGATGCCCAAAAGTGT
>PEYT01000030.1 GCA_002774285.1 candidate division WWE3 bacterium CG08_land_8_20_14_0_20_40_13 | reverse complement strand
AAAAAATTCTGGCCGTCCAATCAGGCGGGCGGAAACGCTGGGGCGGGGTTTCAAATCATTCGAGCGATTATCGCTCGAAAAAGGTTCGGGCTTCGTTCAGCAGTTGCGACCAACTATTTAGGTTGAGAAAAAGAAACCTTGTGATCTGTAGAAAAAACAGTTTCAGTGGTGATTTCCTATTTGTTGACACAGACAATGTGGTATCTGGTGAATTTTTAACCGATTCCATAATATTTGCCATTCACTCACCCAGTCTTCCAACAGATAAATTTGAGGTCTCTTAACTGTATTCTGGTTCCTACCAATAATTTAAGGAACGCAATCAATATCCCACAGGAAAAACCGAGTAAACCCAATCTAACAGCTTACGGTAAGCTGGGCAAAAGTTGCTTGATCATCGTAGTCTCCTTTCCTCAGCACCAATTTATAAAATATTATAGAAATTTTATATGTTAGAATATTAATATGATTGAACAAATGCATCTGGAACAAAAAGTTGGCGTATTTGTAGATGTTTCCAATATGTACTACAGCGCCAAAAACCTTCATAACGGCAAGGTAGATTTTGGCAAAGTTTTAAGTATGGCGGTGGGCGACCGTAAACTTATCCGCGCCTTCGCTTATGTAATAAGGGCTAATATCGAACAGGAAGAAAGCTTCTTTGAAGCCCTAGAAAAACGGGGCTTTGAGGTCAGAATTAAAGATCTCCAAGTCTTTTTGGGTGGTGAGAAAAAAGGCGACTGGGATGTGGGTCTTTGCATGGATGTGGTTCGTCTTATTCCAAAAATAGACGCCATGGTTTTGGTTTCCGGGGACGGCGACTACAAAGATCTTTTGGACTATGCCCGTTCTCAAGGGGTCCGCACCGAAGTTGTGGCCTTTAGCCGAACCGCGTCAAGCCGCCTTGTGGAAAATTGCGACAGCTTTTTGGACATGGATCAAAACGCCAAACAACTATTAATCTTTTAAATTTAGAAATGGGAAAATTTAGAGTCGTCTTAAGCGTTCTTTTAGCCCTTGCCGCTTTTTTTGCAGCAAGCTTTTTTATTTACCACATAGTCTATCTAAAAAAAATAATCCCGGGAGTATATATGGGAAAGGTTTCTCTTGGTGGAAAAACTCAAGAGCAGGCTATCTCGGCCTTACAATTTTTAAGAGCCAATGATCCAGAAATTGCAATTAAAGAAAACTCTACAAATCAAATACACAAAATAAAGGCGTCTGACATTGCCTTATATTACGATACCGAAGATATCCTTAAAACCGCCGTGGCGGTTGGCCGCTCGGGAAATTTTATTCGTGATTCCATAATAAAGATTTCCTTGATTTTTAAAAAAACATTGGTGGAACCTACATTCTTTTATAATCCCGATCTTCTTAAAGACCAGATTGAAAATATAAAAAACAAATTTAACAGCCCTTCCCACAACGCTTACTTCTATATTCTAAACAACGACATCGCCATAGAAAAAGAACAGACTGGAAAAAAATTGGACGATGGCAAACTTAAATCCCTAATTCTAAAATCCTTTCTCTCTCTAAATTTTCCCGTAATTGACGCGCCGATGGAGAATTTTAATCCGCAAATAGGTATTGCAGATCTTACGCCGTTACAAGGCCAAGCAAGGTCAATTGTTTTTTCTAACCCTGTTTTAACATACAACAAACTTAATTTTTACTTAAAGCCAGAAGATATTTTGCGCGCTCTAACTCCAAAAAGTAATGGGTTGGTAAAATTGGATTTTGATAACGCTGTACTGGAAAAGAATTTGGCCAAAATAACAAATCAAATAGATACCAAAATAAGAGGCGCGGTAGTTTTGGATCCCAAAGGAATTATATTGGAATTCCGTCCTATTACTCCGGGAAGAACCGCCGATAGCAAACTTTTGGCCGTTATGCTTTCCAAGGCGCTACTTGCAAAAGAAATAGAAAAGGAACCTATACAAATCCCCGTTAAGGAAATCCCGCTTTTGGACGATCCGAAATCGTATGGCATAAGGGAACTTTTGGGAGAAGGAAAATCAAAATTTTCTGGATCTATAAGTTCTAGAATTCATAATATAGCTTTAGCTTCGGATAATATTAAAGGAGCTTTAGTCGCGCCAAGCGACACCTTTTCGTTTAACAAATCCGTTGGAGATATTGACGCCGAGCACGGATTTACCTCTGCGTATATTATTTCCAAAGGAAGAACGGTGCTTGGAGAAGGCGGAGGAGTTTGCCAAGTCTCCACGACTCTTTTTAGAGCAGTTTTAAACTCCGGACTCGCCGTTGTATCTCGTACCGCCCATGCCTACCGCGTTGGGTATTACGAACAAGATTCCCCTCCGGGATTTGACGCAACAATATATCAACCAACTGTGGATTTTAAATTTAAAAATGATACGGAAAAATACATCCTGATTGATACAGAAGTAGATGAAAAAAATCTTGCAATGTCGTTTAAAATTTATGGAACAAGCGATGGAAGAAAGGTACAAATTACAGTTCCCGAAATAAGTTCCCAAACATCCCCACCAGAGACTGCGTATGAGCAAACTGATACTTTAATGGTCGGAGAAAAAAAGCAGGTCGATTGGTCAGCTTGGGGAGCAGTCGTAAAGTTTGGAAGAACTGTTACTCTGGATAATAAAATCTTGTCCGATGATAAATTTTCAAGCATCTACAGACCATGGCGAGCAGTTTACCTGGTAGGTACAAAAGAACCCTAATTCTTATAATCTGATACGGATTCCACCCTAAAGCCTGCCTACCGGAAAGGCAGGGGGTGGAACCCGAATCAAACTTATCCCTATTTAAAATTCAGATACAAATCAAGCAACTGTTCTGCAATAAATCTATCGCTATTCTCATCTTTACAATCTATGACTTTTTGCGCTTTGTCATTTAAACTTTTTAAAACGCCCCTTGTCTTTTCCACAAGAGATGTGGCTAATTCTCTATCTCCCTTTGCCATGTAATACGCGGCGCGGTAAATATTCCCCAAGGCGTCAGCCTCAAGATGCTCATTTCTCATGACATTTACTACGGGTTCCATACTAATGGCTATAGCCCTGAACGAAGCCGAAGGGGTGGAACCCGAACTCAAAAAAACATTCTTTTTACTACCACAATAAATCTCTCCCGTATCACAGGATCCAAAATATCCATGGAATCATTACCTTGGCTTGCTCGGAGGTTTAAAACTGCCAATGTCTCTACTTGCTTTCTTTTTAGGTCAACTGCCCCACCCCAGATGTCTTTGTAATTAGACCCTTCCGCTACCAAAATCGTCTCACCATCCACATGAAGTTTGCACCCGACTACAATCCAACCATTCTCGATATCAACAGTAACTTTAAAATAACTTCCAAAAGTTTTTTTAAGTTCAACAAGCTCTTTCTCCCCAATTTTTTCCTTAAAAAGTTTCATATTTCGGACTTAAATCCAATTATCTGAAATCCAAATTTTTCGATATCTTCTTTTGTCCACATACCCCACTCTTCCGCCCCCTTTGTTTTGATTAAGTAGGTAACTTTCCGTTCAATTTATCGACCTGTATATTCCTTTTTATCTTTGTTCCATTCTCTTAAAATTAAAGTATCTCCAACACTAATTTTCCAATCAGCAAGTCTAAGATCGAAATTTTTTTCCCCGCTTGCAACTTTATCAAAGTATTCCCCCCAAATCTTTTTTTCTATTGTCATTTTTAGGAATTTAATTCGCTAATAAACTCTTAATAATTTTTATCATTATTTCTTTGTCTTGTGAGTTACTTTCAGCAACCAAAAGAGATAGCGCGATCAATGCGTTGTCGTTGATTTTGCGTTCACCAGATTTTTTGTAAAGGTATTTTGACATATCAAGATAATATACAAAAAGAAAGGAGGCGATTCGCTTATTTCCATCCAAAAATGGATGGTCTTTTATTACTAAATAAAGCAAATGCGAAGCTTTGTCTTCTATTGTTAAATACAATTCTTCCTTGGCAAATGTGGAATATAGTCCCTTTACAATGCCTTCAAAGTTCCCGCCAGATTCTTGCCCAAATAATTCTCCCGCCTCACCTTTTTTTATAACCTCTTTCTTAATCGTTGATATCGCTTTTTTGCAATTTTCATACTCCAAAATAACCTCTCCTTTTTGCCCTTTTCCTGACTTTATCGCTTTTTTATCATATTGATTAAGTAGCGATAGCGTTTTTGAGTAATCCGCCAGCAGGTTTAAAATTTCCGCTTCCTTTCCCTCTAATCGTTCCTTTTTGGACTGTTTCTGCAATAACAGAACTGCTTCCTGAAGTTCATTAAATTTATTTTTTACCTCTAAAAGCCGTTTTTCGTTTACCGCGTAGCCCTCAATAAGATATTTTTTTAAGACGCTGCTCGCCCAAATACGAAATTGCGTGGCCATTAAAGAGTTAACCCGATATCCTATAGAAATTATAATATCTAAGTTATACAGATTCATTTTTCTAATTTTCCCATCACTCGCAACCTGTTCCATTTTGGAACAGGTTGACTCCTCGTTTAATTCCTGTGTTCCGTAGATATTATGAATATGCTTGACAACAGCCGAACGCTGAACGCCAAAGATTTTGGCAATAAGATGGGCGTCTAACCAAACGGTTCCCCGATCCAGTCTTACCTTAATTTCTGGTCCTTTCGGGGATTTGTATATTACTACTTCACCTTTTGAAAAATTGGTACTTGTCATATCGGTTCTCAATAATTACCTATTATACATCTTAATCAGGTGGGATTAGAACGAGTATCTGGCAATATTTGGTAACATTTGGTAACATTTAGCAACGAAATTTATTAACACAAACTTACAAATATCTCCACGACAGGAAATTATTATTAGAATAATTAGAGAGGGAATATGCATTCCTGCAGAATCAATTTATAGGCAATTTGTCGTGGTTCCAAAAAGAACTATCCGCTACGATTTAAAAAAACTTCAAGGCAAGGGACTGGTTGTAAAAACCTCCTCTACCCGCGGGGCGATGTATCGAATTTATTAAAGGAGACTTCCGAATCCGCGATGGTGTCTCCCCAATTCTAAACTATTTCCTTCCCGTCTTTAATTTCCTTTCCGTCTCACGAATAGCAATTTTTGGCAAAATTTGACGGTTTTTGTTTATGTAATCCACGACTTCTACACGATGATTTTTTATCAAACTCCGTAACAGCCACGAAACCGCTTTTGTTATTAAAATATCTTTTTCTCCTTTCAAAAGATCTATATTCTTGAATGCCAATTTCGATAAACGGGCATCGTTACTTCCCCGAACCGATTTTGTTAAAAGCACAAGACTTGCCCGCCTTCTTGAAGGGTTTCCATCAACAGCCATTTTTTTGATAGTACTCTCCCATTCTGTCCAATTTTCTAACAAATCCTTTGCTGTAAAAGTACTTTGACACAATGAATCTACCTCACTCCATCCAAAAAGATTTGTAAGCCAATCAAAAACCCTCCTCGGTGAAAATAAAACTTTAAATGATTTTTTATGAGGAATAAGTTTCGTCCCAAAACACCGTTCGTTAAAGGATTCCCCTACATAAAGAGCATCTAGAAGATCCAAAAATTGGTCTTTTGAAATATCAGGATGACGTTTAATAAAATCCTTTGCAATTTGTTTCTCTACGGCGTTTTTTAGGTGGTAAATTTTGTTATTGGTACCAAGGTATTTAGGAAGATTAAACTTGGTTGAACCACTATCCAATTTTTTAAACTCGTCCAAAATTTCTTTCTGAAAGAGATTGCTCATATGATATGCAAAGGTAATTCACTTTTGTCATCCTTGTCTATCTTCAAGCTTCAAGCTTCCATCTTCCTTTTCTAGCTTCAACTCTCTAGCTTCTATTTTCTCCTAACGAGTCCTCCTTCGCTAAAGCTACGGGGGACATAAGAAACTGTATCCCGATTTAATCGGGACAGTTTCTAATGGTGAACGTTTTTAACAAAATTCGAACTTATTTTAAATCAAGTTGTTAGCTCGCCCCGCCAAGCGGGGCTCGCAATGTTGCGCGGCGCCCCCCAAGCCTTCGCCAAGGCTTCGGCGGGCAAGCCACCCGCCGCGCTTCCGAAAAAGTCGGCTCGAACATTCCGCTGAAAGCGGAACAAAGAAAAATGCAAAAATTTTAAAGAGCTTTTTATAACTTAAATAGCGCAACCGGTGGACTCAACAGAAATTGTCTTCCTATTGTCCGATTGCACCATTAAAAAAGACAATTTCGAATTGTTGAGTCCAATTTAAATATACTTATTTTTTATTCCAAAAACAAGTACATCTGCTAAGGCAATCATTAAAGCCGATTTAACCGGCTAAATCGAGAAAATGTGGTATAATTCCGTACTATATGACTGCACAAGTTGGATGGATAGGCAGTAAAGAAAAATATGTGGGTGAAATAGTCCCAGTTTTTCAAAGTGCGGAAGCAAGGGATAAACATGAAGGGACAAATGTTATTCGTAATAACCTGGGGCAATCTTATCTTGCGTTGGTATATTATCGCGGACATGATGACTTTCATAGATCATATGATCTTCTAGATTCTACCAACTCACTTCCAGATTGGGAAAAATTTCGATTATCCCACCGGCCATCATCAAGAATAGTTATGGCAACTATGACTTGTGCAGCAAATTTAGACGGCCATGCCAAAATACCTGCCGTCACTTATCGCGAAACAGATAAACACAGGTTAATTACTAGTACAACTGGCTCAGCAACTGAATGCGCTAGGTTACTTGGGTGTCCAGAAATTAAAGGAGATACTGAGGATATTGCTGATTGGGTTGTTGGAAAAGGTCTAGAAAATTTACCAGAAACTCTCCGTCAAATTGCACAAGTACCTTGTAGTATGAATATGGTTTTTACCTTGTTTGAGAAACCTGCCGATGATTTAAGAGTATATTTGCTTCATTCCAAATCAAAGACAGAACCATCAAGACCATATTTTT
>PEYT01000018.1 GCA_002774285.1 candidate division WWE3 bacterium CG08_land_8_20_14_0_20_40_13 | reverse complement strand
AATTATCAAAGCGCCAGAAGTGGGTAATATACTGGGTGGTTCTGCTCTGCAGGATCAGAATAATTTGTCAAATTGGACCAATTCGACTAATTTGCCCAATTTGACCAACAAAGAAACCGAAACAAAAACAGAAGCCGTCCTGATTAATATAAACACAGCTACCATGCAACAACTAGATACTCTTCCCGGCATTGGTCCAGCAATAGCCCAAAGGATATTGGATTACAGGGATTCCAATGGGCGGTTTGGTTCCAAGGAGGAGATAATGCGGGTAAGTGGAGTTGGCTTGGCCACCTATAACAAACTTAAAGATCTAATTTCCGCCCCATGAAATTTAATAATCTTCTTGCCATAGTTTTAGCGGCCGGTCTTATTTTTATCAGATACAAATTTACCATTCCTGTACTAAATGTTGGTGATGGGGTACAGTTTGCAACACTTATTACGGAAGTTCCTAAAGAGAAATACGGGAAATGTCAGTTGGTCTTTAATAAAATGGTGGTTACCTCTTCGGGTTTGTGCAAATACAGGGTGGGGGATGAAATTCTAATTAAGGGGGTGGTCTCAAAAGGAGACAGGGGTATAGAAATTAAAGCGGACGATGTAAGTTATAACAAAACTCCATGGTATGGTACAGTGTTAAGAGAGATATTGCAGGCAAGAGGATTGGTGGAAGCAAAAGTTAAAGAAAAACTGCCAGAGCCGGAAGCAGGGCTTTTGCTTGGAATTACTCTTGGCGTTAAAAACGCGCTCCCCCGCGACTTCTATGACAAGTTGGTAAAAACAGGTACTATCCATGTCGCGGTAGTGTCGGGGTATAATATATCGCTTATACTTTCTGCGTTGCTTCCGGTGTTCGGAGTCATAAAAAAGAGAGTAGTCCGTCTTATTATTTTATCCGTATCACTACTATTATATGCCACGGTGGTTGGATTTAACCCACCGGTAATTAGAGCGATGGTAATGGGGATAATAAGTTTTATTGGTCTTGTTACCGGAAGGCAAAGAGAGGCCCTCCGTGTTCTTTTAATTTCCTGCTTTTTCATATTATTTGCCATCCCTTCATACCTGACTGACATAAGTTTTCAGCTTTCGTTTGGCGCTTCTTTTGGCATGCTTGTGTTTTATAATAAGTTTAAAAATTTATTAAGGCTAGATCTTCTTGGTTTAGAAGATGGGTTTTATGGTTCTTTAAGTTCACAGGTTGTCGTACTTCCCTTGATCTCGTTCTATTTTGGTCGAGTTTCATTGGTGTCTTTAATTAGTAATTTGCTGTCACTTTGGGTAATTGCTCCTGCGACAATTTTAGGATTCGCCTTATTCGTTTTAATGTATGTCCCGCTAGTATCCAACATTATGACTTTTATTGTGTATATATTGCTTAATTATTTTGTTCTCATTAATAATTTTTTGGCCGATATTAGTTATAGCAAAATTGAGGTTAAAATAGGTCTTATTGGTTTAGGAGTTTATTATATATTACTTTTAGGGGGGTTGACGATGTGGAAGGGAGAAAATACAAATGATTAAGAGAGTGTGTATCCTTACGATCTTACTGTTGCTTTTTGGCGCAATTAGCGTAACAAAGTACAAAGAAGTACAGAATTTACAAATCATGTTTTACGACATCGGTCAAGGCGACGCCACACTACTTAAATTCCCCGGAAATTATTCTATTTTAATTGACGGTGGTCCTGATGACAGAATACTGGGGTATTTGGGTGCCAATGTTAATCCCTTTCTTAAAAATATAGATGTAGTTGTTGCCACACATAACCACGCCGATCACACAAACGGGCTTAAGTATGTCATAGAAAGATACAATGTTACATTATTAGTCACTTCGCCTGCTTCTTCAATTTTAGCGGATGTGGCCTCTTCGCGGAATGTGACAAATAAGGAACTAATAATGGGCGATAAAATAATTATCCCTACTCCCGGCACTCCTTCCGAAATAACTATTCTTTGGCCTCCAACCGAAATATTTTCCAAGAATTGTGGCAATTTTTGTGATATAAATACAGATGATCCAAATAACACCTCTTTAGTTTTTATGCTTACATATAAAAATTTTAAAGCGGTTTTTACAGGAGACGCGCCTCGGGAAGTTTTGGATGCAATTCTTGACAATGTCGGGGATGTGAATTTGGTTAAAGTCCCCCATCAGGGATCAAAAAATTCCTTGGTGGAGGAATTTTATAGGAAACTTAAACCAGAAATTGCCGTAATTCCAGTCGGAAAAAATAATTACGGTCATCCCGATCCCGATGTTGTTAGCTTTTTGGAGAATATTGGGGCTAAAGTGTATAAAACCTTGGAACACGGATCGGTAACGGTTATAACCGATGGGACTAGTATCATTACCAGATAGTTGTCAGATAGCGTTATGAAGTGCCAGAAAATATCCTATGTCACTTACTATGGGGCTATAGTTACTCTGGATGACGCGGATTACTTTTTGCATCGTTAAATATTTACTAAATTGTTCATGTTCATCTATCAAGGTTATCAGATTTAAAGAATACAAAAATACATCGGGAACAGTTGTTCCCACAAGTCAACTATAAGATACTATGGAACAGATAAGATCTAGGATAAAAATCAAGCTTTTGGAAATTGCGAAAAAATCGCAAATAGGTGCGGGAGATTTTTCGCTTGAGCAAACGCAGGAGGAATCTTTTGGGGATTACTCCACAAATTTGGCTTTAATTTTGGCTCACAAGATAAAAACATCCCCTAAGAAGGTCGCGGAAGATGTTGTGCAAGAGCTTAATGGTGGAGATTACGCTGTTTCTGTTGCCGAGCCGGGGTTTATAAATTTTAGACTTAGCGGTCGAGATTTGCTTGAGAAAGCTGGGGAAATAGGTGTAATGAAGGATAAATATGGGGAAAATAAGGGTGGTGAGGGAGCAAAAATCAACCTTGAATTTGTTAGCGCCAATCCTACGGGTCCCCTTCATATAGGGAATGCTCGCGGAGGACCGTTAGGGGATGTTTTGGCCAATGTACTTTTAAAGTGTGGTTATCAAGTCACTCGCGAGTATTATCACAACGATCTTGGGGAACAGGTTAGAAAGCTTGGGGAGTCGGTGTTGTACCACGTCAAAACCGCACGGGGGGAGAAGGCAGAGTTCCCGAAAGGCGGGTATGAGGGGGAATATGTGAAAGAATTGGTGGGGAAAATGGGGCAGTGCCCGAATTCGGGCACTGCCCCAATTCCTAGCGCATTTGATCTTGGTTCCATGGCAATTGAATACTATCTAAAAGATATCCTAGATGTTTGTTTAACGATGGGGATTAAGTTTGACATTGTCTCAAAAGAGAGTGCATTTAATACTGCAAAGGTTGTTAGTCTGCTAAAAAAAGAAAAAGTGACAAAAGAAAAAGACGGGGCGCTATGGTTTGGTCCCAAAGATAACTTTTTGGGAGACCGCGAATGCGTCCTTGTTAAATCTGACGGTAATTTAACTTATTTTGCTAACGACATCGCTTATCACTTGGATAAAAAAAAGCGCGGGTTTGATAAGGCTATTGATATTTGGGGGGCTAATCATACGGGGCATATCCCAAGGGTGCTGGCGGCTATGACGGCTCTTGGAGTAAAGAATTTTCTGGAAGTAATTTTGTACCAATGGGTGTCTTTAATCCGCGATGGCAGGGAAGTGGGGATGAGCAAAAGAAAGGGAAATTTTGTGACGGCAAGGGAAGTTTTGGACGAGGTGGGGAAGGACGCTTTCCGTTGGTTCTTTTTGGACAAAGATGTCGATTCTCATATTAAATTTGACATAGATTTGGCTAAAGAAAGATCCAATAAAAACCCGGTGTTCTATGTCCAATACGCGCATGCAAGAATGTGCTCTGTTATGAGGAAGATAGAGGGTGGAAGATTGAAGATGGAAGATAGATGTGAGAAGGTAGAAAATAGAAGGTTGAAGAATACAAAAAAACCTTCAACCTTTAACCTTAAACCTTCCGAGCGAAGTCTTTTACGAGAGCTAATCTACTTTCCCGATATAGTGGAAGATATTTCCAAGACCTACAAAGTTCAGGAACTGACAAACTATGCGATGAGGATTGCTGACAAATTTCACAAATTCTATGAAACATGTCCTATTATCGGCGATCCACGGGAAAAAGAGAGGCTTTTAATACTGAATGCGGGGAAGGTGGTACTGGAGAATACTTTAAATCTTCTTGGTATAAGCGCGCCCACAAGTATGTAGTAGTTGTCCGTTCAGGTTTTAAACAGAAGCTGGAAGATAGAAGCTAGAGGCTAGAGAGAGAAAATGGAGGCTGGAAGCTAGATAGAAACAAACCAAGTCCAATCCAGCTTCTAGCATCCAGCTTTTAAATCTGTTTTCTAGTTTCCAGCTTCTACCTTCCGATGAGAATACATAAAAAAGTCGCCGTTTTTCCACTGCTCATAATCACAAGTTTTGTGGTGATATCAACCATTTGGAAATCAAACCAGAAATTAAATGGGGATACTCCCTCGTCGCGAGGGAGTATCCCCGAATATAAAATAGCAGACGAAGTACCGATACTGACAATCGCCCTGCTCGCGGACAGCCACAATTCAAATGATAATTTGCAGAAAGCACTCGCGATTGCCAAGGAGAAAGGGTCAAACTATGTCATACATTTGGGAGATCTTTCCAATGTGGGGACAACAGCAGAGCTAACTTTTGCAAAAGATCTTTTGGATCAATCCGGTCTTAAATACTATGTAATCCCCGGAGACCATGAGTATTATGTAAGCGAATGGAATGGGAAACCAAGTATAGATAATTTTAGCTCGTTGTTTGGTGATGCGATCGATTGGCTCGTCTTAGATGATGGTAGTGTAAAATCAAAATTTCAAAACGAGAGCGAGTTTTTGTTTTTACATGAGCCGTTGTATCCGCTTGGAAAAAATGATGAGTTATTGGAAAAGGTGAGAAAGTCAAAGATAAAAGCGGTAATTGCCGGAGATACACACTTTTCATCAAAAACAAAAGATCCTATACGCGATACTTTGACGCATATTAATATTGGATCTTTAGCGGATGAGAGGAATTTGCAGTCCCCGCGTTTTTCGATATTGAGAGTTTATGAAGATGGGGAGTACAATTTAGAAGAGGTAGTTTTATGATATAGTTGTAGGAATTAAGAGTTAAGAATTAAGAGTTTGGAATTTAGTTTAAAGTTAAGAATTTCCAAGTCAAAAGATTCTCCACTCTTAATTAAATTCATAATTTTTAACTCTAAATTCTTAACTTTCAAGTATGAACACCGAACAAACATATATTTCTATAAAAAACGAAGCTATCCAAAAGGGTCTTATCGGTGAGATCATTCACCGCTTGGAACGGGTTGGTCTAAAATTGGTGGCTGTAAAAATGATCGTACCAAACGAAACAGTCCTTGGAAAACAATATCCGGATGCGGAGTGGTGGTATAAACAGGTTGGGGAAAAAACTAAAGCGTCCCGCCAAAAGCGTGGTATTGAGGACAAGCGCGATTCCATTGAGATTGGAAAATGGGTGCGGGGGATGATTCTGGAAGACCTTGTGGGAAAACCACAGGTTGCTATGGTATGGGAAGGAGCGCATGCGATAGAGATTGCTAAAAAACTTATTGGTATTACAAATCCACTAGACAGCGATGTTGGCACTATTCGCGCCGATTTTACAATAGAATCTTACGATGTTGCCGATTACTACCAACATCCCGTTCGTACGCTAGTTCATCGCTCGGGAAGTGTGGATGAGGCAAAGGAAGAAATAGCTTTGTGGTTTAAAAGCGAGGAGGTTAAAAAATACCCTTTGGTGCTAGAAGAAGTATTGTATCGGAATGGGTGGGGGAAGGTATCAAATTTCTAATTTCTAATTTTTAAATTCATTTCTAGAACAATATTTCCTACCACCCATCTTGGATGGTACGCGTACACCTCTCCTTGCGGGGAATATGCGGTAAATTTCACACTTTCCGAAGTGATTTGTCCTTGTTTGTCCAATTGGTAAGAATTTGAAAGATTTAACATCGCGTCATCTCCAGAAAAATATTTAACTAATACATCTGTTCTTAGGGTTGTTTGGGGGATTTGGGATTTTTGGGCGGTTTCTACCATTTTGGCGTAGACATCTTTTTCCACTTTTCGTCTTTCTGCCATTTCGGAGAGTTCCGTGTCCGTAGTTTTTTTGATCAGGGGTGTTTGGCAGGTTGGGCAGGTTAGGAAGAATTCATTTTTTGTAAAGTCAAACTTTAGGTTATCCACGCCGGTGTTTTGTAGGGTATCCATGTTTCCCACAAGATCGCACTTTGCGCAAACCCGGCGGTTGGTCATTCGTTTGTCCAGAACTCCATCGGAAACTACAATGTTTAAGACGAAGGGTACAAAGCCTTGGATTTTAAGTTTTTCTATAAGGTCAAATGCTAGATCTAATTGCACCATGGTACGAGGGAAGCCATCTAGGATAAGGGAATAATTTGGGGAATAGGGGAGATTGGGGCAATATGGGGGAGACTTCGGCGAGACGCTGGAGTCTCCCGAATTGATTTCTGCCAAAAGTAGCTTATAAAGCACATCGTCCGAGACAAGATTTTTTACATCTGCGGATTTTATTTCCTGCAAAACAACATTGGTCCTATCGGTGAAAATTGGTTGTAATTTGTATAAAGCTTCACTGTCAGACAAACCTTGGATGTTTCGTACTATGTTACCAGCGGAGATAACGGTAAATTTTTCGGGGAACAATTCTCTTAAAAATCCAATGTAGGTGCTTTTTCCACCCATTTTTGGGGTTAAAAAAAATATCAAAAGCTTGTGGGATTCAAGATAAACTTTTAACTGCTCGACGCCTTTGCCAAAATTACTTTTTATATACGCTACATCTTGTTCTACTTGGGTCATAGCTTGATGAATTTTAATAGGGATACTCCCTTGATGCAAGGGAGTATCCCTTTTAGTTCTAAAATGATACAATCTGCCGTATAAATTTCCAAATAGCGTGTTTGGTGTCAAGGTCCTAGAAATTGGACATATTTTGATTTAAAAGTGCGAGGCTTTGTATCTTTTTAAAAACTCATTGGGCGATAAATTATCAATACCGCCATGCTTCCAATAATTATTATATCTTCTAACGAACAATCTCACAGATCTGTCCACTTCCGTGAAACTTAGGTAATCAACATGCTTAAGCCAGAATCTTGAAAGCAAACTTATGAACGCTTCGGCATAAGGATTCTGTGTTGGTTTACCTCTGTCAGCCATTGATATCATTACCTCAGTATGTTCCAAGTAATGGATATATTCGTTTGATATGTATGCGCTGCCTTGGTCGGAATGAACTATTAGTTTTTCCGGATTAAATTCTATCTTTAGCCCTCTTGATAACCTTTTAGCATTTTCTATTGCCATCATTATTGCTTTTAATGCTGGCTTTGGATCTTTTATCAAAGTTATGCTGTATTCCATCATCTTCCTTGTATAAGTATCCACCTTTTATCTCATACTCCCTTTTGTGTTCCTCAAAATTGCCCTTTCTTTCCTTTACATCTTTTAGTATCTCCTTAAGAAGATTAGGAAATTTCCTTTGGTTTTGGTCTTTGGCTTTCTTTGAAAGTCTTCCTCTTTTTAACTGAAGTACCTTTAGTGTTTTATTCTTTCCAATCTTTAAATACAGACAAAGCTTCTTATATCCAATACCAGGAAACAAACACCGCAGTTTTTGAATTCTTTTCCAGATCAAATCGTATTCTAAATCTTTTATTCCAAAGAAACCTTTATATATTCCCTTCCTTTTTTCTGTAGCATAGAAAGTACTTCTTGCAAGTCCCAAGGCACTGCATACATATTTAATTTTTAAGGTGCTATTACCTCGAAGAAAATCCAAGGCTAAAGAAACTCTATCCCTTACATTTAATTTACTAATTCCATTGTTTTTTTTAAAATCTCTTTCTCTATAGTCAGTCTTCCTATGATCCTTTCTAATCTCTCCATCTCCTTTCTATCGCTACTTTTAGCTGTGGAGAATACACTTGACAACTTATGACAACTTATCTCTAAACTCTTTCCTCCATCTTCTTAGTACCGATTCATGTATCTGATTCCTATTAGCTGTGGCAGAGACATTACCAGTAATTAGACTCTCCAAAACTACATCCGCCTTAAATTGAGGAGAGTGATGTTTTTGTATTTTTCCCATACAGAGATTTTATACAAAACCCTCTCACTTTTCTGTGTCCAATTTTATCGGTCCTGA
>PEYT01000012.1:5953-15096 GCA_002774285.1 candidate division WWE3 bacterium CG08_land_8_20_14_0_20_40_13 | reverse complement strand
CTGTTGCTTATATCCGCCAGTAATTTATTTTTTAAACATCCTTTTAGCTTTTGCGCTAAAGCCGCTTACCCCTTCAAACCCATCTCTAACACCTTTAAAAACTATAGATCTGTTATTAAGGTCCTCTATGGTAAAGACGCTTTTTTGTTTTGCCTTCTGTAATTTAAAGGTTTTGTTAGGAATTTTCCGCACCATTTCTATGATTTTACCTTTGAGAATATCCAAACCTTCTCCCGTTACCGCAGAAACAGAAATCGCACTATTTAATACGGGATCTTCCCGCGTTTGGTGCGGGAGGATCCCGATTTGATCTTTAATTAAATCGCATTTGTTAACCACAACAATTTCCGGCTTTTTTAAAAGCTCTTTACTCCACTTTCCCAATTCTTCTCTAATTACTCTGTATTTTTCTTCAAGTTCTGAGTTTGCCCCATCGATTACATGCACTAACACCTTAGTCCGCTCTACATGCTTTAAAAACTCATGCCCTAGTCCTTTTCCCTGCGATGCCCCCTCTATAAGCCCCGGGATGTCTGCGACAATAATTTTTAACTTTGAGTTTTGAACTTTGAGCTCTTCTCTAACTTCCATTACACCTAGATTAGGAGCTAGCGTCGTAAAGGGATAATTGGCAATTTTGGCCCGCGATGATGTCAAAGCATCTAGCAGAGAAGTCTTTCCGGAGTTGGGAAGTCCAATAAGCCCCACATCAGCAATAAATTTTAATTCTAAAATAAGTTCTTTTTCTTCCCCATTTTCCCCTTCTGTAAATTGCATAGGTATTTGGTTTATGCTTGAGCGGAAATGGTAATTTCCCTTCCCCCCTACTCCGCCTTTTGCAATAAGAAAACGGTCTCCGCTTCTTGTCAAATCCGCCAATATTTTTCCTTTCTCTTCACCTTTACCCTCTTCTATCCATTTTCCATCTTCTACCTTCTCTCCTCTATCTTCCCTGCCTGCGCAGGCAGGTACCTTCCACCTTCCAGCTTCTCTTTCTATAACAACCGTCCCTTCCGGCACCTTTATAATTAAATCTTCCGCCGACTTCCCATACGATTTCTTTCCCCCACCCCTTCTCCCATCTTCTGCTTTAAAATATCGCTGACTGTTAAAGTCGTACAAGCTTAAAAGATTGCTATCTACTTCAAAAAACACATCTCCGCCTTTACCGCCATCCCCACCATCGGGACCGCCTTTAGGAAAAAATCGCTCACGGTGAAAGTGGACCAAACCGTCTCCCCCATCTCCTGCTTTAATTTTGATTACAACTTTATCTACCATGTCTTAATTTTTAAAGATAGTCCAACGGGTTCTGAAACTTCCCATAATACTGAATCGTAAAGTGAGTATGGGGGCCCGTAGAACGCCCTGTAGACCCCATCATTCCAATTTCTGTCCCTTGATCCACCTCATCGCCAACCGAAACATACAGCTTGCTCATATGGGCATAAGTGGTCACAAAACCATTTCCGTGATCTATCTGTACCGCAAATCCATAACCATTAGCCCACCAGCCTGATCTTACTACAGTACCGGCATCGCTGGCGTAAATTGGAGAAACAATACCAATATCAATGGCCGGGTGATACCAAGAAAAATACTGCGTAATTGCATGGTATCTTGTGGGCCAAATAAAATTTCCGCCGCCCTCTCTACCGCTTCCGGCATAGGGTATGGTCGCATAAGCGCTTAAGTTGTAAGTAGTTCCGGGAGAAGGAGCTGTAGGCACGGGGGTTGGGATTTTGGCGTCAGGAATAATTAATTTTTGGCCAGTCGATAAAGAAAAAGGCTCGTTTAGATAGTTAAAGTCCGCGATAGCCTGAGTTGCCACAGCATACTTTTTAGCCAGAGTTTCCAAGGTGTCTCCGGATTTTACGGTATGAATTACTCCGGAAACCGGCGGTACGGTAATTTTCTGCCCGATTTTAAGAGAGTTGGGATCCGTAATATTGTTGGCAAAGCGTAAAGTTTCCACCGTAACTCCAAACTCCTGACCCACGGATGAAAGAGTGTCTCCTGATTTAATCTCATACTCAATTTCGGCATCCCTTACTCTTCCCGAGGGTAGCACCGTTGTCGCCGTAATTCTTTGAGGAATAATATAACCCACTCCCGAAACAAAACTTTCCGGCTGGTAATTTGCTGTAACAAATTCGTACTGAAAAACCCCTCCTGTTAAAAACACCGTCATTGTGGCAAGAGCAACCGACAAACTAACAAAGGGCTTTACCAGCCGACCCCTACCCCAAATAAGTTTTCGTGTTAAAAAGAATTTAACAAACGAAAAGGCGATAGGCGAAGAAATAGCTAGAAAAATAATAAGTTTTCCCAAACGGGTGATTTTAAGATAAATATAAAATAAAAGAAAAACAAGAAATTCCCAAACAAGCCTAGTTTTTGCCCTAATTTTTCTAGTTCTTCCTGCTCTAACTTGGGAAAACGAAAGGGAGGAATTGTCTTTCTTCCAAAACGCAAAAGGAATCATGATAGGTTATATTATACGATTTTCCAAGCTGTTTAACAAAAAACAGTCGGTCTGGCGAATGCTCTTTAATCCCAGCGACTGGCTTTTCCAACCATTTCCATTTCTGCTCATTGCAGACGGCTTGATTCCAATTTAGTTAAATTAGAACGAAAGCTACCGGTAAATCATATAGGGCACTGCCCCATACTTTCATGATGGATCTAATTGGGGCAGTGCCCTAATTCGGATATGTAACAAAAAGTGGGATTGCCGAGTAACGATCCAAGCTATCCGCAAAAAGCAGATTGATGGTTGGCATAAAATGCCATTTCTATATTGACGTCCACACAATTAGGCGTAATAACGGGACTATGATCCCAAGATTAATCCAAGAAAAGGTAATCGCTTCTCTTCAAAGAAACGATAAAATTCATCTAATATTCGGACCGCGTCAATCTGGAAAGACTACCATCCTTAAAGATGTCGCTGGTATAATGGAAAAAAATGGCTTAGCTACACTGTATCTAAACTGCGATATAGAAGAAAATCTGTCCCAATTAGACACAAGTTCTTTAACCAAACTTTCGACACTATTCCAAAAGTCACAACTAATTTTTATTGACGAAGCACAAAATCTTTCAAATCCTGGTCTTACACTAAAGATTATTCACGATAATTTACCTAATATAAAAATTGTGGCGACGGGGTCGTCTAGTTTTAAACTTAAGAATTCAGTTAGCGATGCGCTTACTGGAAGATACTTTGACTTTTTACTGTACCCATTATCGTTTAGGGAAGCCGCAAGCTCGCTTACTCTTTCCAACAACGAGGCGATTAAAAAATCGCAATTTGACGCTATTCTATCCAGCATCCTAACTTATGGGCTATACCCCGAGGTATATCTTGAACCAATAAATGGTCAAAAAGAAGCTTTGCTCTTAAAAATAACCGAAAGCTATCTTTTTAAAGATGTGTTTTCCTTCCAAAAAGTTAGAAGGTCGCAGGTTTTGGTTAATCTTGCGAAGGCCCTAGCTTATCAAATAGGATCGCCAATAAGCGAGAACGAGCTTTCTAAAAGACTAGGGATTGATCGCAAAACGGTTATGAAATATCTTGATATTTTAGAGCAAACTTATGTGATATTTAGGGTGTATCCCTACTCCAAAAATCCTCAACGCGAGATAGGCAGAAGCTACAAAGTTTATTTCGTAGATCTTGGCGTTAGAAATGCGCTTATTCAAAACTTCCAACCTTTGGAGATTAGACCCGATGTTGGGCCCCTTTGGGAAAACTTTTTTATCTCGGAAAGGGTTAAGCTTGTTGCCAACAAAATTATCAATGTTCAATTTAACTATTGGAAAACTTACGATGGTGCCAAAGTGGATCTTATTGAGCATCAATCTGGGCAAGAAATGAGGGCCTTCAAGTGTAAGTATTCCCAATCCCCTCTTAGCAAGGGCGCATACTCCTTTACCAAGAGATATGAAACAAATATTTCCCTCATCTCAAAGGACAATTACCAAGATTATACGGGCTAACAAAAACAGCCATAGGAAACACATCGTACAATGCCTGTTTTATCGCGCTGTTATCGTCAGAAACGAGATATTTGAGGTTATACCCCAAATTCTTTATTGTGATAAAGTAGTTTAAGCAAGCGAGATAATTTTCCGATGGGGCAAGAGAAAAATGGGGAATGTCATGAGTGAGATAATCTACACCCCAGAGAATTGGAATATCCCTTTCGTATCCTTTAACACTTAAATACTTTCCATCGAAAACCAACATTCCGCTCCATTTGGATGGATCACAATATTTATTAGTTACAAACGAACAGACGGGTAGCTTTAAAAGTTCCCTGTTGCAAATCCTAAATATCGTCATGGGAGATTTTTTAACCTGACGGGAGATTTTCCTTAATGGAATTCCATCAAGGTACGAGATTAGAGTTGATTTGGGGTCTAATCTTCTAGAGTAGTTTTTGGTAAATGATTTCTTGCACTTATTGCAGAAATATCTTATCGAATTTTCTCTTTTTCCATAACGAATTACCCGAACATTAATTAGGCATCTTGGACAGTTTGGTTTGGCTGTTTTTTTTAATCATAGAGGGTGATTTTACTCTAAAATCGAGGCTGACAACCATTTTTGATACGGCGCCTGCCTTGCCCCATACAAAACAACAATCTTTTTAGATGTCAATATATCGTTTTTTATGGTTTCTTCAAGTACTCTCTTGATGTTCATAGCAAACATCATAACGCTGTTTTAGAGAAGTGTCAATAGCAATTAACGCTATTTTGTAGTGTTGATAGTAGAAAATCGCGCATTTTTGGATGGTATAACACCATTTCACATAGATTTTTGAGGGTGTCAATGCCAAATGTTCATCACAAGATTTGGAGAAAAATTACTCTTAAGATATTTCCGCCGCAAGCGGAAAGCGTAACAAGGTCAAGGATGCATAGCAAACTTGTTTACTTGTTTTCGTGGAGCGTTTCCATGAATTCCTTGTTCGTCTTGGTCTTTTTAAGCCGCGCGATAACAAGCTCTGTGGCTTCTTTGGGATCAAGCAAATCTACCATTCTGCGGATTTTATAAACGCTTTCCATCTCTTTTTTATCAAACAACAGCTCCCAATTACGCGTTCCCGAATCGGTAATATCAATTGCTGGATATATTCCCCTATTGGCAAGGGTCCGATCCAAATGCAACTCCATGTTACCGGTTCCTTTAAACTCTTCGTAGATAACATCATCCATTTTGCTTCCGGTATCAACCAAAGCCGTTGCCAAAATTGTCAATGAACCACCTTCTTCAAAGTTTCTGGCTGCACCAAAAAAGTGTTTGGGAGGATAAAGCGAGGTAGGATCAATTCCTCCCGATAGCGTTCTTCCCGATGGAGGAACTACCAAGTTATAAGCACGAGCCAAACGAGTAACGGAATCCATTAAAATAACCACATCTCTGCCTTTTTCGGCAAGCCTTTTGGATCGCTCTAAGACCAATTCCGCCACCCTAGTTTGAATCTCGGCGTCTTCGTCAAAATTGGAGGCAAATACCTCGCCTTTAACAGACCGCTTCATATCCGTTACCTCTTCGGGCCGCTCGCCAATAAGAACAACTTTAAGTACAATATCGGGATAATTTTCCTCAATGCCATGAGCAATATCTTTTAACACCCAAGTTTTACCCGCTTTGGGCGGACTTACTATCATTCCCCTTGTACCTTTTCCAATTGGAGCCACAATATCAATTAGCCGTGTCGTTATAATATCGGCTTTGGTTTCCAGATTAAGTTTTTTGTTGGGGTAAATTGGAGTAAGCTTTCCAAAACTAGGCCGTTCCTTAGCTTTTTCCGGATCGGTTCCTTCCACTTTTTCTACTTTTAGAAGTGAGAGGTAACGCTCGCCTTCTTTTGGAGGTCTTGCTAATCCTTCCAAACTATCGCCCATACGAAGATTAAATCTTTTTATTTGGGACTGTGATACATATACATCTTTTGGAAGAGAGGCGCGCGACGGATCGTCGGTAGCGTCTTGGCGTTCCTGCCGCAATATTCCATAATCCTGTAAAACCTCTAGGACACCTGCTACTTTTATAGTTTCGCCGGAAAAATCATCGGAAGAGGACCCATATTCTCTGGGGTAATCTCTTCTTTGATAATTGGAATAGCGGCTATTTTGGCCACCAAAACCTTCTCCTCCGGATTGGATTGTAGAAACTTCTTGTGACATGTGGTTGGAGAGAAGATAGAAGTTCGAGGGTAGATGGTAGAACTAGAAGATAGATCATAGAAAGTAGATTTTTTTTATTCTACTGTCTATCCTCTACCGTCCATATCAACCCTCTAGCTTCCATTTTCTAGCTTCAATTTGGAAATAAAAAGAAGATTAAAACTACTTAAATCTAATTGTATTAACTGTAACAATGAATCGCTATACTTGTCAATAATGGGGGGAGATAGCCACTGCCCCCTGCCATCTGCCCCCAAAGAGTGCGGGACCCTGCCCTTTTCCCGCACTCATTGGGAGAGGCGAGATTTATCTCGCTCTCCTAAGCCCAAACCCTAACAATGACATGATACCTGCTACGACTAAGCCGATCGGACTTCCGCCCGTTTCCGGGAGCGTTGTTACCCCAAGCACTTTTCCTTCTTTTTCCAAACAAAATGTGGCCTCGTCTTTATCCTGATCCTGACCGTTTGCGTATATTTTGGCCTTGTTGTCGTAACAGCCCCCCACCATATCATCTTTGACCTTTGCTGTAAATCTAAACTCGTCCTTTTGTCCAGCCTTTAATGTATCTACTTTGTACTCTACAGTGTTGCCATTTTTATCGTAATCCCCCTCTCCGCTATCAAATTTTACATAGGAAGGAAGCTCGTCTTTAATTACAACACCTGTAGCATCGGCAGTACCTTTATTTCCAAATTCCACCAAAAAATAGATCTTTTCTCCGGCCTTAAAACTTTTGTTCTCCAAATTATCTTTGTAATCGGAATCTTTAGACGAAACAAATTTGTCTACCCAAATCTCTGGGGTACCTTGGTACTCGACCTTGGCATCAAAATAGATATATACGATGTAATCGTAGCACCCAAAAAGGATCTTGTTGTCCGGCAAAGATACACCGCTGGAAAATAGATTGGAGTCGTTTAAAGATTTTTCATTGTAATCGTTTGCGCCGTTACCATCTTGATCCCAAGATATTTTTAAGGAATCCGGAATATATGTGATACGGGAACTATCCTTATCAAAGGTTACTGTAACATCTTTGGAGGAAGATCCGGCGTTTTGGGAGCTTCCTGTAGCCGTAATTTTTGCGCTTTTTCCAAAACTCTCGGGAAAGGTTGAAAGCTTAAATTTAACATCTTTGGCCTCAGTACCAACTACAGTGTTATGAAGTTGCAACATAAAAGATACTTTATCGCTGTTTTGACTTTTTATGGCAAACGCTGTGTCCAACTTTGGATCGCCGGAGACGATCACATAACCCTCAAATGTAACAGAGATATTTTTCCCGGAAACTACGGATCCAATGTTTTTGCCACCATTAAGTAAATCTCCGCCCAAAGCAATCTCGGTGATTGCGCCATCCCCATCAAAATCCCCTTTGGCTTTTGCGGAATCTGAATTGTAAAAAAGTCTAAAATTGGATTCTTTAAGTTTTATAACAGCCGTCACCTCACCCGCGCCTTTGGCGGAGTCCCCATTTCTGGGTGAATTAGATTCAATAGAAAATTTTGCTGTGACATTGTTTGTGTTATCGGGTAAATCCAATTTTAAAATTACATTGTCAGCAGTAACCGGCCCTTTGTTTTCAAACTGCGTAAAGAAATAGACCTTTTGATTAAGATTTAAGTCGGATAAAGAGGAAACCCAGTTGTCGTTGTCTCTGGAAAGTTGAAGAGAGTCCAGATTTAAATCAATTCCCCCGCTTTGGGCTTTTGTAGAATTTGTAAAAAGGGAAAAAACGCCTATAAAAGCGGAACCGATCAAAATTCCTTTGGCGAAATTGGAAATAACACTTTTTAAGTTTTTCATAACAAGATTTAGCGAGACCCGCGTTTTACGCGGAATTCCTAATAATATCTTTCGCCATGGGCGAAAGGCGTTACATACTACCACGCGCCTGAGCGTGGGAATCTATTATCAATTTTTTTTGGGCAGGGAAATAAGAACTGTTACTTAATTTTTGCCGGCGCCATTATATCAGAAATTTCGGCCCAAGTCAATCCCATAGTCTTTGGGGTGGGGCTAAAAATACAACGGGCGAGAAAGCTAGAAAACCAAACGCGACTTATCGCATTTAATCTCTTTGCCCTCCCGCCCAACAATCAGGGGTCCCACTTCATACCGACACCTGCAAGACAGTAGTTCCCCCATAGGTCAAAATAGGAACCCTCCCACACATACACCTTGTTCAAAACGGGGTGCGGGGGCTCCTCACTAACTGCCCTATATCTCCACGGCCCGTCGTGGAGTTGCCAGTTATACCACCCATTGGTAGAGTAACTGGCTAGGCTAAGGGGCTCTCCATCAACCATTGTAATGGTCACAACAGCCCCGGCTCGCAAAAATGGGATGTCATAACCAATTGCCACACCCCTTCTAAAAGGAAGCGTTGAGATCTCGATCCCCCCACCTACCGGCCGTGCATACTCCAAAACGAATAATCTGTCAGAGCAGGGTTCGGGCGTAGAAGTTGCCGTCGGGGTCGGTGTCGGCGTTGGCATTGGGGTCCGCGTTTGGTCCGGTTGACGGATCGCTATCGGAACCCAAATCCTGTAACCCGCCGATGTTGCCGTTACCGTTGCGGTCGGCGTTACGCTCGGCGTGACCGTTACCGTCGGAGTCGAAGTCCAAGTGACCGTAGGACTTGGGGTCCAAGTTGCCGTCGGGGTCGCTGTGAGTGTGCCCGTTGCCGTTGGACTCGGTGTCCATGTCCGCGTCGCTGTGGGCGTTGAGGTACTCGTTGGAGTATGCGTCCTCGTCTCGGTCGGGGTCGGCGTCGGCGTAAATGTATTAGTCGGCGGAGGAACGGTTGGCTCGTGCGTTACCGTTTGCACGGGCCGATCGGTTTCCGTCGGAACCGGCGTCCACGTCGGTGGCGGAGCCGCCGGCGGCGTGGAAGTGTTTGAGGGGGTATTTGTTGCTGGCGGTCCCAACAAAAAAAC
>PEYT01000012.1:0-5739 GCA_002774285.1 candidate division WWE3 bacterium CG08_land_8_20_14_0_20_40_13 | reverse complement strand
TTGTAACACAAACAGGGTTAGAAAACAAATCCTATGGGATACGATCGTTAACAAGCGAACGAGCCGCGAAAAATTACCATTCCGGTAAAATGCAGCCCGTTCATAGTGGTGTTTATAAAATCTTGACCTTTAGGACAGGAAAAGGCCAGACACCAATGGATCTAATGTAATCAAAAACAGCGCCAAGTAAAGAATATCTTTGTGGATAAATTGTGGAAATATATTTAGCGCATGGAGAAATAATACTTCGATTATTACAGAGGTAATTTTTGCAGATATTCAAATACGAAATTTAGTTGAGAACTAAGAGTTGAGAGTTAAAAATTTAACCAAGAGTTTGGAACTATGACAAATCAAATCTCTTAAACCTAAACTAGGTTCTTAACTCCTCATTCTTAATTCTTAACCTGCAATCTTAGCAAATATCATTTTTCCAGCCTCTTTCTGTAAAACCCGCGTTACCTCTACTTCTTTCTCCTGCCCAATAAAGCTTTGCCCTCCGGTTACAACCACCATAGTCCCATCTCCCAAAAACCCTACACCCTGATCTTCCTCCTTACCTTTTTGCTTAATAGTAACCAATATTTTCTCACCGATCAAAACTACCGTTGTAAGAGCGCTTGCCAAATCGTTTACATTTAAAACTGTAATCCCCGAAACCTTTGCCAATTTATTAAGATTAAAATCCACGGTAACAAGTTTGGCGTCGTATTTTTTGGCGTAATTTATTAAAAGTTTGTCCACTTCCCCACCGTTTTTTGTTTCAAGAATAGAAAAATTTTTCCCAATTATTTTTTTTAGCTCGTTAACATTGTCCAATCCCCTTCTCCCCCGCTGTCTTTTTAAAGAAGCCGAGGAATCGGAAACTTGTTGCACTTCTTCCAAGACAAAACGGGGAGCCACAATTTTTCCAAGCAAAAAACCGGCACGCGCCACCTCTACTATCCTTCCGTCTATTATTGCGGAAGTATCCAAAAACAAGGCTCCTTTGTATTTTTGATACCGTTCTTTTTCTTCCTTTCTTTCCGCTACCTTCTTTTTATTTTTTAATTGTTGCTCCCTGATAAATTTTTTTAAGGTTAAAGAAACCGTTTTTGTGATTGTCTCTTCAATCCAACCGGATAACCCCTTTCCTAAAATAGGAAATATAAAAAAGGAGACGGCGCAAATTATAAGGGCGATTATTGTTTCGGCAAAATAGGAAACTTCCAAAAGAGGATTGGTGGCAAAATACCAACGACGGGCGGAAAAAAAGGCAAGGACCCCAAACGCGAGCGAAATTATAAACTTGATGATGTTATTCCGAATTTCTATTTTGGTCACAGAGCTTAATTTTTAATTACCAATAACACAAACACCAATGAAATTCTAATTTTCCAATAACCAATTTAAGAATTAAATAATTGATTATTCATTGATTATTGGTAATTGGTTATTGATCATTTTTGACTAGCGTTTTGGTAACAGCTTCACTTAAAGACCTAAACCCCTCTCCATTAACCATCCTCCCAAACCCCATCTTCCTCGCTTCCTTAATTCTATCAGGAATTCTTGATACTTTTCTAATTTCTCCGGATAGCCCAACTTCGCCAAACACCGCGGTTTTAGGATCCAACGCAATGTTTTTAATACACGAAGCAATGGCAAGACAAACTGCAAGATCCGCAGAAGGTTCGGAAATAGTAACACCTCCCGCCACATTTACAAATACATCCTGATCCCAAAGATTAATACCTGCCCGTTTTGACAAAACGGCGCAGAGCAAATTAAGCCGGTTTAAGGAAAAACCGCTGGTTGTCCTTTTTGGAAAACCAAACGATGTTTTAGATGTTAAAGCCTGCACTTCCAAGGCCATTGGGCGACTTCCTTCCATAACAATAGTTACTGCAGATCCGGGTACATTTTTTAACCTCTCAGATAAAAAAAGGTCGGAGGGGTTAGCAACTTCACAAAGTCCCCCATCGCCCATGGAAAAAACGCCAACTTCCGAGACCGGGCCAAAACGGTTTTTTGTGGTACGCAATATTCTAAAAAGGTGATTTCCGTCGCCCTCCATGTATAAAACCGTATCTACCAAATGCTCCAAAACTTTAGGACCCGCAATGGCTCCCTCTTTTGTAACATGCCCTACAAGAATCATAGGAACATGATTTGCCTTTGCGTACTCGGACAATCTAAAGGCGCATTCCCTAACTTGTCCTATTGACCCAGCGGTTCCCGTAAGGTCCTCTGTTGTAAGGGTTTGGATTGAATCGACAATAATTAAATTTAAAATTTGTTCGGTGGCTAGCGGTTTTAGGTTTAAAATAACTTCATCAACAGAAGTTTCTTGGAGAATAGAAATCGCGTTTTGGTTAATCCCCAAGCGTTCGGCGCGAACTTTAATCTGCTCCGGCGATTCTTCCCCAGCGATGTACAGAACGGATGCCATTTTTGAGGCGATTTGCAAAAGCAGAGTTGATTTCCCAATCCCCGGCTCGCCAGCAAGCAGTACCACTTGCCCCGGCACAAACCCACCCCCCAACACTCTGTCCACCTCTCCTATCCCACTTGATATTCTACTGTTGGTAAATGATTTGACCTGATTTAGATTTACCGGAATAACCTTCTTATTTTTGGAATTTGGATTTTGGAATTTGGAATTTTGTCGAGTTTCCTCGACAAGGCTGTTCCATTCCCCGCAAACAGAACATCTTCCCTCCCATCTGGAGCTTTCTCCTCCACACGCCTGACAAACATATACTGATTTTTCCTTAGCCATAAAAACATTATACAATAATAGTAACAATGTCATTCTGTCCTTTGCGAAGCAAAGCTTCTTACCAAGTGAAGCGCGTCCAGAATCGGTATCGGACATCGTTATTCTAGGGAAGTCCTGAGCTTGTCGAGGGACAACTCCAGAATCAGTATTATTATGAAGATTCTGGATGCGTTCTCCGCCAGCTGGCGGACCACTTACCAAAATGACGATAAAGGAGTTTATATCGCGTGGTTAGTTAATTATCGTATGTCCGAACAAGGATTTGTTTATATAATGGGTAACAATAGACCAACGCTTTATACTGGTGTGACATCAAACTTAAAAAAACGAGTTTGGTTACATAAAAATAATTTAGTTAAAAGCTTTACTCAAAAGTACGATTTGCACTTGCTTTTGTATTATGAGATGTTGGATACAATAGAAAACGCAATTATTAGAGAAAAACAAATTAAGGATATGGATAGAAAAGATAAGTTGTTAATAATAAAAAAGTTTAATCCTGATTTTAAAGATTTGGCTGATCAGATAAATAAATACTGATTCTGGATTTCCCCTCGACTTCGCTCGGGGTCACCGGAATGACTTTTGCCAAAAGAAACAAGCGCCGAAGGAGGGAAAAAGAAAACATCCTTTTTTCTACACATCGGCGCTACAAAATAAACCTACTTCACTTCGGCCTTCCCAGCGGATATCTCTCAACGTACTGTAATCCCACAGCAGAGAAAGCCGCCGTCACACCAACAGCCGCTGTAGCCATAGCCGCACGAATTGCGCAGTTTCCGGCTTTGCCGACAACAACAAACAAAGCCGGTTTCACATTCCCTCTGCCAACCCAGTCTCTCCTGTTCCACAATTATGGTGCTTTCGCACCTTTGATTGTGAACAAGATACACATTGACGGCACTAGCTTTTGACGGATAGGACACTTGCCAGATGCCGTATCAAAAATGGTTGTTTTTTAGATTTAGATAAAGTTTGGGAGATTTACCCTGTCTTTTTTAGTCATTTCAAACGGCATTTTTCCATTAAGATGAGAGAAAGGTTTTCTACAATCAGTAAATTTAGATAATCGTCTTCTAAGGACAAATCCATTCAACCAAAGATTTGCATATTTAAAAGATTTGTTCTTTGTTCCAGTTGGGAGTTGTATGACTCAATTAGGTTAGTGGTGTTTGGAGCATTCTCGAATTGATGATAGTTTGTTAGTTCTTTTCTTCTAATCATTAAATCTTCTATCCAACTCGAGATTGCAAAGCCAATGCTAATCACAATCATTACTGCCACTGCGGTACTATCAAAACACACGGTTTTTCTCCTTACAAACAAGAAAATTTTTCTTTCACGGAAGCTCCGCAAAGATGCGGGCAATATAAAAGTATTTGGATCAAAAGTCAAAAGCTATAGTATTAAGCTGTACCCACCAATAAAACTACACTTTGATGGCTATAATGTAATTTATACTTGACACTTTATGGGCTTTATTGTACATTAGGCATATTATGTACCGTGAAATAACCAAAAAAATACAAAATATTCTAGGGCAAAAGAAATCCCCCATTGTCCTTCTTTTGGGTCTTAGGCAAACAGGAAAAACAACATTAGCTAAAAATATTTCCAAGAAGCAAAAAATCCAACTATTTAACTTTGACTTACAAAGCAATCAACAGGAATTTTTGAATCCTGACAGACACTCTTTGGAACTTTTTTCACAAAGATATAAGGGCTATATTATTGTCATTGATGAATTTCAAAAACTACCCGAGGCGTCAAATGTAATAAAACATCTTTACGACAATTTTGGGATTAAATTTATTCTTACGGGATCAAGCGAATTAAAAATACGCAAAAACGCCGGGGACTCTCTTGCCGGAAGAATCACCACTTTTAATCTATATCCTTTAAGCTTAAAGGAAATTCTTGTCCAAGATAAAATCGTTCCCGAAAGTGGTGCTGCACCCTATGACAAAGCGCAAACTATTCTCAAGAGAATTCTCGTTCACGGATCGCTTCCCAGCTTGCAAAATATTTCCAACGATAATTGGGAAAATTACCTGACAGAATTTACCGAAACATTGCTTTCCAAAGATGTGCTGGAAATGTCAGGGATCCGTAAATCTACCAAAATCTACACCCTAGCTAAACTTTTGGCAATGCAAATCGGACAACTTGTAAATGTTAACGAACTAGCCACCCTCTTAGAACTTCCCAGAACAACTATATACAACTATTTAGATATTCTAGAGCAAATGTCTTTAATAAAACGCTCCCACCCCATATCTACAAATGAAAGACGGGCAATCGCCTCGAAATTTAAGGTTTATTTTACCGATCTTGGTATTAGAAATTACTTGGTCGGAAATTTTAGCTCCGTTGGTTCCCGTCTTGATACCGGACAATTGTTGGAAAACTATTCCTTTATAAGCATAAAGCGCTCTCTTGACTACGCACAAAAAAATTATAATCTTGGTTTTTTTAGATCCGAATCTGGATCGGAAATTGATATTGTATTAAAAACAAAAGAAGGTGAAAAACTTTACGAAGTAAAAACAAACCCTAAAAGAGCCAAAAAAGATACTGGCATTATATACATCACTATGGAAACCGCCTACGAGTTATAGAAAAATCCTCCCAACCAAAAAAGCTTCATTACATCGAAAGCCCCTTTGATTGGGAGATTGTGATTACCTGCTACACTCTAAGAATACCATCATTGATCGGTTGTAGAGCTTCCGAAGGAAGTCTCGCCTTAATTGCATCTAGGTGATCTTTAACTTCATACAGCTCATCAAAATAGCTGACGGCGCCATCGGCATGGATAAGACCATATCTCTAGCCGAAAACTCCAACATTGGTACGCCAAACCCTGATCATACGCAAACCAACGGCTGGAGCAACAGACGCCCGTTGTAGGCACCACACAAGGCGTTCGTATTCTGCTGAACGTTTAATCAGCTCCGACAACTTATCGCACAGGTCCT
>PEYT01000015.1 GCA_002774285.1 candidate division WWE3 bacterium CG08_land_8_20_14_0_20_40_13 | reverse complement strand
CGGCGAGGCGATGATAACAGCATTATCTATCTTGTGAGGCCTATCGTCCACTACCTTGCTTGGATCCCGTACCATCTGCGCAAAATATTCTCTGATGATCTGGCCGCCTAACGAAAACCCAACAAGATCGACTTTGCCATCTCCTCCCGCTTGTACCGATTCGTAAGATAATCTTGCCACATCTTCCTGAAGACCTTTGGCAATTTGTCTTATGTCTCCTTGGTAGTTGTACTTCCCCTGATCATCATATCCATAATGGTAAGCGTATGCCCAACTATCCGGATACTCCGGATCGTCCTTCTTGTAACTTGTCAGGATTAAATCTCTCATCTTTGCTTTGTTTCCCGTTAACCAATCGGTATCTTTTCCTCCCAACCCATGAACAAATATTACCGGATGGTGTTTGGGAGTTGTATCGCAGTAGTAGTCGCGGGTGCATCCCGGATCTTGATAGCTTGTGGGTATTTTAAATAGTATTCCATTTTTGGATACTGTGTAAAGATAGTTAAAATCGGATGAAAGAAGAGGAGCCATTCCCTCCCCCCACGATCCCATATCAAAGGTAAACAATTCCTCAAGATCATTGGAGAATTTGTACACTTTATCTACTGTAGCGTAGACACTGCCCTCGTTATCCACAACAACAGAAACATTTCCCGTAGTGGTTATGGGAAATTCATACACAGCGGTGATTTCTCCATTGGAGCTAATTTTAAACAGTTTATCTTTTCCTAACGCGCTATCATCGTAGGTCATCATAAAGATGTTGCCAAACCTATCTAATATTGGAGGAGAACTTGCTCTTAAAGAAGAAGGCGAAAAAGAAACTGTGCCAAGAAGAGTTCCATCGCCAAGATTAAGTATAACTACCGCAGGGGAGTTTCCGGGTCCGTAACGATCAAAGTAGTATAACTTCCGGTTCTTGTAGTCTATTGCGGGACCAAGAAGATATAAAGATCCTATCATGGAAGGAGAAGGATCTTTGGCAAAGTTTAAAAGATCCATATCTCCTTCCCCAAAACCATCTATAAATCCATAAGGGTAAATAGAATAGGCTGTGCCGTTTAGAGTTCCAATATATGAAACATCGGCGTATGAGATAACTTGCGAAGCGTAAGCCGGACCGCCTATGGATTCGCTAATAAACTTCTTGCCTGTCAGTTGACCTGTTTTGGTATCAAATCCAAAAAGATATTCCGGATAAGTAAAATGGATATACAAATTCTTTGAGTCGGCAGAAAGCGCTGGTTTGGAATAATAATATGGAAACTTTCCTAATAGTTTTGGATCAAAAAGCTCATGTTCTGTTACCAACTCCCCTGTATCTTTGTTTAAGAAGTACGCGTAACCTCCAAAATAGCCACTGGTAAATACAACAAAGTCTCCAGCAACTTTGGGAGATCCCGTTACCTGTCTTTGATATTTACTTGGTATCTCATACTCCCACAGTACCTCCCCACCATCCGATATTTTTATCAGTTTTCCTTCACGAGTAATATACAATGACCCGTCTTCATCAATTTCAATATACGGGGAGTTAAAAGCGGAATTCTTTCCAATTAAAAGTTGCCATACGGGAGAGATATCCCCCGCCAAAACGAAATGGCAAGGCAAAAAAAGGAATGCCGCAACAATAAAAAATATTTTAATAGTTTGGGTAGCAGACACTTCTTTAAGTGTATCAAAATTCAGGTTATACTTTAACTATGACATTACACCTGCCGGAAATCCCAAGGGGATTTTTAAAACGCACCCAAAAAAACCAAGCGCCTAAAAGCTTTTTGGCGCTTGATATTGGCACGGCTTCGGTAAAGGCCGCTCTTTTCTCATTTTTAGATAATGGCCATGTTACGCTTTTGGGATTTGGGAGAGCTCATGCGGAAGATTCTGCGCAAATAGCAGACGCCGGATTATCGGCATATAACTCCATAAAATCCACAGCCGAAAACCCTTATCCTGTTAAAAACATTATCTTTGGCCTATCCGCAAAAGAATGCTACCTTACAACAACAAGCGTAAAAATCTCCAGAAAAAATCCTCAAAGTCCCATAACCCAGAAAGAAATCGCGCAAATGACGGAAAAAATCCAAAATACTTCTTATATTGAATCTGCCCAAGCTCTGGCGGATAAAATTGGAAGCGACGATGTACAAACAAAACTTCTAAATTCCGACTACATATATACAAAGGTAGATGGTGTAGAAGTGGCAAATTTGGATGGTTACAAAGGAGAAACGGTCGAGGCTTCCCTTTTTTCCGCTTTTACCACAACGGAAAAAATCGCCGAGCTTTCTAAAATAGCATCTGACCTAAATTTAAAAACCGCCGCTATCACTTCTAATATCTATACCATTGTCAAAGCTATAAAAAGAAAAGCGGGCTTGTCCGGAAACCGCGTCATTATAGATATTGGTGGGGGGGCAACCGATGTAGCCGTAATTTTTGGCGGGGGGATAGCCGCATGCCTTTCCATATCTCTTGGCGCTTCGGATATTGTAGATGTAATAGCAAAAGATCTTAAGGTGGGAATCCCCGATGCGCAAAAACTTTTGGACATGTATGTGGGAAAAAACTTGGACGCGGAGTCCGTTGCAAAAGTTGGAGGGCTGATAGCAAAAGTTGCCCAAATGTGGTCCGCCGGAATTGAACATTTGTTTAAAGAATTTGAAGGAATTAAGGTTTTTCCGGGGGAAATAATCCTTGCCGGCTGGGGCTCCGCTATTTCCGAATATAAAAATTCTCTTACTGGGGAATGGTCAAAAGACATTCCCTTTAAAAGCCCACCGGTTTTTGGAAATTTTGGCGCGGATTATCTGGATTTTATTAAAAGCGACAAAAAAGATATCTTGGATAAAGAAGGCGCAACGCTTTCTTTGTCTTTAGCGGCTTTTGAGTTATGGCATCATTAATATGGAGATCATAATAAAAAAGGGCGACACCCTGTACAAATTAATTGACCAGATAAGAAACTCTCCCGAGGGTGATGTGACAATAAAAGGACAAGATGAATCAAAGATTCTTTCTCCGCAGACTAATCGTTCTTTTTTAGCAGAAGTTGCCACGGGTTATGGAAAAAACCTGCAAATAGAAACTGAGACCCAGCGCAAAAGCGATGGAGATCCCAGAAGAAATCCTCAAGATATAAAGGCATATAACATAAAACCCGCGCAACAAGACGAGGAAGCATCGTCCATTAAATCCGCTTTAAAAATTGTTGGAATTTTTGTAATTTTCTGCGCCGCCCTAGTTGCAATAGCGGCGTTTTGGTATTTTGTACCAAGCGGTCAGGTTAACATAATACTAAACTCCGAAACTCTGGTTAAAAACATAGAGATCACTGTAGATCCAAAAGCTGTAGGCGCCGACCCTACTAAAAAAACCATTCCCGGAGTGGAACTAGCTATCACAAAATCTGAACGCAAAACAACTCCTGCAACAGGAAAAACCACGACTGGAGAAAAGGCTAAGGGAAAGGTGACCATTTTAAACAAAACCGATAACGACAAAACATTTGATAGTAGAACTATCTTTATACTAGACGACAACAGCAATCTTAAATATCTTTTGACCGAGGATATTAAAGTTTCTAAACGCACTGTCACCTCCTCTTCCACAACAACAGAAACCGTAACTTACGGAAGCGCTGAAGGCGAAATTATGGCCGATAAAATAGGCAAAGATTATAATTTGGATATTGGAAAATCTTTTGAAATAGAAGATCAGGAAAAAACCAAATTTACCGCCTCAAATGACAAAGAAAAGATCAAAGGAGGATCTAGCGAGGAGGTAAAAGCGGTAGCTAAAGAAGATATTGATAAGATCTCCTCCGAGATGGAAGGGGCAATAAAAACCTCTCTGGAAAACGAGTTAAAAGGTAAACTTGTGGGGGATCAGGAAATACCAAGCGGCGGATTTACCTATGCCATTATTGAACAAACCTACGACAAAAAAATCGGGGACCCGGCGGAAGTTTTAGTACTGGACGAAACGGCTAAAGCCGAAGCGATCGTCTACTCCAAAAATCATCTTAAAGAGATTCTTGCCCCCATTATCAAAGATACTATTCCCGACAGATATTCCTTGTTTGAGACCGATTCTGAGCTAGAAATAAGCGACGCTATAGCACAAAAAACAGTAGTTTCAGAAACCGGAAGCAAAACCATGCCGCTCCAAGTAAAGGTAAAAAGCTATATTATCCCCAAAATTGACGCGGATAAAATCCGGAATTCGCTACTAGGTCAAAGCTTACCGGATGCAGACTCCTATCTTTTAGGAATTTCCGGAATATCGTCTTTTGATCTTTCCGTAACTCCTCAGTTTCCGGGACCCTTTAACTCCATGCCTCATGTGGCCAGCCATCTTAAAATTAATCTGTCTCACAACTAAAGTTTATGCCAAGATATCTATCTATTGATTGGGGCGAAAAACATATCGGGTTGGCCCTTGGAGTATTAGAGAATGGTACAACCGGTTGTGTTATTCCCATTAAAGAAATTGCAACTTCCAAATGGGAGGTTGCCGTTGCAGAAATTACCCGTCAGGTTAAAGAATCTCATATAGAATTCCTTGTTATGGGAAATCCGCTAAGCGCTACGGGTCTGGAAACTGCGGGTTCTCTAAAGCTAAAACGCTTTAAAGGATTTTTAGAAAGGCGCCTTAAAATTCCTGTAATTCTGCAAAACGAATATTTTTCTACCCAAGAGGCAACGGGCTCCCACTCCCAAGCCGCGGCCATTATTTTAAACCAGTATTTTGAATCCTATGACAACGATAGCTCCAGAAAAAACTAGCGAAGTGGCGGTAGCCATCAAAGATGGACTTGTGGTAGCTTTCCCCAGCGATACCAGCTACGGACTGGCTTGCGATCCCAAAAACCTCTTTTCTTATAACAGCCTATTTAAAATAAAGGAGCGTCCTGCGAACAAGCAGATTAGCTGTATTTTTAGAGATATCGAACAGATTAAATTGTGGACGAAAATAACGAAGTGGCAGAAAGAAATTTTGTTAAAGAATCTACCCGGTCCTTTTACCTTCCTTCTAGAGCCAAATAAAAACTACCCAATTAAAGGCCAAGACGGGGCTGTAATTAGCGTAGGCGTAAGAATCCCTTATTTTTCTTTTACAAAAGCTCTTTCGCAACTTCTTGAATTTCCCTATACGGCAACTAGCGCAAATGTTAGCGGGAACACGCCCTTTTATGATAGCCTTGCAGTACTTACGGAATTTGAGAATAGGAAATATCAACCGGGTCTGGTGGTAGATTTTGGGGTTCTCCCCGTTAATCCCCCATCCACCGTTGCCGATTTAAGAAACGATAAAGTGACAATTATTAGAGATGGTACTGCCAGAGTTAGTTATTAAAATACATGAAAACTCCCATTAGAATAATCGCTGTAACTGTGGCTCTTGTTTTTTGTTTAAACATGGTTATCGCAATAAGAAATTCCGCGCAAAAAACCAAAAAGGTGGATTTACTGCGTAGCGAGGTAGCGGATTTAAGACAATATCAGGAAGAGCTTAAAAAGGAACTTGCTTACCGCAAGACAAGCGTCTTTATTGAAAAAGAAATCCAAAGAGTTTCCTTTGACCACCTAGGACTTGCCGAAGAATTAAAGATAAAAAGGGAGAGTGGCAAACTGGTAACGCCCCCTGACACCTATAAAAGGTGGCTAAACCTTTTCGGATTCTAAAACCTATAATGCGAATTTTCCCGCCTTAATACGCTGGGGCACGGTGTCGTTGACCAAATCGGGAAGGCCCTCCGGGTCCACCACCGGTCCTTCTATCGCCAAACCCCACTCTTCTATTATTATCGTACATTCCAGCTCTGCCACGGTGTTGCGGGAAGCGATCGCCACCACCACTAAAAGAGCTTCTTTCTCTTGGAGCCCCACCATCTCCGCCATGCGGTCTCCTTGGTGTAAAATTGGAACCCGCAGGAGCTTCGGTTAATGCCTTTATAGACAAACTCGTCTTTCCATCCATCCCCACTTCCAAAACTTTTACTCTTACTTTGTCGCCTTCGTGCACAATAGCCGATGGATGCGATACAAACTCGTGGGACATTTCGGAAACATGCAAAAGACCTTCCTTGCCGGGTAATATTTCCACAAAAGCGCCAAAATCAACAACTCTTGTGATTGTCCCGTCATATATTTCTCCGGGCTTAACTTCTTTAACCATTGCTTCCACAATCTCTTTAGCTTTGTTTAAAGCTTCGATATCTTTAGCGGAAATGCTAACAATCCCCACATGTTCATTCTCGTCCACATCCACCACCGCTCCGGATTTTTCCATAATTTCTCTTATTGTCTTGCCACCGGATCCAATAATAAGTCCGATCTGATCTTTCTTAATTGTAATTTGAACGATTTTTGGCGCGTGTTTACTTATCTCGCTTCTGGGCGAGGCGATTTCCTTTTCAAGGATTCCCAAAACTTCCAGCCGAGCTGTTTTTGATCTTTCCAAAATTTCACTAAAAATGGAAATGGGAATTCCGGCAAGCTTTATATCCATCTGAATTGCCGTAACGCCCTCTTTTGTTCCCGCCATCTTAAAGTCCATAAAGCCGTAAAAATCCTCAAAGTTGGCAATATCTGTTAAAACTATGTATTTGCTTTCGCTTTTATCAGTCATTAAGCCCACGGCAATTCCGGCAACAGGGGCTTTTATAGGAACTCCAGCATCCATAAGAGCCAAAGTTGATCCGCAGGTCGCGGCCATAGAGGAAGACCCTTGCTGGGACAAAATTTCGGAGACTAGTCTTATGGTATAGGGAAATTTATCGCGTTCAGGAATTACGGGAAGCAAGGCCTTTTCCGCCAATGCCCCATGCCCTATTTCACGCCTTCCTGTGCTTCCTATTTGACCAATTTCCCCTAAAGAAAATGCGGGACCGTTATAATGATGAATATATCTTTTGGTTTCCTCGCCAAACATATTTTGGATAAGTTGCTCTAAAGAACCAGACCCCAAGGTAGCGACTGTTAACGACTGGGTAAGCCCACGGATAAAAAGTCCAGAGCCGTGAGTTCTTGGAAGAACTCCAACTTTACAGGAAATATCCCGCAACTCGTCCAACCTTCTTCCATCTGGCCTTTTCCCCTCGTCTATAATCAAATGTCTTGTAGCTTCTTTTTCCACTTCAAAAAGCGCCCGTTTCATATCGGATTTTGTAAATTTTCCTTCCAGCCCCTTAAAAACCTTCTCCTCCATGGCAAGGGTAATATCTACTCTATCGGTAAAAGTGGAGGTGATGGCTTTCTTCACATCATCTAAAACTAATTTTTTAACCTCGGTAACAAGTTTTTCGTCCAAAGCCTTCGATTTATAGGTAATTTTTGTTTTTCCAACCTCGCGGGAAAATTCCTCGATAAGAGAAATGATAGGGGTAACCTGCGATAAACCAAATTCCATCGCCTTAAATATCTTATCTTCGGAAACAATTTTTGCCCCAGCTTCTATAGCCAGCACCCGATCTTTAAATCCCGAAAAAATCATATCCAATTCCAAATGCTTATCGGAAAGCGATGGGTTAACTACGAACTCGCCATTAACCATACCAACGCGCACGGTCCCAAAAGGGCCACCAAACGGCACATCGGAAGCAGTTAAGACGGCGCTTACGGCAATCATAGAAAGCACATCGGGATTATTAACGCCATCGTGAGAAAGCACTGTAACAACAACTTGCGTATCGTACATAAAATCCTTTGGAAAAAGCGGACGGACGGCGTGGTCTATTAAACGGCCGCTTATAATAGCCTCATCTGTGGGTCTCCCCTCTCTTTTTACAAAACGGGAGGACTTTATAAGGCCTCCAGCGTAAAGCTTTTCTTCGTAGTCAATTCTAAGTGGAAAAAAATCCATTTCCGTTGCGGGCTCGTTACAAACTACCGTTGCTAAAACTACGGTTTCCCCCATAGTTGCAAGAACCGCTAAATTGGCCTGAGGAGCCAAAATTCCTGTTTCAAGAGTAAGCGTAACACCGTTAATCACTGTTTCTTTTTTTACAAAAGAGTTCATATACTTTAGATAACAATAAATAATAGAAAATTACTTCGATCGAAATTTTTTCTTTTGAGGTAGAACAATCTACTTTTTCAACTTCAATATCTTTAAGATGGACTCGTATCTTTCCTTAGACTTTTTGGAAAGATACATTAAAAGTCTTCTTCTTTTATTAACCATCTGTAAAAGGCCGCGTCTGGAGTGAAAATCCTTTTTATGGACTTTAAGGTGACCGGATAGCTCATCTATTCTTTTTGACAAAAGCGCAACCTGCACTTCTGGCGAACCCGTGTCATTTTTGTGGGTCGCGGTCTTTTGGATTATTTCTACTTTTTCTTCTTTCTTTAATGACATTTCGCCGCAATTCTAACAGAAACAAAATTTTACGCAACGGACAAAATATTCACAAAAGACCTTGTGGTCTTAACAGAAAGTCTCTTAGCGGCACAGCATTAACTTTAAAACCATCCATTTTTTGTGTTGTCTTTAGGTTTCT
>PEYT01000028.1 GCA_002774285.1 candidate division WWE3 bacterium CG08_land_8_20_14_0_20_40_13 | reverse complement strand
AATGGCCGTTGGCGTAAACACCAATTCCCGCGGGGTTACTGTTTAGTGGATCGTTTTGCCCGCGCACTCTCCAAACACCAGATTCACACCCCGCATCCGCTCTACAAGTTGTCCCGGGATCGTCATTAATTCTATAGCCCCAATACTCAATATCCATTTGCATAATGGAACACCAGCGGGGACCTTTTGACATGTCTAAAGAAAACGAATAGGGTTTGGACTCGTGAGTTTTTAGATTAAGTGTAAAAAAATCGCTGGTAAATCCGGGTTCCCCCTCCTCACACCGCAAAATTTGATCGATAGCCTTTTGGGGATCCGTTTCACTAGAATAACAACCTGCGCTAAAAATTTTTACCGATAGACCAGCGCTGGTAGAATTTCTAAAAAATCCGGATAGTACATAAACATCAGCATCGGTTTTATGAAGTTTGTGACCTTCCCAAAAAATATGCCCTTGCGCCCCAGCAACCTCAGTTCCAATTACGGAAATATCCCAGTAAAAATCGCCACTGGAAAAAGTTACTTTGGTTCCATCAACATGGTTTGGCCCAAACTCGGTATAGGGATAACCTGCCCCGGCAAAAGCGGATGACGCCCCAAAAAGTAGGAATACCAGCGGGGCTAATATTATTTGTTTAAGCAGTCTGTGTTTTGGTTGCATAAATTTTCTCCCTCGCCCCAAACAATAACGCAAGATTTGTTATAACACTCCAAATGATCCGGCTCTCCGGGATAATGTTTATCTAAAATAGGAAGCGTTAGCACATCCGGTCTTATTGTACTCGGGGTGTTTTGTCCCTCCTCATTTTTTTGTACTTCATTATCACTGGTTTTTTGCGGGCTTGAAAGATTACGAGATTTTGTAGAAGAAACAAACACTATAACAACAGCCATAACTACAACAAGAGCAAAAGGCAACAAAGGCAAAAGGGATTCCTTTTTAAGCAGGGTTTTTCTCATATATATCTTAACCAAGCCTAATATTAGACTTAAAAATATGCAATAGGCAAAAGTCAAAAATTTTGTATAATAGAAAAGATATATGTGGACTGGAAGATTTTTAAAACTTGGGGTTGCATTTTTAACCTTCGCTTTTTCCGCGCTACTGCTCGTGTATCTTGCAAGTATTCTTTCGCCAAAAATCTTTGGCGAGGAGGATGGTAATTGCTTTTTAATTTCCCCTTATACCAATGTTAACTATAAAGTATATGGAAAGGTTTTTGAACCGACCTTAACCATACCTATTGCAACCGCGGAAGGATTTAAAAGCGTGGAATTTTTGGTTGATAGCGGAGCCGTTGTTTCTACAGTCCCTAAAACTATCGCCGACAAAATTTATCTTGGAAATTACGACTCGTTGGAAAGAACCGTGTTGCGTGGTTTTGGCGGAAGCGAATCGTTTGGTTATTCCGGCACCATGAAAATAAGATTCTCCGGGGAGAGAATTTTGGAGGTACCTGTTGTCTTTTCTGAGTCCGACACCACTCGGGCAATTTTAGGAAGGAAGGGCTTTTTGGAAGTGTTAACCACCAAACTTGATCATGAGGGAAAACATTTGTGTATAATTAACTAAAATGATAAAAAGACTTCTAGTAAAATTAGACGATATCCCCTTAAGGCAATTTGTTTCATATGCCTTTATTCTTGCTGTTTTTGTGGCTATTCCTTTTTCGGTGTATCTTACTCAAAAACAAACAAATTACCGCGCAGGGGCCGAGGCCGAAAAATTTCCAGTGGTAGCTGTGGACACAGACTCTATTCCCTACCCCAATTCTCCCCCTGTTATTTTTGATGTTCAAAAACAATACGGTAAAATCGATGATTCCGTGTTAATTACAGGAGATAATTTTGGCGACGCCCAAAGAGAAAGCTTTGTTTTAATTGGCGGGGAGGTGCTTTCTGGTGAGGAAATTCCATTTTGGAGTAATACTCAAATTGAGGTTAAGATTCCCCAAGGGGCGCGGGATGGATCGGTTGAAGTAAATGTGAATGGACAAGAAGTTGTGTGGTCGGGAGTATTAACTATTATTAGGTAAGTTAAAAACAAATTTCTATGAGATCATTTCCTAAAGTCACAAAAGCCATTATTGCGGTTGCCGGAAACGCTACAAGGTTTCTACCCGCTACAAAAAATCAGCCCAAGCAAATGTTGCCGATAATAGACAAACCTATTATTCACCATGTTGTTGACGAATGCGTCGCTTCCGGAATAACAGATATCATTTTAGTAACCCAACAGGGGCAGTCGGCCTTGGAGGATTATTTTGATAGCAACATCGGCCTAGAATATATATTGGAATTAAAAAACAAAGATGAACTTTTGGAGCAGATAAGAGAAATTCCTCAGATGGCAAATTTTGTGTATGTCAGGCAAAAGAAAACCATGCCATATGGAAACGGTACTCCCCTTCTTTGCGCAAAGAATTTAATTGATAATGATGAAGCCGTAGCGTTTTTATTTGGAGACGACTTAGTTAAATCTAAAACTCCGTGTCTAAAACAACTTATAGATGTATACGAAAAAGAACGACCCACCGCGGTTATGGCGGTGCAGGAAGTTCCATTAAAAGAAGTATTTAAGTATGGTGTTGTTGAGTACAAAGACCGGAAAATTTCAAACGAAATAGCAGGAATTGTAGAAAAGCCAAAAGTGGAAGAAGCGCCCTCCACCATGGCGGAGTTTGGGCGATTCATCTTTGCCTACGATGTAGTCTCCAAACTAGAAGAAACTCCGCTTGGAAAAGGAAATGAGCTGTGGATTGTTGATGCTTTAAACACTCTGGCTAAAGAAGGAAAAAAGATTATTGCGGAACCAATTGAAGGAAGATGGGTAACAACCGGCGATCCTTTAAATTACCTAATGGCAACTGTCGAATTTGCACTAGACAGAAAAGACTTGGGAGAAGAATTTAAAAAATACCTAAAGTCTCTTAGTTTGTAAAACTATTGCGAAATCCAAGTCCCGGGAACATCTTTGATAAAGCCTCTAACACTATACTCCCCCGATATATCGATAAAATAGTTGCGGTAGGTAATCGTTCCAGCAATGCTATCAAAAACACAATTTTCATCCGGGTAATCTTTTTTGCAAAAAACTGTGGTAGGAAGCCCCAATCCTTTACGGATTTCAAATCTTGCTTCTTGAATTGGAGTACTTGCTGAGTAACTTAAAACAAGACTGTATTTACCTTTTTTTCCTACTGCCGAATCCCCGCTTGCTATTAGAGAGACTCCGTTACAAAAAGCAGTAGGGGGGTATTCAATTTTTAGAGGGCAGTATGAATACCCAATATCTGTATCTGCAACAACCCCAAGGACTTCGTAACTTTTTGCGTCGGTGTAAGTATAAGTTACAATATCGCTCTCACAACTACCATTGTCTAATCTATTAAAACTCTTTACGGCACCAATGATGGATCCGCTGGTTGTATCAAACCCAACCCCACTACCTAATTTTGGATCATTTACAACTAAGTCGTTGCATCCATCAGCATCGGATCCTGTAAGGACAAATTCTACTGTTGCCGGAAATCTGGAAATCTTTAATGGAGACTCAAATGTTCCAGAAGTGCCTACCACCCTGCCTTTTAAATAAATACAGCTGGGTTTTGAATTAGTAATCGCGAGACCTGTTGTACAGCTAGAACTCGGTACCTGGGCAGTAACCATTTCTGCAACTAGACGCGTAACATTCTCCGAATATAGTAAGTAGTACCACCAATCTTTTTTCATTATAAATGATGTGCCTATCCTACTACTCATAGTCATCTCCCCTTCTTGCCTTGGAATACTCCCCATCCAATATTCCGCCCAACCTCCCGGTCTATCGGAATCATTGCAACCCCAAGCCTCGCAATTGACAGTGATTTTCGCGCCTGTAAAATCTGGGATGTTTTTCCAATCCCCGCATGTTGATTCGGCAAAATCCTTATTCATGTAGTCGTAATGAGCGGTTGCGTTTGAGGGAAAGTGGCTATTGCCACAAAACGAAACGCTGCTTAAATCCAAATCAAGATTCATCGGCTTAGAATAGAAAGAAATTCTAGCAAATCGTTCCCAGTAATTCTCCCTATCTTTGCTATCCCAAAAACCGGTTATGTACCCCATCGTATTTTCAACACGGTGTCCGTAAATGTGCCCAAAAGAAGCGCTTGAATTTCCACTTGACATTACGATATAGTTTTTCTTGCACTTTGGAACCGTGTATGTTCCGCCATTGACATTAAAGAGATTCTCACTTTTGGGCCCAATCATAAAATTTTCCCAAGTTGCGATAAAAGGTGGGGACGACATCCATATTTCATCAATATTATTTTCTTCCGCTATCTCGCAAATATTGTTTGATACGGCCCAATCAATATGATCAAAGTTGTACTTTTCCGTTTCACAGGGGCCGAGAGTGGAATTATCTGTACAGATCTTGTAACTATCAAATGTATATTGAAATCCCTTTGTTCTTTTTGGAAAAGTAGTAATATCCAACCTTTTAGCAACCTTGTAATTGATTTTATTATCAGACAACCTCTTCATAGCTTCGATATTCGCCTTAACTCCTGTTTCTTGCGCCTCTTTTGTTGTTTCTCCGGGATACTGCCAACCAAAATACTTTTGCGAGAGATCTTGTCCATCTTCTACAGGGTTAATGCTTACATACAAAACATTAAGGTTGTATTCTGCCTGCGAGGGGTTATTTGACTTGACCGAGGGTTCGTTTACAAATATCTCCGGATCCTTTTTTGATTGTGGGATAAATAGTGAAAAAGAGAAGATTAGAATGGCAAGAAGTCCTAATAAAACAATCTCTCTATTACCTTTATCGGGGGGCATACATTTATATTACAAACACGCGACAAAAAATACAATCTTATTTTTTGTGCCAGTTGTAGGCAGTTTCAATGATTTCCTTTAACCCGTACTTTGGCTCCCATCCCAACTCCCCCTTTATTTTTTGATACGAGGCGTATTTTTGCGCCGGTTCCCCAAGACGAGTTTCCCCCCGCTCCTTTGAAAGCGTCGCGCCTGCAACTCTTTCCACCTCTTTAATTATTTCCAAAACCGAGTAACCCTTCCCCGTTCCAAGATTATATATTTTAGAATTTCCACCGGATAATAAATGGCGAAGAGATAATATATGAGCCGTCACTAAATCCTCCACATGAACAAAGTCGCGTATGGGAGAACCGTCAGGCGTATCTACCTTACTATATGTAAGTTTAAATTCCTTTTTCCCCAACGCGCCAAGTATTGCATTTGGAATAAGGTGCATCTCGGGCTCGTGCCACTCTCCCAAAGTTAAATCAAAAGAGGCGCCGCCAGCGTTAAAGTAGCGCAATATTACAGATCTTAAATTATGAGAGGTTTCAAAACTCCCTAAGATTTTCTCCACCATCATTTTTGTTATCCCGTACGGATTAGTAGGATTTACCGAATGGTCTTCATCTAGGGGAAGATACTGCGCATCTCCGTAAACTTCGGAGGTTGAAGATAAAATAAACTTATTGATATTGCGACCAGCTAGATAATTAATTAAGTTAAAGGAACCGACAAGGTTATTTCCATAATATTTTCCGGGATTTTTGACCGATTCCCCTACCGCGGTAAAGCTGGCAAAGTGAAGACAGGCGTCTATATTAAAATTGTCCAGTTTTAAAAAGTCCGCAGGGTTCCTCAAATCACCTTTAACTAGAAGGTCGTTTTTGATAAATTCTTTGTGCCCTTGTTCCAAGTTATCAAAAATAACTACCTCAAAACCCCCCTCTTTTAAGGCTTTTACTGTGTGCGACCCTATGTATCCTGCTCCCCCTGTTACTAAAATCATAGTTTTGGGCTTCTCCTCTTGAATACTTCACAAAAATTTGATAGCATAATTGTGCTCGTGACCTGCAAAGGTTGTGCGGCTAAAACTTAAGCTGCAAGCGGGCATTTTTATTCCTTCAATAAATCCCCTTTTGCATTAACAACTTCTCCACGAACTCTTCTCCATTCCGGAATCACGCTCCAAAAATGAGGCTTTCCCTTCCCTATTTGACAGACGATTACTTTAATACGACGACCTTCTACAACTGCTTCAAAAGCAAAATAGCGAGAGGGCTCCCCAGAAGAATTCTTAAGTAGACTCTCTTCTTGAAAAAAGGTCGCCCTCTGAAGAACCGTCATAGCCCTTTCTAAAAGCATTATTCTAATCACAGTTTCCTTTTCAGAACGACTGGACTTCTTGTTAGCGCCTTTATAAAAAAGATGGCTCAATCCTTTACTACCAAAAATAACTTTTCTTTTTAACGCGGGATTATATACCAACTTGTGCTTTATAAAGAACTCCTTTGCCGCTTGTTTTGTTTTGTTCATTCTATCTGATAATTGAACCGTTGGTTATCATTTTATCAGGATGCAATAAAACGGGAGTGCCGTAATTATCCCCGGCCAAAATCATTCCCTGACTTTCTACTCCTTTTATCATTTTTGGGGTTAAATTGACTATTACAGGAATTTGCTTTCCAACAAGATTTTCACCTTTATAATACTCCGCAATCCCCGCAACTATTGTTCTTCTTTCAACTCCAAGATCAATTGTAAGTTTTAATAGTTTTTTTGACCCCTCAATATGTTCGGCAGAAATTATCTCTCCTATCCGTATATCCAATTTATTAAATTCCTCAAAAAATATTGTCTCCATATGATTATGCTAACACTTTCTAAGCTAATTTTGGGAAGTGAAAAATCACTCCTCTAGAAAATGCTTTAAGAAATAAATTGTTGACCAGCTGTAATATAATTATTTTAAGAAACATTCTTTTGTATCTTCTTGCCGATGTGTAGATACTATTTGAGCGATCGATCTTATAACATCCGTATTTTTGTATTCTTGTAAAAAGGTCCGTGTCCCAACCAAAATTAATATCTGTGTTTAGACCTCCAATCTCCATCAAAAAGTTTTTCCGGATAGCAAAATTTGCCCCCCGCATTCTTCTTGAAAATATCTGGAGCAAAAAACTAAGCCCGTCTAATATGACCCCACCATCATGGAAATAGCTAGGTCCTCCTACCGCCATGACTTTTGGAGACGATTTGAATGTTGTCTTGATCTTTCTAATCCAATTCTTGGGATAATAACAATCGGCATCCGTAAAAACTATTATCTCTCCTCGTGAAAGACTTAGACCTTTTACCAAAGCGTAGATGCAACCGACACGGGACTCGCGGGTTAGAACAACAGGAAATTGCGACGCGATATTGGAAGTACAGTCAGATGAGCCGTTATTCACCACAATTACCTCAAAATACCCCTTATCAAAATCTTGAGAAAAAATTGATTCTAAACACTTACCAATATAATTTTCTTCATTTCGAGCAGGGATAATTATGGAGATTAAAGGCTTAAAACTCATTATTTAATTTTTGGTGCGTTTGTTTGACGAAATCCGAACCTTTTTTGAACGGAACTGATGGCGCGCCACCTACACCCTGATTTTATCAATATTTCCGACAGAAAGCCAAGCGGACATCATTCCGAATCCAGTTTTATCAATTTCAAACGGTTCAATCTGTTTTGGATTTTTCAAAAATATCAAAAGACAATAATTTTTATTTTTGAGTTAATCCCCATGATTTTTTCATTATGGCTATGTGGTCCATATTTTAACGACTACGAATGACAGAATTGATTCTGTTTATCGCCTTGTTGATATTTCTCATGCCCTGCCCAATAGGATAATAAACTGGATAGATATTAAAAATTTTATCCTTTAGTTCCAAAGTTTCTTTTTTGTTTCCTTGGTAGTCCGATACTTGAACTTTTTTATTCAACAGAATTGAAGAAACTTGATTACCAAACGAGATTATTTTAGAAGGATTTATCTCGTAAATTTCCTCCAGTGTATTTACAAGATATTCTCTAAAGATTTTATCTTTTAATCCCCGCGCGTCATCTTGAGTGCATTTTGCGAGGTTTGTTATATAAACAGATTTTTTATTTAACTCATCATATACCGCAAAAGCAAAACTGTAAGTCCAAATATCGCCTGAGCCGTTTTGTATAACTTCAAAAAGTTGGTCATTTAGAATTTTTAAAGAATTAAGAAGCTTCCATATATTTTTAGTTCCAATCCAAGGAGCTCTTAATCCTTTCCAATCTGGAAATGATGAAATGTTTCTAGCTGTTGGATTCATAAACAAGAACAAAATTTTAGGATTACGTACACATCCGGCTCCGTAAATAGCATTTAATTTTGGATTGCCGTGCAATCTCTGTAATTTATCTACATCTTTTTTAAGATGATTCAATTGTAATTTAACTTTCACAAGTCATTTCATTAAATCATCAATTAAAACACCCAGTCCTCTTGCGATTTTTGCCATAGTTTCAATTGTGGGGTTAGGAGTTGCGCCAGATTCAATTTTGCCCGTCCGAGCGTTCAGTTTGGCGCGCTTCGCGCCGCCGAATCAATCGGAAAAAAATCGGAAAGTTTGATATTGGTGGGCTCGGAAGGACTCGAACCTTCGACCTCTTACTTATCAGATAAGCGCTCTAACCAGCTGAGCTACGAGCCCACACTCGCCCATTATACTTTACCAACTCGTTAAATCCAACATTTTTTGATAAAATTGACAGGTGTGGCACGATGGCGAAGTGGAAACGCTGGGGTCCGCAACCCGACAAAAATTGGAGGCTTAATACACGGCGCAGTGGCGAAGTGGAAACGCTGCGGTCTGCAAAACCGCGATGCAGGGGTTCGATTCCCCTCTGCGCCTCCATGGGCCTGTAGCTTAGTTGGTAAAGCGTTGCATTCGCATTGCAAAGACCAGCGGTTCGAATCCGCTCAGGTCCACCATATTGAATTAGTCGCCTCGCTCGGGGCTTCGCCCCTCGCTTCAGCGAGC
>PEYT01000010.1 GCA_002774285.1 candidate division WWE3 bacterium CG08_land_8_20_14_0_20_40_13 | reverse complement strand
TATGAGAGAGCGGGTATTGTGCATCGGCTGGACAAAGATACAAGCGGAGTGTTACTTATCGCAAAAAATCCTGAAGTATTTGCCAATATTCAAAATCAATTTAAAGAGAGAGAGGTGGTTAAGGAATATATCGCCCTCGTTCACGGAGATTTAAAAGAGAAGCTGGGCCGGACCAATTTTGTCTTTACGATAGATGCTCCTATTGGAAGAAATCCCAGAAACAGAATGAAATGGGCGGTCGTTGAGGGGGGAAGGGAAGCCCTTACAATTTTCAATTTTCAATTTTCAATTGTTAAGGACCAAGGTTGTTTCTCTTTAATTAAATGCAAACCCAAGACGGGGAGAACGCATCAAATTAGGGTTCATTTGACAGCATTAGGATATCCTATTGTTGGCGATCCCTTGTACCTTGGTAAAAAGATCCGTACAATGGATCTTGAGTGGTGCCCAAGGATGTTTTTGCACGCTGTAAAGCTTGGAATTACACATCCAGTTAGTGGAAAGGAGGTGGTTTTTGAGAGTTCGTTACCAAATGAACTTCAGATATTAGTTAAGAATTAAGAATTAATAATTTAATTAATAATTAAGAGTTATGGCTTATTCATTATTCTAAACTCTTAATTAGATTCTTAACTCTTATTTCTTAATTCTAAACTTTAAAATTAATTTCTATACAATGTTGCCGCCCTTAATCTTACAAATATCCCTTATTATTGCCTGCGCGTTTGTGGGAGGTTTTGTGGCTCACAAGCTCCGCCTCTCCGTTATTATAGGATACATTTTTGTGGGCTTTATATTAGGAGCAGTATTTTCCAATAATCTGGAAGGACAAGAATTTTTAAGTTTCTTTTCGGAAATCGGTATCGCCCTCTTGCTTTTTACCTTGGGGCTGGAATTTAATTTTGACCATATTAGATCCGTTGGAAGACCGGCGGCTCTTGGCGCTTTTTTTCAAATAGTAATTGTTACCACGGCAGGCTTTGTTACCCTTCCGGCAATAATGAGCATTTCGTATACTCAAGCCCTTTTTATTTCTTTTGCGGTAAGCCTTTCCTCTACCGTTGTCGTTTCCAAGATCCTTTATGGAAAGGGGGATTTAACAGCCAGTTACGGCGAGCTATCCTTAGGTTGGTTGGTAACACAGGATTTAATGGTGCTTCCCATTTTGGTTATTTTAAGTTTGGCGGGTGGGGGCATTCACGGAAACGGTGTTTTTCAGGTTGCAGGCGAGATATTTACTCCTATAATAAAAGCCCTTTTTGTTTTATACATCACATTAATTTTAGGCCGGAAACTGATTCCGTATTTATTTAAAAAATTAGCGCTCGTAGAAAGTAGCGAGCTTTTGCTTTTGGCTAGCTTTTCCTTTGCAATCCTTTTTGCCTACTTTGCCAATTTTCTTGGAGTAACCTTTGCGGTGGGAGCTTTTTTAGCAGGGTTGGCCCTAAGTAGCGCGGTTATTAATCACGAGGTTTTTGCGCAAATAAGGCCGTTACGCGATTTGTTCTCCTCGATATTTTTTGTTTCCATAGGACTTTTGGCTGTGCGGAATTTTCCAATATCTAATATCCCTTTAGTATTAGTTCTTTTTGCGGTCGTCGTTGTTCTTAAGATTCTCTCTGTATTTTTTATCTCTCTAAAATTTGGTTTTCATACCAAAGTATCGTTTTTAACTGCCACGGCGCTTTTTGGAGTAGGGGAGTTTTCTTTGGTAATAGGAAAACTTGGAAGCGACACTGGAATTTTGGACCAGTCTTTGTTTAATGTTCTTGTGGCAACCACGGCCCTGACTTTAATAGCAACACCGTTTTTATCGCGCGTATCCAAACCTCTTTATAAAAAGATTTTCGGGGCGATAAAGATCCGTTTTCCGCGAGCTTACGGAAAGTTTTTCTATAAAAACGATCACGGAAAATCCTTCCCCTTGGAAAAAGAAGAGGATATGGCCAACCATATAATTATTGTAGGGTATGGCAGAGTAGGAAGGGAGTCGGCACGGATATTTGATTTTGCCAAGGTGCCGTATGTGGTAATTGATTACAGCCTTAAGCATTTAAAGGAACTTAAAGGGAAAGGAAGACCGTTTGTGTATGGAGATGCCGTTAACGAGGAGATCCTTACTGTGGCGGGGGTAAAAACCTGCAAGGCAATAGTTATTGCAATTCCTGACGCTAGGGATAGCGAACTTATTTTAAATCATTGTTTGCGTCTTAATCCTACAGCTAAATTTATTGCCCGTGCCCACAGAGATTGCGATGCGGCCCGTCTTAAAGTCCGGGGCGTTTCATCTGTAGTGGAACCGGAATTTGAAGCTTCGTTATCTCTTGTAAGACATGCCCTTTACAGCATGGAAATGGGAATAGAGGAAATAGAAACCCTTCTTGCCAAAGCCCGTCGCGGCTACAGATTCTAAATATCACCGCTAGTGTTCTATCTTCGCGTAATGACAACCCCATCCATTTAAAACCTCCCATAGCTGGGAAGTTGACTACTATGGGGTACAGGTGATAGTAAACTGAACATAGAAGCGATACCTTGGCATTAGTATTGTGATGGCAATGCCTCTAAAACGCCGTCACAAAAAGGGACCCGTATCTTGGAAGAAAGCCAAAACAGCAAAGGTTCTTTTTAGAAAGATTAAAGTGCTTTTTTTTGTTGTTGCGTGCGCATGCTTGATCGTTCTAGCTGTTGCAGGAGCCAGTTCAATAAAGCTTCTATCCACTAAGTTTGCCTCCGCAGTTAACTCTCCTTTTAGCCTTCCAGGTAGTTGGGATAGACAATCTCCGCTTAACATTCTTGTAGTTAACGATCGCGGTTATGGAATATTGCGAGCCATTCCGGAAACAAATTCCATAATCTATCTTAAGATGCCACAAGGGAGAGAAAAAAGACCTGTAGAAGAGCTGGAAAAGGAAATTATAAAAACGATCGCTGTATCTTTGGACAAGTACATTTTGTACACCCCTCAAGGAGAAGAGACGCTAAGTCTTCTTCTTGGAGTATTTGAAAACACCAATCCCTCAAACGCTTTTGGGGGCTATTCCAAATTTGTTCTAAATTTTAAACAAAATACGGAAACCTTGCTTAAAGAGATAAAGACCGATTTAAGCGTTAAGGAATTTGGAGAACTGTCTCTTTTTGCGCGCCAAGTTACAAACAAAGAGGTAGTTAATTTGGATAGTGGCACAATAAGCGATCCCGTAAAATTTGATTATCTTTGGAGTAAATATGCCTTGTCAAAAACATTTCGCGAGGGAGGAAAAAAAATAATGGTAATAAATGGAACGGAGGAAGACGGGTTGGGAGCGTGGGGGACAAGAACCGCCGAAAATTTGGGGATTTCAGCAATAGATCCCGAGAACGGATACAAATTGTGGGATAAAAGTTTGATTGTTTACAAAGATACCGAGAATGCGACTTTACGGGGGTTGTCCCGCGGTTTTAAGATTGCGGATGTAGTGTTTGACGAAGACTTTTCCAAATATGCTCCGTTTGCCCAACGGGCTGATATTTTAGTGGTTTTGGGATTTGACAAAAAAGAGTCCCTTTGATAACATTTCCATAGGTCTCTCTCCTTTCTAAATCAGGGCGCTAATTGCGCCCTGATTGCGTGTTTGGACTTAAGGTGTAGTACAATAAGGTTACCGTCGTCGTAGCTTAATGGATAAAGCAATTCCGTCCTAAGGAAAAGACTGAGAGTTCGACTCTCTCCGACGACACCACTAAATACCTGTTGACTCCGTACCGTTTTTTGTTGACAATATTTGCATTGGGAGAGATTTGCTGACTATCATATGGAGATTCTTAAACTGATTCTTGTTGCAGGAGTTGTGGTTGTAGCCTCTTTGTGTCTTGCTTTCCGCTCGCAAAAGAAAAAGTCTGGAGGTAGTAAATCGGTTGCAGATCCTACAATAATAATTAGTCCCGATACCGTTCTTGTTATTAAAGTTCCCAAGGATTTAGAGGGGGAGCATTTTGAACTTTTAGCCGCTCCAGTTGCGGCCGAGCAGATGTTTTCTGCGCTTCATGGCCTGTTAAAGTTTACCCCAAATGTTCAGGAACATATTACTTTTGAGATAGGTGCCGACCGCGAAGGGTTAATCTTTTACTGTACTATTCCTCATCAACTGCAATCTTATGTGGAAAGCCAAATCTATGCTCAGTATCCCAACGCGCAAATAAATGTATCTACAGATTATATCAAGTACGACGAAAAGCTCCCCGTTTTTAATTGTATTTCCCTAAAGCCTTCCAAGCCAAACTATTTTCCGATCCGTACTTTTAGGGATTTTGAAGTGGATCCGCTTTCGGCTTTGACCTCATCTATCGAGGAAGTAAGCCAAAAAAGCCGAGCGTTTGCGCAAATTTCTGTCCGTCCGTTAGCCGACGGTTGGCAGGCAGAAGGTTACAGATATGTAGAAATGATTAAGATGGGAACCAAGCCCGTTAGTTTGGGATTAGGCGATTTTTTGCATGACTTTGTTAACGAGATGGGCGCGGTCTTAGGGAACATTCCTAAAAGAATGGTGTATCCGGGTGATGCGTATGTGGCGCAACGAACTCCGCAAAAACCAGAGCCGCAGCGCGCCGCTGTTTTATCCGAGGGTCAAAAAAAGGAATTGGAGGCAATCGAGGCCAAGCTTTCTAAGATGGGATTTGAAACAATTGTAAGAATCGGGGTAGCATCAACCGACGAGGCAACCGCCTCTACACACCTTAAAAGTTTGGGAGCGGCCTTTAAACAATTTGGCACTTCCAACTTAAACAGTTTCCGCGAAAGCGGAGCCACCTCCTTTGAGCAATTTCAAAATAGGGATTTTGTGGATGACCAGTCTTTTATTCTTTCCACCGATGAATTAGCTTCTATTTTTCACCTCCCGTCGGCATCCGTGGAAACCCCAAGCATTAGCTGGAGTCTTGCTAAAAGAGGGGAGCCTCCTATAAATCTTCCAATCGAAAATTGTACATATATGGGAAAGACCACATTCCGCGACCGTCAGGTAATGTTTGGAATTAAAAACGACACGGAAAAAGCAGAGGACCGTTGCCGTCACACCTATCTTGTGGGAAAAACTGGAACCGGTAAATCTACAATTTTTAAAAATATGATTATTCAGGATATGAAAAACGGTTTTGGTGTTGGTGTTATGGATCCCCACGGAGAATTGATTGATGATATCTTGCAGAATGTTCCGGAAGAAAGAATCGATGATGTAATTGTAATAGACCCTTCTGATTTTGAATTCCCCGTTGGACTTAATCTTCTTGAGTGCTCCGATCAGGCGCAAAAAAACCTAATGGCATCTGGGCTTTTGTCCGTGTTTAAAAAGCATTTTGGTTTTTCTTGGGGGCCTAGGCTTGAGTATTTGTTAAATAACGCTATTCTGACACTGTTGGAAGTTCCCGGAACTACTATGCTTGGAGTGGTGAGGATTTTAGCCGATGACAATTATCGCAAGTATATCCTACACAAGGTTCACGATCCTGTGATGTTGGATTTTTGGGAAAAGGAATTTAAGGGAATGAAAGGAAATCAAAGCTTAATTTCGGAAGCCCTGTCGCCAATTCAAAACAAGGTGGGTCGGTTTCTTTCTTCGTCCACGATACGCAACTTGCTGGGGCAACGAACTTCTACAATAGACTTACGCGATATTATGGACAACAAGAAAATCCTTCTTATGAATTTGGCAAAGGGGAAAATAGGGGAGGACAATAGCAATTTATTGGGGTCTATGCTTGTGGCGCGGCTGTTTTTTACGGTAATGCAAAGGGTTAATGTTTCTTGGGAAAGCCGGGTTCCGTTTTATTTATATGTTGATGAGTTTCAGAATTTTGCTTCGGAATCCTTTGCCAATATTTTATCTGAGGCCCGCAAGTATCGTTTGGCGCTTCATTTAACACACCAATATACCGCGCAGATTCCGGAAGAAATGCAGATGGCCGTTTTTGGCAATGTGGGAACAATTATTGCTTTAACCTTGGGAGCACAGGACGCAAAAATTTTGGAACCGGAATTTGCACCGGTTTTTAACGAAAACGATCTAATTAACCTAGAGGCTCACCACTTTTATATTAAGCTTATTATTGATGGAATGACCAGCGCGCCGTTTTCGGGGGTTTCCTTGCCTCCGCCATCAAAAGAGCAGGCCGCAGGATTTAAAGATAGAATAATTGATCTTAGCCGGAAAAAGTATTCAAGGCCGCTTGCCGAGATTGAAGAGAAAATTAGAACTTGGATAGAAAGACCTTTTGATCTGGGAATGGCGATTGCGGAGGAGCATCGTGAGGGAAGCGTAGTACCTAAAGTAGAAGAGGCGGATCAGAAGGAGCCGGAGAATCAGAAGGGTGGGGTTGTGGGAGAAAAGAAAAAGATAGAAGGGGAGATTAGAATTTGAAATTTTAAATTTGATTGGTGGTGATATTTATGAACATCGATGATAAACAATTACAGCTCGTAAAAAGCTCGCTTTCGGCGGCTGTTTCTTCGTTAAATTTAGCACTAGAACTTTTAGGTGGATCCCGAGGACTATTTGGATCTTCATCAAGAAGAGATCGATTTGAGGAAAAACGCGATGACAGACCTTTAGTCACAGGAACCTTTGATGGAACTACTGCTGTCTGTTCTGATGGCAATACATACAGCGTGGCGCCTTCTTACGCATCCAAAGTTGCGTTAGTTTTTGGTGATACGCTTAAGGTGGATCGCATTGATAACTCTGGAAAAGCATATTTTATGCAATACAAGAGAGTAAAAAGAAAGAAAGAGGAGGGCGTGTTGGCTAAAAAGGACGGGAAATGGGTTGCCGTAACCTCGCTTGGATCCTATAAGCTTCTCCCCGAAGCTGTGGAGAGATGGCAGGCGGTGGAAGGTGACGAGATTGCCGTTTTAATCCCGGAGGAAAATCTTCAAGCCCCATTTGCGGCTGTAGAAGAAATTAAAGGAAGGCATGTAGTGGAAGAACGACGGTCTTTTGAGCAGTCGCCAAAAGAACCTGTGATAACAAAAGTAGCGGAGAAAAAGCCAGAAGAGAAAAAAGAAGAAAATCCCGTTGCTGTGGAAAAGCCTAAAGAAAAGAAACCCGCTCCTAAAAAGGAGGAAAAAGATGAAAAGAAAGAGCCTGCGGAAAAAGCAGAAGTTAAAGCTCCAAGAGTTGTGGAGGAGGACGATTTAAGATAAGCGTTTGTCGTCTAACAAAAATAATTATTCGTCTAAGTCTTGTAGGCTGGGGTCTTCGTCAAATGGGGGATTCTCGGAATCTTCTTCTTCAAGTCCTGCGTGTTTGATGTAGGGCTTGGTTTTTTGGCGCGTGTGTTTATCAGGGGCTTTTAAAGCGCCCTTTAAGTTGTACTTTCCCGGGACTACAACTTGGTGCACGGCTCTTTTGGCTTTTAAGAGTTTAAGGTTTTTAAGGGCGATAGAGTTTAGAGAGTCAAGTGCCAATGCCTTTTCAAAGACCGCCTTCGCTTTTTTGTATTCGGCCAGATTTATAAAAACAGTTCCCTGACGATTTAAGGTGTCAATGTCGTGGGGATTGTGTTGCAGAATCTTCTTATTAATCTCTTCCGCCTCCTGCCACTTTTGGGAAATTGCCATTTTTATTGCTTTGGTTGTTAGGTTGTTAAGCTCTTGTGGATCCATATACTAGTACTAGTTTGACTAGGGTAGTAGTTTATTTTATTGCCAGAAAAAGTCAAGAGCGTAATGGTTGGCAGATAACCCTATTTGGTAAACAATTGACTTTATCCGGTCGTGAACATAAAATATCTTTGCTATGTCAGGACATTCACATTCCCACAATGTTGCCCGCCTTAAAGAATCTGTTGACGCCAAGCGCGGCAAGATTTTTACTAAAGTGGCGCGCGCGATTACCATTGCCGCCAAAAAGGGTGGCAGTGGCGATCCTTCTTCCAACTCATTTTTAAGGATTACCATAGAAAAAGCTCGTGAAGTAAACATGCCTAAAGATAACATCGAAAGAGCTATTAAAAGAGCTGTTGACGCGTCCGGAGAAGGGGAGTTGTACGAATTAAGGTATGAAGGCTACGGTCCCGAGGGAGTAGCTATTATGATAGATATTGCGACGGATAATAAAAACCGGACTCTCGCTGAGATTAGGCAAATTTTAAACCGACACGGTGGTTCTCTTGGAGAACCGGGATGCGCCGCGTATGTTTTTGGTCAGGATCCAGAAAACCCGCAATTTAGAATTCCCGTTGATGAAAAAAAGAAGGAAAGGATTTTGGATATGATAGCGGAGCTTGAGGATAATGATGATGTTCAGGAAGTGTTTCATAATTTGGAGGTTTTATCTTGATTGTAATCGGCATCGATCCCGGAACTGCAATTACAGGCTTTGGGGTTATTAAAAGTACCAAGAAAGATCCATTAGAGGTTATTTCGTATGGTTGTGTTAAAACTCCCGCTGGTCAGGAAATGTCGTTGCGGCTTTTAAGCATGTTTAACGAAATAGAGATACTTTTTGATAAATACAAACCACCCCAAATTGCTATAGAAAGAATTTTTTTTAATACCAACGCAAAAACCGCGCTAAGCGTGGGGCAGGCTAGGGGAGTCGTTATGCTGGCCGCGGCAAAGCGCGATATTACTATCTTTGAGTACACAGCTCTTCAGGCAAAGTTAATTTTGACCGGTTATGGAAGGGCCACAAAAAAGGAGATGCAGGAGGCGGTTCCTCGGTATTTAAAGATGGGAGGTCGGATAAAACAAGATGATGCCGCTGACGGTCTTGCCATGGCTATTACAAATCTTGTTAAGACCGGGTATATATCCAGCCATGAAATATCTTCATGACAAAAGAGTTGGTTTTGGCATAGCTTCCGCGGTATTTACTGTGACCGTTGTGGCGTGTTTTTTAACCCCGCCAGAGGTTAAGCTTCAGGGAGTTGGAATTGGAATAATAGTAGCGCTTTTGGCGAGTCTTGCCGCGGTGCGTTACTCATTTACAGTAAAGGGTTTTTGGAGACCACTGCCCATACTTTTTCTTCTTGTTATCTCCTCCTTTTTCTTTTCGTATTTTTATCAAAATTTAAATATTAAATTTATTCTTTTTCTTTCTGTCTTTTCCGGTGCGTTAAATTATATTATGCTTCTTGCCTCCAATGTTTTTGTGGTATCGGTAGAGAAGGGGAGTGATATTCCCCTCACCGCTCCAGCGCGTACCTTTATGCTTTTGCTTTGCCAGCACATAATATTTATTAGCTCGGTAATAATCTTTAAAGTTCCGGTACCTTTCTATGTTCAACTTCCTGTATTTTTTATCACGATATTTATTTTAGCAAAATCAAATTTTTCCTTGCAAAAGATAAACCAGAGGTTTTTGTGGGAGTCATTTTTTGTGGCTATGTTTTTATCTCAGGCCTATTTTTGCCTTGCCTTTGTAAGGACGGAGGACATCTTTAGAGCCTTGGTTTTGGTGGCGGGATTTTATGTTTGTATAAACGCTTTTGAAACACTTGCAAATTTTTCCTTCAGGAAAAAACAGGTTTTGGAATATGTTGGAATATTTCTTGCGCTTGCGGTAATGATTCTTTTTGTGTAATTGCAGAGAGTGGGGGGCGCGGCAAATTTTATCAAATCCCATAGTATAGTGCCAAATAATGCTATCCTACTTTGTCATACTATAGGATAGAGAAGAATGTTTGACATAGTTATAGGCTGTCACTGCCACTTTGTCATAGTTGTTGATAACTGGTTAGTATCCTTCTTTCTAGGTACCCTAGGTAACTTAAGTTACCCGAGTCACTTATGAATGGGAATACACATGTTCCAGTTCTTATGAATTTAACCCCAATTTCTTGGCAATTATTACGAAATATTAGCATTTCCTTGAATTCGTTCCCTAATAGGCTGTACCGGTATTTTTTCTATCCTGCGTCGTTAAACATACATTTAACGACAAGTATGGTTTGAGGTTTCTGCTCTTCCCTCTGGGTTTTCTATCCTAAACCATAAGTTAACTTAAGTAATTTAAGTTAACTTAAGTAAAAGCCAAGCTTGCAAAAACTGTCAACCCTACCCTTGGTCTTATTGGTTGGATTTGCTATATTGGTGGCATGGAGCTTAAAACCTTGCTGACAGGATTTTTGGAACATTTGGAGCTTGTAAAAAACATGTCCCAAGGCACAATTAAGATGTATGCCTTTTACCTTTTGGACTTTATCGCGTTTGTAAAGGAAGAAACAGGACACGAACCTTTGCTAGAAGATATAAGCGAAGAGATTGTAAATAAATACCGCCTTAACCTTAATCGTAGAATTAGCGGTAAATCCAAGCTTGGATATAAACGATCCACCCAAAAGGTTTATTTGGTTTCTTTGCGGAGTTTTTTAAAATGGCTGTCGGTTGACAAGGGGTACAATACCATTTCAGCAGAAAAAATCGAACTGGGACGCGCTGAGGCCCAAGTACCTAAATTTCTTGATAACAAAGAGCTAAACGAGCTTATGCTTGTACAGAATCCCGCCAAAAAGTCCGGTTTGCGTGATCGTGCCATGCTAGAACTTTTATTTAGCACAGGATTGCGGGTTTCGGAACTTGTGGGCCTAGATAAAAGCGATTTTACTCCTGCTATTTTTTACCGGGGTGAGTTTACGGTTATTGGAAAAGGCCGAAAACCTCGGACGGTTTATTTAAGCGATCGGGCAAAAGTTGCTCTTAAAGCGTATCTTTCTGTAAGAAACGACGAGTTTGAGCCTTTGTTTGTTAGATACTCTGGAATTGATATGGCCGAAGGAGATGCTACAGGCGAGTCTTTGCGCCTTACAATACGATCTGTGGAAAGGCTGGTTAAGAGATACGCTCTTAAAGCCGGAATTCGCGAGGATGTTACACCACATACCTTGCGACATTCCTACGCTACCGACTTACTTGCGGCTGGGGCCGATTTGCGTTCGGTCCAAGAGCTTTTGGGTCATGCCAATGTTTCCACGACCCAAATTTACACCCATGTCACAAACCGACGGTTAAAAGAAGTGTACGGAAAATTTCACGGGAAGAGCTAGAAAAAGGGGAAGCTGATGGGGGGTAATTAGGGAGATATATTTTAAAAAGTCCAAAACAGATTTTCGATGTCGTTAAACTAATGCTTGTAAATGATAATTAATTACTACAAACCTCTTGGGAAAACATCATTTTCGGTTATTAAGGAATTTAAGGAAAAATACCCCGGAGAAAAAGTTGGGTATGTGGGAACACTTGATCCGATGGCGGAAGGTGCCATGGTAATACTTACAGGCTCTGATACCAAGAGGTGTGAGGAATTAGTAAAGTTGCCTAAAGAATACGAGTTTGATGTAGTTTTTGGGGTTAGCACCGACTCCGGAGATGTTTTGGGATTGGTAGATGACAAGTTCCGAATTAAGAGTTTAGAGCCTGCCTGCGCAGGCAGGTTAAGAAGTAAGTTAAGAGTTAAGAATTTTAGAGAAATACTAAAAACATTTCTTGGAGAATACCAACAAACCGTGCCGGCTTTTTCGTCGGTTAAGGTTAAAGGAAGAAAGCTTCACGAAGTTTCCAGAAAAAAACATATTTTAAAAAACGACTTGCCAAAAAGGCCTGTAAATATTCATGAAATAGCGCTTCTAAAATTTTACACACTCCCCTACTCTGACTTTGAAAAAGAAATTTTTGGAAGGTTGGGACAATTAGGGGTGTTTGGAAAATATTTTCGGATTGACGAGGTCGTTAAACGGTGGAAGGAGTATTTTGCGGTGCAAAAAGCCGCAGGCATGCCAGACGCACCCTTTGCGGATTTCCGACTTTTGTCGGGACGGGACCGCAAAAGTGGAGCTGGCGTGCCGAGGCGAAGCATCGCAAAATGTCAGATAGCAACAATTAGAGCTGTTGTTTCTAAAGGAACTTATATAAGAAGTCTTGCAGAAGATATCGGGGAAAAACTGGGAGTTTCCGCAATGTGCCTATCTATAAGAAGAACAAAGGTAGGTCTTTGCTAAAACCAACCTCAGAAAATCGTGCCACGCGATTTAGCGAGTATTTTCTGGGGATTCCGGATTTTCACCTTATATACCCCTACCTTCTCTTTTGTACCCGCTCTCTCCAGAGCGTGGTTACTACGACAAGGATGTTTGTCTCCCTATCTGACGACGACCTAGTCAACATTTTTAACGCTCCTTTTCTTTTGGTTGACGGATTTGGGGTTTTGGTGAGGGTATTATAGCAGAAAATAGATTTTAAAGAAGGGTGACGGCGGAGACTTTGTCACCTTTATCAAGCCTCATCAATATTACTCCTTGCGTAGACCGCGATTGGGTGGCAATTTTATCCGCGGAAAGTCTAATTACCTGTCCTCCTTTGGAAGTAATCAAAATGTCCATCTCATTATTTGGAATAAGTTTTACGGAAGTAATTGGGCCGTTTTTGGCAGTAATTTTTGCTGTTTTTACGCCCTTTCCTCCCCTACCTTGTGTAGGGTAGTCTGCTAGCGGGGTCTTTTTTCCAAAACCGTTTTCGGTGACCACCAAAATGTGACCGTTGCCGTCAGAAACTACTTCACAGCCGACAACTTTATCATCGGTCCCCAGCCGTATTCCGCGGACTCCGGCCGCGGTGCGGCCCATAGGTCTGATTTGTTTGAATTGGTCAAATTTAATCGATTTGCCTTTGGCGGAGATGAGAATTATCTTGTCTTTATCGTCAACCAGTTTAACCCAACCCAAAGTGTCGTCCGCATCAAGCGAAATCGCGGCGATGCCGGAGGTTCGGATATTGGAAAATTCCTCGTGAGAGGTTTTTTTAACGACTCCTTTTTCCGTGGTAAAGAATAGATACTTTGCTTTGGAATCTTTGGGGATACTTAAAAATTCTGTAATATCCTCATCCGACGCGATGTTTAATAGATTTACCGCGGGGGTTCCCTTTGCCTGGCGGGACGCCTCTGGAATTTCCCAAACCCTTTTTTGATAGACCTTTCCCTTATTGGTAAAAAACAGAACGGTGTCGTGGGTGGAGCATCCTCTAACATCGTAAATTGAGTCCTCTTTTTTAAGTTCCGCCCCTTTTACACCTTTCCCGCCTCGGATTTGTTTTTTAAACGAGTCTCCGGGGATGCGTTTTATATAGCCCTCTTCGGAGATTGTTACTATAACCTGCTCTTCTTTTACCAGTTCCTCTTCACTAAATTCTGTAACCCCCGAGCGGATAATTTTAGTTTTCCGAGGATCACCGTATTTCTCTTTAATTTCCAAAAATTCTTTTTTAATTACTTCCAGTCCAAGTTTTGTAGAAGAAATTAACTTGTTGTAATCTGCTATTTTACTTAGAATTTCATTTAACTCAGCCTCTATTTTTTGTCTTTCCAAATGCGCCAAGCGTCGAAGTTGCATATCAAGAATTGCCACGGATTGAATCTCGGAAAGCCCAAATTTTTTCATGAGGGAAGTTTTTGCGGTTTCGGGAGTTTCACTTTCTCTAATGGTTTTTATGACTTCGTCAATGTGATCAAGAGCAATTTTAAGCCCTTGCAAAATATGCTCCCTTTCGCGGGCTTTGGCCAAAAGATATACCGTTCTTCGAAAAACAACTTTTTGGCGGTGCCGGACAAATTCTTCCAAAATCATTTTCATGGTCAAAAGCCTTGGTTCGTCGTTAACCAGCGCCACCATGTTTACATTAAAGGCTTTTTGCATTTCGGTGTGTTTAAAAAGATTGTTTAGAATTTGTTGAGGACGGGCATCTTTTTTAAGTTCTATCGCGACTCTCATTCCTGTACGGTCGGACTCGTCTCTAATATCCGATATTCCATCAAGTCTTTTGTCGCGGACTAAATTAGCGATGTTTTCAATAAGAGTTGCCTTGTTTACCATGTAGGGAATTTCTGTTATGGCGATAACAAATTTTCCCGCCTTCCCTTCCTCAATTACTGCAATGGCCCTTTGCATTACGCGGCCCTTACCGGTAGCAAAATATTGCAGAATTTCGTTTTGATCATAGATAACACCTCCTGTTGGAAAGTCCGGGCCTTTGATGCATTTTATTAGGTCATCTGTAGTCGCGGTTGATTGGAAATTATTGTAGGCTTGCGAGGTGGAAATTGGGGAGATTGGGGTTATTAGGGACATTGGGGTGTTTTCCAAAACAGAAGAATCTGTTTTATCGATCATAAATACCAGAGCGTCCATAACTTCGGAAAGATTGTGAGTGGGAATACTTGTTGCCATACCAACGGCAATTCCCAAACCGCCGTTTAACAGGACATTTGGAATTATCGAAGGAAGTTTTTTAGGTTCAGTTTCTTCTCCCGAATAATTGGGGATAAAATCTACGGTATTTTTATCAATATCTGCCAAAAGCTCTTGGGAAATCTTTGTTAATTTACACTCGGTATACCTCATAGCGGCTGGAGGGTCCCCATCCACAGAACCGAAATTTCCTTGTGGGTCCACAAGTTGGTACCTAACGCTAAAGGTTTGCCCCATTCTAACTAGCGCGTCATAAACCGAAAGATCGCCATGAGGATGGTACTTTTTAAGAACTTCTCCTACTACAGCGGCGCATTTGGAGTATTTGGAGGAATGGCTCATTCCTTGCTCTTCCATAGCGTAGATAATTCTTCGTTGTACGGGTTTAAGTCCGTCATGGACATCGGGAAGAGCGCGGGAAACAATTACCGACATGGCGTAGTCTAAATACGCCTTCTTCATTTCCTCACTTATTGGAGCTTTAATAATTTCCATATTCTAAAGGCTGCTCTTTCTTTGGTAGTACATTACAGCAACAATTAATCCCACAGCTACAATCCCAATCAATGGGCTTTTTGTCGCGGCAATATAAGGCGCAACCAGTAGCGCCACCAGATTCATAACCTTGATTAAAGGATTTAACGCCGGTCCCGAAGTATCTTTTAAGGGATCCCCTACCGTATCGCCAACTACTGCGGCTTTGTGCGCGTCCGACCCCTTCCCGCCGTACAGCCCGCCCTCGATTGCTTTTTTAGCATTATCCCAAGCTCCTCCGGCGTTGCTCATAAATACCGCCAAAAGTTGACCGGTAACAATAATTCCCACCAAAAATCCGCCTAAGGCCTCTTCTCGCAGTAAAAATCCCAAGGCGATAGGAAAAGAAATGGCAATAATTCCCGGATTAACGAGTTCTTTAATAGCGGTTGTGGTGCAGATTGTGACGACTTTATCGTATTCCGGTTTTGCTTTTCCTTCCATAATCCCTTTTATTTCTTTAAATTGCCTTCTAACTTCGTTAACTATTGTGTACGCGGCGCGTGAAACTGCAAGAATTGTCATGGATGACACAAGAAAAGGAACCGAAGCGCCAATTAAAACGCCAACAAACACTTCGGGTTTGGTAAGTTCGATTCCCAAAATTCCGGTATCTGCGACAAAGGATTCAAAAAGAGATGTTGCGGCAACCACGGCGCTTCCGATTGCAAATCCTTTGGTTGCAGCTTTGGTGGTATTTCCTACAGAGTCAAGCCTGTCTAAAATGTCCATTCCTTTATCCATCCCACTCATTTCGGCAATGCCTTGTGCATTGTCGGCGATAGGTCCAAAAGAATCCATGCTAACAATAATGCCTGTTGTGGTTAGCATGCCCATTCCGGCTAACGCAATGCCATAAGCGGTAGCTTGAGGATCGCCGTAAAATATTACGACGGAAGTCAAAATAGCTCCGGCGATTGCCAAGACGGAATAAACGCTGGACTCGTACCCTACAACAAGCCCAGATAAAATTGTGGTCGCGGGGCCAGTTAGTGAGGATTTCGCAATCTCAAGAACCGGTTTATGTTTGGAAGAAGTAAAGTACTCGGTAATGTAATACACAACCACGGCAAGTATTAGCCCGCCGGTAGTTGCGTAAAAAAATCTAATTTCATGAGAATAATAATTGGCAAGGGCATAAAATCCGATAATAGAAAGAGCAGCCGCGATCAAAAAACCTTTTCTAATTGCCGTCATACCGTCCTTTTTCTTTTCATCGCCCTTAACCGTTAAGATCCCAATTCCCGAGGCAAAAATTCCCAATGCTCGGACTAGAAGAGGAAAAATTACCCCCGGAAGTCCAAAAGAAACGGAACCTAAAATTATTGCGGCGACAAGTGTCACTTCGTAGCTTTCAAAGATATCTGCGGCCATTCCGGCGCAGTCACCAACATTGTCTCCTACAAGATCAGCAATTACTGCAGCATTTCTTGGATCGTCTTCGGGGATTCCTTTTTCTACTTTTCCAACTAGGTCGGCTCCTACATCAGCGGCTTTTGTATAAATTCCTCCGCCCACCCTCATAAAAAAAGCTAAGAGCGATCCTCCAAATCCAAACCCGATCAAAACCTGCGTCGCCTGATCCTTGTAAATAAGGTAAATTACCGTAGCGCCCAAAAGCCCCAGTCCCACAGTCAACATTCCTGTAGTAGAACCTGCTTTAAAAGCGATAGAGAGCGCTTCTTTAAAAGAATGCTGGGCCGCGTTTGCTACTCTTACATTAGCGCGGGTAGCAATATTCATACCAAAAGCGCCGATAGAGGCGCTAAAGACCGCGCCCATTAAAAAAGCCAACGATCTTCCGATAGCAATATCTTTGTTTGGAGATGTTGCCAAAAGCAGTACAAAAATAATAAGAATAAGCGGAACCAAGGTTTTAAACTGCCTCTTTAGATAGGCATTAGCTCCTTCTCTAATAAACCCCGCGATCTCCTGCATCCGTGCGGTACCTTGAGGTTTTAAGAGGACATATCGAGCCAAATATACGGCATAAGCGATGGCAAGAAGAGAGGATCCCAAGACAGCATATAATAAAATCATAATATTTAGGCGTCTACCTCGGCATTGGAGGCGTTGGCCTGAATAAACTTTTTGCGAGGCAATACTTCCTCGCCCATTAACATAGCAAATACTTGATCAGCAAGAGCTTCGTCATCAATTATTATTTGTCGCAGATGGCGGGTTGCCGGGTTCATAGTAGTTTCCCAAAGTTCCTCTGCGTTCATTTCTCCTAAACCCTTAAATCTTTGAATAGTAACATTTTTTCCGATCATTTCCTTAACAAATTTATCTTTCTCCTCATCGTCGGTTAAGTATTTTTTCTCTTTTCCCCAAGTGGCCTTATATAGGGGTGGCATTGCGGCATAAACATACCCCTTCTCCACCAACGGTTTAAGATGTCTAAATAAAAATGTCAGGTGAAGTGTTTTAATGTGAGAACCATCAACATCGGCATCGGTCATGATTATTATTTTGTGGTAGCGGAGTTTATCCACATTTAATTGGTCCCCGATTCCAGCTCCGAGTGCTGAAATAAAGGTTTTAAATTTATCGGATTTAATTATCTGGTCAATTCGGGCCCTCTCGGTATTTAGTACCTTTCCCCATAATGGAAGTACTGCTTGAGTTTCTCTGTCTCTTCCTTGTTTGGCCGAACCTCCCGCGGAGTCTCCTTCCACAATAAATATTTCCGCTTTAGCCGGATCTTTTTCGCGGCAGTCAGCTAATTTTCCGGGTAATATACTTCCTTCCAGCGCCCCTTTACGGATAACGCTTTCTCTAGCGGCCTTAGCGGCTTTTCGGGCTTTTGCGGCAAGAAAATTCTTTTCCAATATATTGCCCGCGTCTTTGGGATTTTCCAAAAGAAAGATATCAAAATTTTCCTTAAATAAACTTTCTACAACAGGTCTTACCTCGGCGTTTCCCAATTTATTTTTTGTTTGTCCTTCAAATTGCAACTTTGTATTTTCAAGCTTTACAGAAATTACAGCAGTTAAACCTTCTCTTACATCGTCTCCAGAAAGCGGTTCGTCGCTGTCTTTAACAAAGTTGTTTTTTTTAGCGTAATCGTTTAAGGATTTTGTTAGACCTCCCCTAAACCCCGTTAAATGGGATCCCCCGTCGGGGTTCCTGATGTTATTTGCAAAACACAAAACGGTTTCGGCATAGGAATCGTTGTACTGCAAGGCTATCTCAACATCAATTCCGTCTCGGGAACCGTGAAAATAAAAGGGAGTATCGTTAATCCTAATTTTATTTTTGTTTAAGGCCGCGGCAAAAGTTTTTATTCCGCCCTCAAAGTAATATGATTTTCTATCCCCGCTTTTTTGGTTAAAGATAAGAAATTTAAGGCCGGAAGTTAAAAAGGCGTATTCTCTAAATTGAGCGGATAAGAATTTTGGATTTACCTCGATAGTGTCCAGATATTTTTTACTGGGGTGAAAAAGAAAGATAGAACCAGACTCCTCGCTTTGTAGATAGGGACTTTCGTCGGGAAACCACTTTAAAAATTCTTCGGGGGTGACTGTCTTAACATCCGCGTCAGGTACACCATCGGTGTATCTTTGAACAAACAATTGTTTTCCTCTTTTTACCCCAATTAAAAAATAATCGGAAAGAGCGTTTGTTACCGAAAGTCCAACACCATGGAGTCCGCCTGCGATTTTGTACCCGCCTTCGCCAAACTTTCCTCCGGAATGGAGTTTTGTCATCATTAATTCCAGTGCCGATCTTCCGTATTCTTTTTTAATATCTGTGGGAATACCTCGACCATTGTCGGTTACCGAGATGGTGTTATCTTCCTTAAAAAAGACTGTAATTTTATTGGCGTAGCCTGCCAATCCTTCGTCAACGGCATTATTTACGATTTCGGTGACAAGATGATGAAGACCAGTCTGATCGGTAGACCCGATGTACATTCCCGGGCGTTTTCTTACCGGATCCAATCCTTCTAAAATCTGGATTTGTTCGGCGGTATATTTTGTGTAGATATCTTGGTTAGCCATGGCAACTTGGTCATTCTACTACAACTCATCTTCGGGGGGAACGAGGAAAATGTTTTCTAAAATAAGGCGGATATTTGCGCCCGGACAGTACAAAAATTCTTTAAAGCGGTATAATAGTTGTAATCTTTGAGCGTTTTTCCAAGTTTTTTCTTTAGAAAGGGCCACCTCTTTTTGCTCCATAAAATTCTCCGCAGTCTTTACCGATTTATAGATAGATGGATTTCCCGCAAAAAAATCCAAGACCTCGGCGTCGCTTTTAAACACCGGTGTAAAGCCTTCTTCCGCTATGGGTTTTACGGTATGTTTAAGATCTATATTACTGCAACGGGACACTACTGTTGCAAGGAGGAGACCGCGATTTGGGGCAGTAAGGATAATAATTGTTCGTGAGGGTGGTTCCTCTAAAGTTTTAAGTAGGGCGTTTTGAGCAGGAATTGTTAAATGTTGAGCTTCCGGAATAATCACGACTTTTTTTCCCAACAATCCCGATTTCGTTTCCAGAAATTTTTTAAGTTCCCGGACCTTTTCAATTCCAATTGTTTGCTTTTCGCAGTCGGATATTTCCATTAGGCGGGTGTTGATATTTTCTACTTGCCCTTCTTTTTTTGCTCTTTCGTCCCTTTCTTTTTTTGTGCCTCCGGTAATTAAAAATGATTGCATGGACAAATTCTACTATGTGCTACAATAATAGAATAGTGTAGTTTTATTCTGCCCAATGTCGCAAAGTAAGAAAAGACAAATAGAAGACATTCTTTTTGAGAAAAATATCTTAACGGCTGATCAGCTTTCGGCTATTCGTTTGGAAAGCGTTAATACCGGAAAGTCTGTTGAAGAGGTTATTTTAGACCGCAAGTTTGCCCTATTATCCGATTTAATCCTAGCAAAAAGTATCTTATACGATGTTCCGCGTGCTGAGCTAGGCGATCTTAATGTTGAACAAGCAGTTTTAGCCATTATTCCTGAAAGCGTTGCCAAAAAATACGCCGTTTTTCCTATGTCCATGGCTTCTGGAGTGCTGGATGTGGCAATGGCAGATCCGTTGGATCTTGAAACAATCGAATTTTTGGAAAAAAGAGTAGGATTTTCCATAAAACCCTACATCGCATCGCGCGATGAAATTTTAAAAACCATAGAAACACAATATGGGAAAGTAATCGGGGAAGATGTCTCTAGAGCTTTGGAGGAAGTTGGGGTAACGAAATTGGAGGAGCAGATCAAGGATATAAGCAAAGCGCAAGATGTTGTAAGAGATGCCCCAATTGCTCGAATTCTAAGCGCGATATTGGAACTTGGGGTAAAATCAAAAACTTCAGACATTCACATAGAACCACAGGAGGAAAATACCAGAATCCGTTTTAGAATAGACGGAATTCTTCAGGAAAAACTGGTCCCGCTCCCAAAATCCGTTCATGACAGTTTAATCGCCCGGATAAAAATATTGGCCGGTCTTAAGATTGATGAAAAACGCAAGCCGCAAGACGGTAGATTTAAGGTAAAAGTGGGAGAAGAAGAGACCGATTTGCGTGTTTCTTCCATACCTACGGTGGAAGGGGAAAAAATTGTGATTAGGCTTTTAAAAGAGGAGGGTAAAATAATTCAGCTTAAAGATTTGGGACTTAGGGGGTTGGCTCTTAGAAGATTTGAGGAAAGCCTTTTAAAACCGCACGGTATAATTCTGGTTACTGGGCCTACCGGTTCGGGAAAAACTGTAACGCTGGCTACCGCGTTAAGCAAAATAAATTCACTTCGCGTTAATATTGTCACTGTGGAAGACCCTGTGGAAATTAGAATAAAGGGAGTTAATCAGGTGCAGATTAATCCTGCCGCGGGCGTATCTTTTGCCACGGTACTCCGTTCTTTTTTGCGCCAAGATCCAAATATCATTATGGTTGGGGAAATCCGTGACGGAGAAACGGCGGAGCTTGCTATTCATGCTTCTTTGGTAGGTCGTCTTGTCCTATCTACTTTGCATACCAACTCTGCGGCAGGATCTATCCCAAGACTATTGGACATGGGTGTGGAAAACTTTCTTTTGGCCTCTACTCTTATTTCCGTTTTAGCGCAACGGCTTGTAAGAAAAGTTTGTCCCTACTGCAAGGAGACCTATGAGGCTCCTCCAGAAGTGGCCAAGGATATCCGCGAAGCGTTGGGTGAGCTTTATACAGGAAAAGCTACGGACAAGATTATATTATCGCGGGGGAAGGGTTGCGATAAATGTTTAAAACAGGGGTACTCCGGACGGATTGGGATTTTTGAAGTAATGTCCATTACGGATAGCGTTTCCAAAATGATATTGGAAAAAAAGCCCGAAAGCGAAATTGAAGAAGTCGCTAAAAAAGAAGGCATGATAACCTTGGTTCAAGACGGATTTTTAAAATCAATCGAGGGAATTACAACTATAGAAGAAGTATTAATGGTTGCAAGGTCGTAAATTATGAATTTTAAAGCGGAAGATTTATTTAAAAAAGCTGTTCAACTTGATGCGTCGGATATTCATTTAACCTGCGGCGAATCTCCGGTATACCGCGTGGATGGAGCCTTACAGGTTTATAAATCGTTTGACACACTTACCGATTCCGCCATGCGGGAAATTATCTTTGGTCTTACAACAAGTGAGCAAAAGGAGCTTCTCTTAATTAACAAAGAGATAGATTTTTCCATAAGCTCGGAAAATGTTGCCCGTTTTAGGGTAAATGCTTTTTTTCAAAAAGGGACCTTGGCCATTTCTTTAAGAAGAATCCCAAGTAAAATTCCCTCTTTGACCGATCTGTCGCTTCCTGCAATTCTAACGGATTTTTGCCGTTTGCCTCAGGGGTTGGTACTAGTAACTGGGCCTTCCGGTCAGGGAAAGTCCACTACTCTTGCCGTCATGATTGATTATATTAATAAAACTCGCGCGGAGAGAATTATTACCATAGAAGATCCCATTGAATATGTTTTTACTAACGACAAATCCATTATTGAACAACGCGAAATGCATACCGATACGCTCTCTTGGGAAGTGGCGCTCCGTTCCTCTTTGCGGCAGGATCCTAATGTTCTTTTAGTTGGTGAAATGCGCGATCCAGAGACAATAGCTTCCGCCGTTACCATTGCCGAGACGGGGCATTTGGTGTTTGCTACTTTGCATACAAATAGTTCGGCGCAAGCCGTAGATAGAATAGTGGATGCTTTTCCCGAAAAACAACAAAATCAAATCCGGGTTCAACTTTCTATGATTTTGGAAGGGGTAGTGTCTCAAAGGTTAATCCCCATGGTTTCTGGGGGGAGAACCCCCGCGTGCGAAGTACTACTTGCTACCCCTGCGGTAAGGAATTTAATTAGAGAAGGAAAAACTTATCAAATAGATAACATTATCGCAACAAGTTCCGATTTTGGAATGTTAACCTTGGAAAGATCGCTGGCCGATCTTGTAATAAAAGGAAAGGTTTCGGTAGACGAAGCCAAGAAACATACCCCCAATCCTGCCGATTTAGTAAGAATTCTTTCCAAAAACTATGCCGGTGTATAAATATTTAGCAAAGGATTCTAGCGGAGACAAGGTTTCCGGAATGGTTGAAGCGGCAACGGAACAGGCCGCCGCCAGCATATTGCTTCGCAAAGAGTACTCCATAGTTTCCTTAAAAGCGCAATCTCAAGCAAATTACTTTGGGCTTTTTGGTAGTATTTTTGATCGGATTTCTTTAAACGACAAGGTAACTTTTACAACACAACTTTCGGTGATGCTTTCTTCCGGATTAAGGCTTCCGCAAGCTTTAGAAATTCTTTATCTTCAGGCAAAAATGTCTTCGCTTAAAAAATTATTGCAGGAGGTGCAAAGAAGCGTAGAGTCTGGAAGTAGTCTTTCGGTATCGCTTTCTAAATTTCCCACTGTTTTTGATAAGACATATGTTGCTCTGTTGCAGGCCGGCGAGGCTAGCGGAAATTTGGATAAGGTAATGTTACGGCTTTCCGACAATTTGGAAAAAGAACGGGAATTAAAAGGAAAAATAAAAGGAGCTTTGGTCTATCCCGCGATAATTTCTATCGCAATGATTGGTGTTTTTGTTATCATAATGGTTTTCGTTATTCCAAAACTGACCCAAATGTACACATCGCTTAATGTGGAGCTTCCCTTTCCTACAAAAATTATGATTGGAATATCCGATTTTATGGTTAAAAGGTGGTGGGTAGTTATTATGATTTCTGCTGGCGCTGTTTTTTCTTTTGGAAAATATCAAAAAACGACAGCGGGAAAATACATGCTGGCCCATATTTCGGCAAAGCTTCCAATTTTTGGAAAACTTGCTACCGAAAGTCAGATGGCGGAATTTACGCGGACCCTTTCTTTACTTTTAACCTCGGGAGTTGCCATTGTGGAATCGCTTGATATTGTGGCGGGGGCCGCGTCCAGTCCCATTATCCGCGATAGTCTAAAAAAAGCTTCTGGAATGGTGGAAAAAGGACTGCCCTTATCCGAGGCTTTAAGACGGGACAAAAATTTTCCCGAACTTGTTTATCAGATGTCAACAGTTGGCGAAGAAACCGGAAAAATGGACGAGGTATTTAGCAAAGTATCGCGGTATTATGAAATGGAGGTGGACAGAATTGTAAAAAATCTAACTACCGCTATGGAGCCTTTGATTATGCTGGGGCTTGGCGCTATGGTAGGACTTTTAATAATCTCAATTATTACGCCGATTTATAAGTTGACATCATCCTTTTAAAAGGTATATCGTTAAAAGACGGAAGAGGTGATTATGTATGAATAAAAGAGGATTTACACTTATCGAGCTTTTGATTGTAATTGTGATACTTGGGATACTATCAATGGCTATTCTTTCGGCAATTAATCCCTTAGAGCAGATTAGAAAAGCAACCGATTCGGGAAAAAGGGCAGATTCAGCCGAGCTTCTTAACGCTTTGGAAAGATACTATACAACATTTCAAAAATACCCATGGACGACAGCTCCAAATGGAACACTAGTGGATGGTGCGACTTGGCTTGCTGAATTAGTTTCCAAGGCCGAAGTAAAGGTGGAGTTTACTACGCATAAGAATCTTGCGTCGCTTTATGCTACGCAAGACGCTCAAAGTTTGGTTCATGTCTGCTTTGTACCGGAGTCGGCTTCTTTTAAGGCGTTGGCAAATAAAGATGTTAAGGGCGGTACGGGGACAACTCACATTTGTATCCCGGAATAGTTTATGAGAGATTTATTAAATGGGAGGTGATAAAGTTTATGAGTTTAGTTGATACTGCCCGCAAAGGGTTTACCTTGGTCGAGCTTTTGGTTGTTATTGCAATAATCGCGATATTAACCGGAGTTGTTTTGGTTGCTATTAATCCTGCTCAAATGATGGCAGAGGCAAGAGATGCCACCCGCATGAGCGATATGGACAATATAAGAAAGGCCATCGATTTGGCTTTGGCTAATGGCGATATCAGACTTTCTGATACCATAACAGCTACATCGGAAACTGGATCTAGGGCTACAGATGGAACGGGATGGCTTCCTTATACCATAGTTAACGGAACCGGCCTTGGTAAATACTTGGCCACTCTTCCGGTTGATCCGCAAGAAGCTGTGCAACACTATACTTATGGTTCTGGAGCTAATGGATACGAAGTTAACTGCCAATTTGAATCGACGAAATATCAGTTAAAGTACACTACGGATGGTGGAAATAACGCTACTAGGTACGAAATTGGAACGGATCTTACAGTTAGACCTTAGTTGATATTGTTACTGCCCCCTCGACTTTAGGTCGAGGGGTTGGTCCTTTTTTCCTTATGGTTTTAGGAATGCTTGGAGTGTTTGGAATTTTTGGGATTTTTGCTGGGTCTTTTTTAAATCTTTTAATTGATAGGTTTTACCGTGGCGAACAAATTTTAATTGGTAGATCCCATTGCGATAATTGCAAACATACGCTTTCTTGGAAAGATCTTATTCCCCTGCTCTCTTTTGTACTCCTTGGTGGAAAGTGCCGTTACTGCGATAAGCCAATTGGTTGGATTAACCCTTCTGTAGAATTGGTTACGGGAGTAAGTTTTGGCCTAATCGCGGGTTTTTCCGACTTAAGCAACTTAAGTAGTTTAAGTGTCTTAGGTTACTTAAGTATCTTAAGTCTGGCTGGGGTGTTTATAATCACCTTTTTTGCGGATATAAAATACGGCGTGGTGTACCAAGAGGTAATAGTAGTAGGGATTTTGGCGGTCCTAGTTTATTGGATAACGGGGGAAATCGGGGGGACAAGGGAGATAAGGGGGATAATATGCGACTTGATTGCGGCCTCTTGCGCGTTTTTGTTTTTTTGGATTTTGCATAAGGCTTTTAAGGGTCGGGCGATGGGTCGTGGCGACGCCGATTTGGCTTTTTTGGTTGGTCTTACTGCAGGGTGGCCTAATGTCATAGTCGCGCTTTTTTTTTCCTTCTTGACAGGGGCGGTTTTTGGCTTGATACTAGTAGTAACGGGAGCCCAAAAATTAAAAAGTACCGTTCCCTTTGGTCCTTTTTTGATTGCTGGACTTGTAATATCGCTGATCTTTGGAGAGAGTTTTATTAACTGGTACCTTAGTTTTCTGTAGTTGCCATCCCTCTATGAAGACAAATAATGGAAATGGTTTTACCTTAATTGAGCTTTTAATTGTTATTGCTATTATTGGTATTTTGGCTGGGCTTGTGATTGCGGTTATTAATCCCCAACGGCAGTTACAGCGCGCCAAGGAAGGCGTCACTCGAGCCAATCTTGCTAAAATATGTCAGGCAGTATTGGCTTGTCAAAGTTCTCTTTCAAGTTACGATGCCACAAAATGCGACTCGTTTGATGAAATTGGAGTATACGCTCCAACTACACCCGCTGGAGTCTCATATTGGCCAGCCGGTAGTGGTGGCGCCGGCGCTACGAATTGGGCAGGAGCTTACGCGCAATTTGCAACCGGAACTGGAAACGGAGTTTGTCAGATGAGATGTGTAGTGTATAACAGTTTACAAGGATGGGTAGGAAGCGCGGGGAATGTGGTAGTAAATTCTGACGGCAATACCGGTTGCGTTACCCAGCAATAAAAAATGTCTTTTTCA
>PEYT01000023.1:64599-82291 GCA_002774285.1 candidate division WWE3 bacterium CG08_land_8_20_14_0_20_40_13 | reverse complement strand
ATCTTTTCTGATTTTATCCGAATTAGATTTTCTTATGTCCCCAGTAGCCTTTGCGAAGGAGGACAGTTTAGGAATCAATGTTATTTTATCACGAACTTGTTGCGGATTTAAGAAGAAGCTTTGTAAAATACGCCTTGGCAAAGCGGTGAGCCTCATCTCTTCCCCGAATTAAAAGTTTAAGGGCGGGGTGGGTTCCAAGAAGCTTTATTTGGTCGCCATTAGATTTAATAACAATCTCATGCTTTTTAGCTAAACCGATAAATGGAATTTTTGAAATATTAGAGTAGTTAGGAATGTTGTTAAAAGCAAAAACAGTTGAGGATAGTTGTCCCAAGCCGCCGTCAACCACTACCAAATCGGGATAATCCCAATCATTGTGAGAAAATCTTCGCTTAATTACCTCCGCGATCATAGCAAAATCATCAGGACTATCTTTTGTTTTAATTTTAAATCTTTTGTACAAGTCTTTTTTGGGCGTACCCTTGATTAACACAATCATGCTTCCGGTAGCGTGCTTTCCCGAAATGTTTGAAATGTCAAAAAACTCGATTCTATTTGGAATTTTGGGAAGATTTAGAATTGTTTTTAGTTCCTTGAGTTCTTTTTGGCGGGTATCCGATTCCAGTCCGGGATTTTTAATAAACTCTACGGGGGGAGTAAATGTCTGTGACAAGTATTGTATCCTTGATAACAAATCGCGGATTTTTGCCGCGTCTTCAAACCGCTCCTCACGGCTCGCGGTTGCCATGTCACCTTCCATTTTTTTTGTAAGCGGGGTTTTACCGGATTTTAGAAGATTTCTAATCTTATAAATATTCTGGGCGTTTTTGTCAAAGTTCTCTTTAAGACACGGAGCAGGACAAAGGGAAATCTTTCCATACAGGCATGGCCGAATTAGCTTTTGGTATAGGTAAAATTTATTTTTGGAGCAATTGGCATATGGATACGCTCTTCGCAAGATCTTTAAAACCTCCCGTGGTGTATTTCCATCCGGAAAAGGCCCAAAATATTTGGAGGTCATACTCCTTTTTGTTCTTGATATTCTAATACCTTTAAAAATTTTGTTATCTCTTTTTTCTCCATAAATTTCAATTAAAGGGTATTTTTTATCGTCCTTTAGGCTAATATTATACTTTGGTTTAAACTGCCGGATTAAATCCGCTTCCAAAAGAAGCGATTCTATTTCGGAGTCCACCTTAATAAAATCCAATTTTACAGCCCTCTGTACCATTATTTTTGTCTTTGGTCCAAGTAAATTGTCACTTGCAAAATAGCTTAAAACCCGAGATTTAAGGTTAACTGCCTTTCCAACATAAAGAGGAGTTCCCTTTTTATCTTTAAAAAGGTAAACTCCAGGCAATTGCGGAATGTCTAACAAATCTTTTCTTTCCATAATTATTCTCGCCCTTCTATTCCTTTTCTTTTACGGTAATTCCTCCTATGCAGAAGAGAATTTTTTAATGGATATTAATGCCACTTACGATCTATCAGACGACAATTATACTCTTGTCTCGTTAACAAATACCGTCACGAACCTTACGCAAAATTATGTTTTGGGCGAGCAAGTTTTAGAAACCGGTTTCTCTGCAGTTTTCGATGTAACGGCATACTCCTCAAATAAATCCTTATCTGCTACGGTAAAAGCAGGTGGTAACGGAAAAATTGAACTAAAATTTGACAATCCTGTTGTTGGAAAGGGGGTAACCTACGACATTAAAGTTTCGTATAAAACAACGGAGGCGTTAATTAAAAATGGATTAACAAAAGAAATTTACATTCCGAAAGTGTTCGGTAGTACGGGTATATCCAAATACACGGTGTCTATAATATTCCCTCACAGTCTTGGAAGTCCGCAATTTATCTCCCCAAAACCCACAAGCTACAACGATGGTAAGATAAACAATACCATTCGTTTTTCGGAGTCGCAGATTTTTACAAACGGAATCACGGTTTTTTTTGGCGACTACCAAATTTATAATTTTGAGCTTTTTTATGATCTTGCAAATCAAGATGTTTTTAAAAGGGATTTTTCTATTCCTATTCCCCCAAACATCAAAGATAGACAGCTTGTTGCAATAAGCGATATTCAGCCGACACCTCGCGAAATATATAAAGACGAAGATGGGAATTACTTTGCAAAAATACAACTGGCTTCAAAAGAATCGCTTTCCGTGAGAGTATCAGGACTTGTTAAAGTTATAGCGGTGAGAGCGGATATGGCTAAAAGCGGTAAAGTGGACGCAGTGCCATCGGATATTAAAAAAACATATACGGTTGCAAGACCTCTTTGGGAAAGCAATGATCTAAAAATCAAACAAATTGGCGCCGATCTTTTTAACCCAAATCTTTCAGTGGCGCAAAACGCTGAGAAAGTTTATTTATTCGTAAAGGACACATTGGATTATAACCATGATAAAACACGGGAAACTAGACTAGGAGCTGTAAAGGCCCTACAAAATCCAACAATCTCTGTATGCATGGAGTACAGCGACCTGACAATCGCAATCTTAAGATCTATTGGAATACCGGCCAGAGAAATAGAAGGATATGCTTATTCGGAGGATATTGCAAAAAAACCCCTATCCGTTTTTTACAATGAGGAAACGGATTTTCTTCATTCGTGGGTAGAATTTTATGATCCAGTATTAGGATGGATTCCCTTTGATCCCACTTGGGGAGATACTTCGGGACTTGATTACTTTAACAATATGGACACAAATCATATAAGCTTTATAATAAAAGGCCATGACTCTGCGGGGCCACTGCCCCCGGGATCGTTTAGAAGTACTGGCAGTAACGCCAAGCAGATAAACATATCGTTTGGAAGTGTGGAAGCGTGGTACACGGCAAAAGATTTGGAATCTATGGTTACAGGAATAACGCAAAATAGATTCGAAGATATTATTTTGCGCGACCCTTTAGAAATTTTTTTAGTTCTTCTCCTGTGTGGGAGTTTTGGCTTTTTACTATTTCATCTTGTGGTCCGTAGTAAATAATATTACCCCCTTTTTCTCCCCCTTCCGGTCCAAGGTCAATAATGTAGTCTGAGCATTTTATTAAATCCAAATTATGCTCAATCACTATAACCGTATTTCCAAAAGCAACAAGTTGTTTTAAGATGCCAATTAGTTTTTCCAAATCATAAAAGTGCAACCCTGTTGTTGGTTCGTCCAAGATATAAAGCGTTCGTCCCGATTGTAATTTGGAAAGTTCCGAGGCCAGTTTTACCCGTTGCGCCTCTCCTCCAGATAGTGTTGGGGCAGGTTGACCAAGTCTTATATACCCTAAGCCAACATCAAATAAAGTTTGCAAGCGTCTTAAGATCTGCGGATGATTTCCAAAAAAATTAATGGCCTCTTCGATTGTCAAATTTAAAACCTCACTGATATTTTTGTCTTTAAAGTATATGTCTAAAACATCACGGGAGTAGCGCTTTCCTCCGCAAATTTCACAATCAACAAAAACATCAGGCATAAACTGCATTTCTATCCTAAGCTGTCCATCACCCGCGCAAGCCTCGCACCGCCCACCCTTTACATTAAATGAAAACTTTCCTTTATTGTACCCACGGATTTTAGCATCTTTTGTCATAGCAAAAAGGTCGCGGATAAAATCAAAAGCTCCGGTATAAGTTGCGGGATTAGATCGCGGGGTGCGACCAATCGGAGATTGATCTATGCTTACTACTTTATCAAGATGCTGAAGTCCTAAAATTCCATCGTTTAATCCGGGTTTATTATTATTTTTTAGCCCAAGATCGCTCCGTAATTGTCTTAAAAGCGTTTCTACAATCAAAGTGGACTTTCCGGATCCCGATACTCCGGTAACTGCGATAAACTTTCCCAAAGGAAATTCCACAGTAATATTTTTGAGGTTATGTTGATGGCAATTTAATATCTTTAGTGAGTTGTTCTTATCATTTTTTGTGGTGTCGGTCCACTTGTTTACCACTCTTACCCAGTCGTTGGATTTAGGATTGTAATTTCCCTTAACGGTCTTTTTACCGGAAAGATATTGCCCGGTTAAAGATTTGGGATCCTTAATAATTTGAATAGGCGTTCCGGAAGCCAGAACACGACCGCCATGAATTCCCGCTCCGGGTCCAAAATCAATTAACCAGTCGGAAGAAAGCATTGTTTGCGCGTCATGTTCTACAACAATAACGGTATTTCCAAGATCCCGGAGTTTGTGCAAAGTTTCTATAAGCCTTCCTTGATCTCTGGGATGAAGACCGATAGATGGTTCGTCAAGAATATATAGAACTCCAGATAACCCCGAGCCAATTTGCGAGGCCAACCTTATCCGCTGTCCTTCGCCTCTCGCCAGCGTTTCGGATCCGCGGGAAAGAGATAAATAATCTAATCCAACATGAATTAAAAATTCCAAACGGGTTTTAATTTCTTTTATTATGGGACTTGCTATTTTTTCTTCGCGTTTTGAAATTCTACTCGGAACAGTTAATGAGTTAATCCATCGAGTTGTATCATAAAGAGAAAGATTTGCCACTTGATCTACATTTAATCCGTCAATTGTTATGGATAACGACGCCTGCTTAAGTCTTGTACCGTTACATTCCGGACAAGGTTCTTTATACATGTATTTTTCTATCTCTCGTCTTATATAGTCAGATTCGGTTTCCTTATATCGTCTTTCTAAATTTGTCACTACTCCCTCAAAGTTTTTCCCGTCTTCCCTTAGTCCGTCTCCCCCATACAGTACAATGTTAAGATGTTTTTCATCAAGATCTTCAATTTTCCCGTTAAGAGAAAAGCCTGCTTTGTTTGCGACCGAGCTTAAAATATTCTTAAAGTACGAATCGTTTTCCAGCATTTTTGCCCAAGGAAAAATCCCGCCTTCTAAAATTGTAAGGTGTCTGTTTAAAATTAAATTTGGATCAATTTTTAAAAGCGCGCCAAGGCCTTGGCATTTGGGACATGCGCCGTGAGGAGAGTTAAAGGAAAAGATTCTAGGTTCAAGCTCCGGAAGCGACAAATTACAAAATGGGCAGGCAAGTTTTTCGGAAAAAAGTTTGTCATCCATTATTTTTGGAGACTCCGGAAACGCAAAAGATTTATCTTTGACCCCGGAAGCTATTAAATAACCATCCCCAAGTTGCAAACTTAAAGATATGCTTGCAATAAGTCGATGGTTAAAATCATCAGAAATATTTTTGGGGATTACCATACGGTCAATAACAGCTTCGATAGTATGTTTATTTGTTTTTATCAAAGCGATTTCCTTTGAGATTCGATAAATGACGCCGTCAATTCTGGCATAATTAATACCACGGGATTTTAAATTATCTAAAACCTTTGAATATTCGCCTTTTCTGTCTTTAACGACAGGAGCTAAAAGAAGAACTCTACCACCCAAATTAAGAATCGCGTCCGCTATTTGATCTATGCTCATTTGGCTTATTTCTCTTCCACAGATAGCGCAATGCGGGTGGCCAATTCGGGCAAAAAGTAACCTTAGGTAATCGTATATTTCTGTAATTGTTCCAACGGTTGATCTTGGATTATGAGATACCGCTTTTTGATCTATTGCGATAGCCGGAGAGAGCCCCTCAATAGAATCCACATCAGGTTTTTTTAATACACCTAAAAATTGTCTAGCGTAAGAGGATAGACTTTCCACATATCTCCTTTGTCCTTCGGCAAAAAGGGTATCCATAGCAAGAGAGGTTTTGCCGGATCCCGATACTCCTGTTAAAACAACAAATTTAAACTTGGGGATATCCAAGTTGATGTTTTTTAAATTGTGTTCCCGCGCCCCGCGGATTTTTATGTATTCCATCATAGCAAAAAGGGGTAGTACCCAATTGGGTACTACCCCATATGATCTAAATTTTAAGAGCTTTGATTCTATCACGAACCGTGGCCGCCTTTTCAAACTCCAGATTTTTTGCATATTCCACCATCAGTCTTTCCAAATTGCGAACGATCTCTTTTTGCCTTGACGGCTTTAATGTTCTAAATTCAAAATTTTCCGGTAAGATAACAACTTCGGGATCGTCAATTCGATCTTGAATTTTTACAATATTTTCGCGGTAGGGTCTTATTATTGTTTTTGGAACAATATTATTCTTTTGATTATATGCCAGTTGCACCGCTCTTCTTCGATCCACTTCCAGTATTGCTTCGCTCATTGATGTAGTCACTTGATCCGCGTACATGACGATTTCTCCCGTTACATTGCGGGCCGCTCGACCCATTGTTTGTACAAGCGAGGTCCGCGATCGTAAAAAGCCTTCCTTATCCGCGTCAAAAATTACAACAAGAGATACTTCGGGGAGGTCTAAGCCTTCGCGCAATAAATTTACACCCACCAATACATCAAACTCACCCCTCCGGAGTCTATCCAAAATATCCGTCCGTTCCAAGGTTAAAATATCGGAATGCAAATAAGAAACCTTAAATTTTGTATTGGTGGATAGATACTCGGATAATTCCTCGGCCATTTTCTTTGTCAATGTGGTAATTAAAGTCCGTTCATTTTTTTTAACTTTGTCCGCAACACGGGACATAAGATCAGAAATTTGTCCTTTTGATGGCAAAATAGTAACCCGCGGATCGATGATACCGGTAGGTCTAACGAGTTGCTCCACAATACAATTCTTTGATTTATCAATTTCCCATACAGCGGGCGTTGCAGAAGTGTAGATAGTTTTGGGCATTCTTTTTTCAAATTCATTAAATTGCAAAGGTCTGTTATCCAAGCACGAAGGAAGCCTAAATCCATAATCCACCAATGTCTGCTTTCTTGAGCGGTCACCGTTAAACATCCCACCTATTTGCGGAATTGTCATGTGCGACTCGTCTATTACAAGCAAAAATTCATCTTTAAAAAAATCAAACAAAGTAAAGGGCGGAGATCCGGATTTTCTTCCATCAAAATACCTTGAATAGTTTTCTATCCCATTACAATATCCAATCTCCCGTATCATTTCGATATCATTTAAGGTTTTTTGCTTAAGCCGGTAGGCTTCTAAAGGTTTTTTTTGCGATTTAAGATTTTTAAGTTGACTTGCAAGATCTGATTCAATTTGCAAAAGCGCTTCGTCTCTTTTGGACTCTTCCGTTAAATAATGTTTTGCCGGAAATACAACATATGATGCAAGGTCTTCTGCTTTTTCTCCTGTGACCGAATTAAATTTATAAATTCCGTAAATTTTTTCAATTTTAAATTCAAACCTTACGGGGGCGTTTTCATAGGCCGGCCATACATCAATATTTTCTCCAACAACTCTAATTTGTCCGCGGGTAAACTCAAAAGAGGATCGCTCGTAATAAATATCAGTAAGCTTTTTGATGAGTTCGTCCTGTGTAATAGTACCCTTGTCAACTCGTAGAGATTGTTTTAAATATTCGTCGGGGGAGCCAAGGTTGTAGATACAAGAAACCGAAGATACCACAATTACATCGCGTCTTGACATAAGACTGGCCGTAGCCCGCAATCGCAATTTATCTATTTCTTTATTAATATCCGCCTCCTTTTCGATATAAGTATCGGTTTGCGGTATATATGATTCCGGTTGGTAGTAATCGTAATAGGAAACAAAATATTCAACGGCATTTTCGGGGAAAAATTCCTTAAATTCCTGATACAGTTGCGCGGCCAATGTTTTATTATGGGAAATAACCAACGACGGCAGATTAAGTTTTTCAATAATATTAGCTACCGTAAAAGTTTTACCGCTACCGGTTACCCCCAAAAGAACTTGATGATTCTTTCCAGATAAAAAATTGGATAATAACGATTTAATTGCTTGGGGCTGGTCGCCGGCAGGCAAATAGGAAGAAACAAGTTTAAAGCTCATTACCCATTTTCCAACTAACTAAATTATCAAATCTTTCGTATGGATAATAGAGATTTTCAAAATTAGAGGAAACGATTTTATCGCTTAAGTAGTAATAGAGTCCCGGATGATAAAGATAAATAGCTGGCGACTCTTCGTTTACGGCGGATTGGAAAATATTGTAATCCCCTTGTCTTGTTTCGAATGCAGTCTCCTCTCTGCCTTTTTCCAACGCTTTATCTACCCGTAAATTGCTTAAAGACGAAAGGTTAAGTCCGGGAGGATCTTTTTGAGTAGAGTGCCAAAAAACATACCGGTCGGGATCTCTTCCTACCTCTTCTCCTAATATAAAAATATCATAATCGCGGGGTAACGAAATTGCCTCCTGAACACCAGTCGAAGACAATTTAGACACTTCAATATTAAAACCCACCGATTCGAATGATTTAAAGATATAACTGATCATCCCATTCATTTCCGCAAGATCCGGAACGATGGCTTTGATCTTTAGGGGAGTTTTTAAAGGAGTGGCGTTGGGATTAAAAACAGCCTCTGTTAAATCCTTTTTGGTATAAAGGCTTCCAGAGATCACACCCTCTGTTTTTATGTTAGGGTTTTTAATAAATTGTTTTTGCATTTTTTCCAAGTTAACACTTTCCACCGCAAGCTTTCTATTATCTTTATTGGAAAAAACCTCTCGGGCGGTGTTAAAGTGCAAAACAAAATATCTACCAAGCAAAGAGATTTCTTTTTTGGATAAACCAACCCATGAAAAATTTGACGGCGATAAAAATCCATCAATCTCTCCAAGCTTATACGCTATGAACAAGTCACTCTCTTTAGAATAAAACTTAAAAACAATTTTATTTATTTTATAATTAGTATTGGTTGTAAAGAGAGTTAGCTCTTTAATTCCCTCGCTTGTTCTTTTAATTTTAACAAGATAAAAATCCCCCGACCGAGTATCGGAATTTATATAGTTGACAATAGGAAAAGTTAATACCGATAGGAAGGGCGAATATTTGTTTGGTAAGGAAAATCTTACAGAAAAATCGCCAATTTTGTCCGTACCGATATCCCTTAAATGTTGATATTGAGATGCCGTATAAATAACATCATCGGCAGTTATTGCTCTTCCATCGTGCCAATAGTTATCTGGAGAAAGGGTTACGGTGTAGGTTAGGCCGTCGTCGGAAATTTCGTATGACTTTGCAAGGTCGCCTGTTAATTTATTTTCACTATCATATTTAAACAGCGAGCGGTTTAAAAGATGGGCCACTGTTTTTTCGGCGTCGGATTGGGCTTTTACAGGATCCAACGAATAAATAAACCCTTGCACGCCTTCAATATAAGAATTGGTGGCAAAAATAGACTCTAAAAAAAGTAAAATGGAATATAGAAAACCAATTACCGGTGTCATATTTTACCTTACAAAAATTGTTCCTATGGATATAAATATAAATAGGGTGGCAAAAAATATGGTGAGAATAAAGATGTAGCGGTCAAAACCCCGTTTGGACGCAAAGTAGTTGGCATAGCTTCCACCAGACCCGGACAGTCCCGCACCCCCGCCCTGCAAAATTACTAACATAATAATCATAACGGCCGTTAATATTTGAAAGAGGGTTAAGAGGGAATTTAAGTTCATATTAAATATCAAAAATCCAGCTAATAACGGAGTATACCGAGCTTATAAGGAAAGATACTAAAACGATAGTCCAAAAATAACTAAAATCCCAAGCAGGAATAGTAAATCCTTGATATTCAAGACCCACAAATGAAAACGGAGAAATTATAAATCCCGGAACTATATACAAGGTTAAATATAAAATAAAGACATTGGAAAGCCACGATAACATCCCAAGGGAAAGGATATTTACGGGGAGCATTACAAGCTTTACAAGAGGTCTTGCAAAGATATTGGCGATGGCCAAAACCCCAGCGGTAAAAAGAATTGTTTTGGCTCCTTCCAAATATAAAACGGAGGAAACGATCTGCGGAAGAAAATACAAGATCGCAATATTAACGGTAAATAGCCTTAAGATTTTCTTTATCACGAAGTCTATTATACCACCTTGGTATGTCCAAGTATGATGAGCAAGTTAAATTTTGTAACCAAAGAAATGATTAGAAAAGATATCAACTATTAGTGGTGGTAAAAATTAGTTTCATACATACAGTATTTTAGCATGGCTTTATGTCAAAGCTCTGCTAAGCGTTCTTAAAACTTGCTATAATCCTAAAATGGAGGAAATAGAAGTTAAGTTTTTAACTATAAATCAACAAGAAATAGAAAACAAGCTAGTTAAAATAGGAGCAACTAAGGTTTTTGATAGAATATTTAAGAGAAAAGTATTTGATTATCCTGATTTAAAACTAGATAACATTGGAGCATATGTAAGATTAAGAGACGAGGGTGAGACTATAACACTGGCTTATAAAAGGAGAATTGGTATGGCAAAGGATGGTTTAAATGATAAGGGTCTAGAAGAGATTGAAATAATCGTATCTGATTTCGATAACGCATCCGTGATTCTTGAAAAGATTGGTTTAAAAGAAAAACTTAACGAGGAGCAAAGAAGAATAAGATATTCTTTGGGGACAAGGGACTGGATGCAATATGGGAAGAAGTTAGTAATTGGGTATCCGATCCCAAAAAGTTTTTCAGAAATTACTCACTTGATTATTTTGTATCCATGTTTATTCGTAAAGGGGTAGTATGAACCTAGTTATGAGCATTGCAAAAAAATATTTTGATTTAATGCTAGAAGGCAAAAAGAAGTATGAGTTTAGAAGAAAATTTGTAAACACCCCCTGCAATGCTTTTATTTATGTACCCTATCCTGTATGTGAAATTCAAGGCTACATCGAATTTGATAATCCAATAGTTGATACTCCCAAGAGAATTAATAAAATTGCACTATCACAGTGTATTATAGAAGATTCCGACATTTTAGAATACATGAGTGGGATTGAACAAGGATACGCCATTCCTATCAAAACAGTTAAGAGGCTTAGAAAACCTATTCCTCTTAATTATTTGCATAATAATTACGCATTTACGGCCCCCCAAAATTACATTTTAGCCGATAAAAAATCAGAGTTGTTAAGCTATTTATTTAATAATTTATTGTAATTTTTAGCTAACCAAACTGTCAATTTAGAAAAAGCCGTCTTACGGTACTCCTGTTTTTTAAGTATCTCCAAAGCGTAAGTATCTAAATTGCATATTGGTTTAGTAAACCCTTTTGGGATGTAAATTTTTGCTATAGTGGACCAGTCGTTATTACTTGTAAACAAAGACGCTTTATTAGCAATAAGACCGTGTTCCTTTTCACCTAATATTAACAGGAACATCCTGTAAATGCTCTTTTAGAGTTTTCATTTTTCCCTTGTTTGTTGTTACGAAATAAATATTATTCACCAATTTATTATTAATTCGTTGAGTGTAAAATTGAATATTACTGCTTAAATTTCCTTCCACGAAGTTCTAACTTGCAAAAGTTCCATTGGGGGTTTTAATACTAAAGGGGATGGGTTGTAAATAACAACGATTGTGGGCTTTTTGTTGTTTTCTCCTGTAACTTTTGCCAAATCCCTTTTAAAGTAAACGCCGTTTGTGGCATATAAACCCCCTGTGACCACCAGCCTTTTTTCGTTAGACGAGTTGGACGAAGAATTTACCGTGATGGATCCTGTCGCCACTATTGTTGCCTCAATTTGATCTACCGATGGATCAATTTTCACATTCCCCTGTACTACAATAATAACCGGGCTTTCAAACGGAGTTCTGCCCGAAGCCGTTATGTTTCCCGTAATAGTCAAATCCGAATTTGCAATTAATACAGCGGTTCCTGAAGATTTGGAAAAGTTGATTGTAGAGATACTCCCTGAGGTTATCTTGTATATAGTGTTACTATAAGAGGAACCCGAGGGCAAGTTAGTTGTATCTTTGCTATTATAGATGTCGGACAACACGGATGTAAACTTTCCGGGGATTGCCGTTTGTCCCGCTCCGCTTTTAATGGAATAACCAATCCCAGAGTTACCGGACGAAAAAATATCATTGGTAGTTAGTCCCGAAATACTTCCCGCGCTAACAAATCCCGCTTTTTGACTTCCAACATTTCCGGGAGGGGCGTATCCCGCCGTTGACGACATATAATAATAGCTACCTGATGGATAGGACTCCATAGAGATGGACGCGCCCGCGTTTGTATCTCCTCCATAAGCTTGAATCCATTTTGAATTAACCACATCGGTCAAAACAAAGTTGACATTGTTTATACTTCCCCCGGTAGCGGGGATCGTGATAGCGCGAGAATTTCCTCCACAGGTGATCTTAGAAACCATACCAACAGGCGGAGTTACAGTAACGAGATAATCATTTGGGTTTAACAAGGAAAATTGGTAATCTCCATTAGAGTTTGAGCTGGTGTTTAATGATCCCGGACTTGCGGATACGCTAACATTAGAACGCCTTGTTGCTCCGGCCGTAGCACAGCTCCACGGATCGCTTTGATAATAGGTAATTCCGGAAATAACCCCTAGGGGGTTAATTATTAAAGTTGCCGAGGCAATATGCAGTATATCCCCAACAACCGAAATTGTATAAGTAGATGCTGCCACTCCTGTTGTGGTTGTAACATTAATAGTTCTCGCCGTTCCAGATGGTAATGGGACGAAGGCAGTCGAAATATCAAAAGAACAGGTGCTATTTGCCGGGCATCCCGAAATTATTGGAGTAATTGCAGAAGACCAATTATTAAAAGCGGTAAAGGTAGCTGTATATGATGTATTTCCTCCCTGAAGAATTGTCCTTGTGGTCGGCGAAATAACTATAGAATAGGTTGGGGCAGGAACAACGATTGGGAAGGCATAACATGTCCCAGTCAAACCTCCCGTATCTCTTACGGTTAAAGTTAGAGTTGGTGACGAGACGACAGCTGGAGCAGTCCAATTTGTAGGATTGGTTATCGAACTTGAATAACTTCCGGCGCTTGATACCCATGCATAACCTGCAATGGTCAAATTTCCATCAGGATCGGATGCGGTTGCTTGCGCTGTATTTACAGAATTCACAAAGACATTTCCCACAGGACTTGTAATAGTACAGGTTGGTGCTCTGTTGGATTGTGTAATTTCCAGAGATGCTGTTGCCGATCTTGTAATATTTGCCGTGTTACCACTTACCTTGATAGTGTAGGTTCCAGTATCAGTAGAAGCTCCTACAGAAACATTAATTGTTTTAGTCGTCCCGGAAGCCGATGGAACAAAGGCCCACTGATCTCCACTCTTAAAAGAGCAGATTGCTCCTACAGGACATGCTGTGATAGAAGGATCTGTGGGCTCACTCCAACCATTAAATGCTGTAAAAGTGGCAGTGTATGTTGTGGATGATCCTTGAACCACGGAGCGAGAAGCTGGGGAAATAGAAACGGAAAAATCGGACCGGGGAATAACAGGAATACTTTTAAAACATGTTGCGGGTAATCTAGAAGGGTCTGAAGCTGGTTTATCGTAGACTGTTAGATTGATCAAAGGATACGACGCAACAGATGGCGCAGTCCATGAATAAGTAGCGTTGGTTGAAGAGGAAGGATTACCTGCGGATGTGGTCCAAGAATAATTGTTTGGTGTATCTCCATCAGGATCAGCAAATACAGCTTGTACGGTTACAGATGATCCTGAGACAACATTTCCCGATGGGCTGGAAATAACACAAGACGGCGCTCTATTGGATTGTGTAATTGTTAGCAACGATGTGGAGTATCTTGAAGGATTCCCGTTAACTTGAATAGTAAAGGTATTTACTGGGGAACTTATCGTTGAAGTGATATTAACCGTTCTTGCTGTTCCGGATGACGATGGCACAAACGATCCCGTGTTATCAAAAGAGCAAGCAGTATTTGCAGGACATCCCGACAACGAAGGCGTTAATGCGGTATTCCATCCATTAAGAGCGGTGAATGTTGCTGTGTAGGAAGTTTGTGATCCTTGTACTATAGATCTGGATGATGGTGTCAAGGAAACAAAAATATCAGATGGAACTGTGGGCGAAACAGCAACGGTTTTTGTACAAGTAGAATAATTTGCGGAATTTCCCGACTCGAAAACTTTAAGACCAAGAGAAAATTGACTGGCCGAACCAACATTAGGCGAAGTCCAAGTGGATGTTACCGCTGTCGCGGGATTAAAAGAACCGACAGAGTCGCCTACTCCCACAGGATTCCACTCATAAACGGGCGAAAGACTTCCTGAATCTATAAAATAAGATGCGGATAGAGATGAGGTTGCGCCCGAAACTACACTTAACGGATTAGCGGAAATGGAACACGATTTAATAAGAGGTTTAACTTCCAGTGTAGCCATGGCAAACCTTTGAGCATCGCCAGTAAAAGTAAGATTGTAGGTTCCGGGGGGAGTGATATTTTGCGTTGTAACAGTAACATTTTTTATTGTCCCCGATCCTGAAGGAGCAAATGACGATGCTCCGTCATATACACAAGAGGCGTTGGCGGGACATCCCGAAATAGCGGGAGTAATGTTAGAAGTCCAACCGTTTTTTCCAGTAAAAGTTACTGTATAAGTTGTTTGTCCTCCTTGATATATTGATCTTGTGGCAGGGGAGGCCGTTACCGTAAAATACGGAGTGGGGGTAATGTCCAATGTAACCCAGTAGGAATGCCAAATACCCCTTCCCTGATCGTTTGTGGACCGAGCTTGTGTCATTATATAGTATTTAGTAACGGTTGCATCTTGCGTAGCGGCAAACCTCAATGAAGGACTGCAGTTTGGGGTACAGCTTGTGGGAACGATGCTTGTTGTAACGCCCGGAGGATCCCCCGTTGTTGCTGGCCACCAAATTTCAGCGCCCCCATCGTTATTGGTATCCGGATTTGTAGTTTGATAACCTATTACCATAAAATTAACGGGGTACGGATAAACCACAGATTCTGGCCTTGGATAGGAATAAATAATCCCACTAGTGTTATTCGCTTGCGCCAATATAAATTTATTGGGACTAATATAATACCCATGAGTTTTAACCAGAATACTCGCAGAACAGGAAACTGAATCTATAAAATCGCCTGTACCCCATCTTCCAACCCTCACGGAGATTTCATAAGTGTTTCCGGGGAGAGCGGAGTTGGTTGCGGTGCGGGCTCCCCATTTCGGGGTTTCCGATTTGTAGTTATCTAGCACCCCAACAGGGGTCGACCAACGATAGGCATTTACATAAATTCCCTGTGATTCTACAAACAAGGAAACATCGTCCATGGCATAGGTTGTAAGGTTTGGATAATTGGAAGATTTAATAGCGCAACTTTTTGACCCCAAAACATTAAGAGTAAGGTTAGCCGATTTTGTAGGTATGGCCGTAGAACCTATTGTTATCGAATATGTTCCCGTAACGCTGTAAGGAATACTAAATACCTGACCTCCTCCGTTTGTTGTAATGTTTGCCGAAGAGGGACTGCAATTGTAGGTTGTAGAACTACTTCCAATTTTGTATGTGCAACTTAAGGGAACATTCGAGGCCCACCCATTTATAAATGAAACTGTTGCTCTAGAGTTGGCGCTGGAGCCCGATCCAAGATTAACAGTTCTTGAGGTATCGGTTGTTCCATCCCAATAAGCGCTTAAAGAATAGTCTGGGATTGTGGTAACACTCATATTGAGAATATTCGATTTAGAAATTCCGGATCCTGTCGCAGTAATCGTAATGATGTACGGAGAATTTTGATTGGTAAATTGTGAAACAGTATAGAATAACGAACCTGCGCCAGAAAAGAATGTTGTTCCAGAAACAGGAGTTACAATACAATTTCCGCCCGATCCGGCACAAAAGAAACTAAGAGATATATCACTATCCCACCCATATAGAGGAGATCCTGTTACAGTAAATGTTGGATCGGGGCTTTGATTTGGGATAGATAAACTTGTAGACCCGTTTGACGACCACAAAGAAGATATTTGATAGTCGGTGGCGGAAACGGTGGTATTGCAAGACGCAACTCGATCGTCGTATAAATCTGTAATGGTATAACGGATAACAAAGCCGCTTCCGGCAATTTTGGCGCCGCCGGAATTTAGAGCGTTCCAAATAGCTCGGTTTTGCGTTACCCCGCTTAAAACTCCGCCTGATGCAGACCACCAATTGGAAGTATTGTAAATGCCCGAACCCCCATTAAGAGTGACCGTCATCGTGGAACTTTGACCGGTAATGACAGATGCAGGATTGGCGGTTACAGAGCATTTAAATTTATTTAAAGGACAACTTGCAATAGGCGCGTTTTTGCTTGATACTGCGCTTGTATTTCCTAAAGCATCTATCGCCTTTAAGTAAATTGTATGATTTCCGGGAGTTAAATTAGGATATGTCTTTGTCGTGGAAGAACCCGTGGATACAAAGGAGGTTTGATTATCAAGAGATATTAAATAAGAAAGCGCGCTTCCCCCGCAACCCGTGTCGGACGCGGACCAAGAAGCATCTATTTGACCTATTTCTACTCCTCCAAAATTAGTACAGTTGGTTTGCGCCGAAATACTATTTATTACAGGAGGCGCGCGGTCAAAGGCAACCTGAGCGTAACAGGGGGAGGGTGGAGTAGGATAAACACTTTCCCAACAGTTGTAATTACCGGTATTATCCCACCCCGCTTGCCAAAAGTTGTATGTTCCGTCCCCATCTGGCGGAGTAAAAGTTCCCGTACAGGTCCCCGAATTACTAGCGGAACACAATAAACCCCACTCACTCATAACAGCAGGCCAGCGGTTTGCGATATTGGACCCATACAACTGGACAGTTTTTATTCCCGTTGTGGCATCGGAAAAGTTGCTTGTTGCGGTAACGGAGGCATTGTTGATACAGCTTCCATTACTAATACTTCCGTCAGTAACGCGTAGCGAAACTCCAGCGGGAATTGGTGGCGTTTTATCAATTGTTATGCTTGCTTTGCATTTATCCTCGTCCCAAGTTGTGGCGGTACAAAGCTCTTGACCGATTGTTGATTTTCCCCATTGGGAAAAATAATATAACCCATCTTTTGCGGTTGGAGTATTCCAAGGCACCGAGCATGTTGAGGTGTTACAAAGCGAGACCCAAGTATTGGTGGACCCGTTGGGCCACGATCCGGGATTTGCCGATACATTTAATACATGGCTTTCTATGCATCCCAAATTATTTGTAGAGTCTGCAAAGCTTCCGGAGACTGATAAAGAAGCTAAATTTGTAGGAGAGCTGGCACCAAGAGAAATGGGTGAGGCCACAATTGTGCCACATGGTCTGTTGCAGGAGGAAAAATTAGAGCTTGGAATAACGGCGCGCGAAAATCCCGGACCGGAGTACTCAACAATAATAGATGATCCGCCAGAGCGGTCGTAAAGTTGAGCGTGAATAGGATACCAACCAGCAGAATAAGTTCTGGTACCGGTACGAACTATACTCCCATCCTGATCGTGCCAATAATCAACAAGAGAACTACCATTAACTTGTAGTTGCACCCCATCGTCCGCTCTAACATAAAAGGTCCATGTGCCAGATGTTGGTATTAAAATCCAACCATCCCAAGTGACGCTAAACTCATCGGGACACATTCCTGCTACAGGGGGATTAGTGCTATAGTCGTGATTAAGTGTGGGATCAATACCTTGAGCTTTTAAGTACGGACAGTTTGTACCGCTTCCATCGTTGGCACAGTCCGCAAAAATTCCTTGATAGTAATTCGCCCACAACCCACTCCCCTGCACACACGCAACTCCGGGTATCGTGGCCGATGGCGTACAACTCGGCGTTCCGCCACTATCAGCACAATCGATTCCTCTCGTAGGATAATCGCAACTTACTTGTAAATAATGCCTTGGGTATAGACCAGCACCTACGCAACCTGG
>PEYT01000023.1:64005-64361 GCA_002774285.1 candidate division WWE3 bacterium CG08_land_8_20_14_0_20_40_13 | reverse complement strand
ATACTAGCATTGTGGGAAATAGGATTGCAATGAGAAAATTGCAATGAGAAATCCGACGGCTTTTGATGCTATACATAAGCCGTCGGATGTAGTGGGGATAAGAAAAGATGACCGATGCTATCATTTCTTTCTCCCCGGGTTTGCGGTTTGCTGGCACTCTACCATGAGATAGTCGTATGACTCTTGATAGAATGCCTTTTCCTTCCCATCGAGACCTATTACCGTGACGCTAATACCCCGCGGCGTGTTGGTTTCCCATACGAGCCGCTGTCCATCTTTTGTTAGTACAAAGTGCTCCGCAGGGGGAGATACCCTACTATCCCCATACGAAACACCAGCCTGAACCAAATGGCAAC
>PEYT01000023.1:0-63930 GCA_002774285.1 candidate division WWE3 bacterium CG08_land_8_20_14_0_20_40_13 | reverse complement strand
CGGGCATACTTCCGGCAATCGAGGTGAGCATCACCACGATCGTGATCAGAGCAAAGATCTTCTTCATTTTTCACCTCAATTTTCGATCGTAACACCAAGTGCTTTTACGACCGACTTAACATTGCACGACCCCAAGATTTCGGGGTTACTTGCGACGGACGACCATTCCGCACCCTCACACTGGATATTTGAACTACAGTATGAGGTTTCCATCCAACTGTTTTCCCAAGAGTAGAAGATTTGTAACTTCTGGAGTCCGGGAGCATATTGGGCATTGGCCTTGGGTTGGTATTGGTAAGAGATTCTGCAATCCCCCGAACCCGTTTCGGCCATCCGCTTCTCGAACACAGTCGCCAAAAACCGGTTAGTCCCCCACTTGCTGGGACAAATTCCGGTTCGCCATTCAGCTGTGCAGGTTAACACGGAATGACCATTTCGTTCCGATCTGTTGCAATAGGTGTAATCGTCTGCTCTCATCGAGCAGTAGTCGAAAACACCCGATCGAAACGGCCCGAAGCCATCCGACAATTCCGAAGCACGGACCCGCAAGGGTAGCGCACTCCAGACGAGTACGAGAAGGACAACAAGAAAAAGAACGAATACGCCCCAAAGGGCGTAAACCCTACGACGCGGTAATGTGTTCATTTTTCCTCCATGTACAATGTACAATAAAACCCACAAGCCGTGGGTTCGGGCGACGAGAGCCCTCGTCAAAAATGTACCTATATTATACCAATTTTTCGGCTTTATGTCAAAGCCTATAGTCCTTGGCGCAAGACAGTTGTCCTAAAGTACCCGTTGGGCTATTTTTACCTATTAATTTGTCTTCGGCGTTCATTTTCTTTGCCATATCAAAAGTAAACCACCCATAATTAGAAAGCTCTTTATCAAGCTTAATTTTCAACTTATATTGATTGCGTTTAAGGTACACTAGAAATACTAAACCTAATCTTATCGGGGAATTCTCATCTTTTTTCCAAGAGTAGCTTTGCAAAAAGACTGGATTGGTTGTAATATCAAGTCCGGCCTCTTCTTTTACCTCTCTTCTAATTACCGTTTCCACTGTCTCCCCAAGTTCTACTTTTCCCCCAAAATTCTGCCATATACTGGGGAAAATATCATTATCGTCGCTTCTTTGAACAAGGAGACATTTGTTTCTATGTTTTATTAATACAATTACAGAGACAATTTGCAAAGGTTGCATAGCATTGTTATTTAGGGAAACACAGTAGCTTAGTCGCTTGGATTACCGCCTCATCCAAAGAATTCCATATCTTGGATTTATATAAATCGCGAAGGGGTGCCTCGTTTGGTTTTCCTTCTTGTTCCGGGTTAGAGAAAAAGGACAAGGACTCCTTGAGCAGTTCGTATTTTTCCAAATTAAGATCTTTCCCGGCGGGATAATAGTAATAAAACATAAAATGGTTTAGCTCGTGTTTAATAGTATTTAATTGGGTAGAAAGGTATTTAAAATTTACAAAAAAATATTTTTGCTCGTAGTTATAAGGAAAAATGAAATTTGTTGTCAAATACGCTGTGGCAAATTTAAAAGGAAATGGCTTTTTATATAAAAATTCCAATGAGAAGATTATATTATCCCCAACTTTGCCCCACATAGTTTTGAGCTTTGCTGCACTGTCTTCAATTATCGTTGGATTAGAATTATATGTTTGTTCAAGATATGACCGTATTTTACAAAAGGCCTCTTGGTCGTTTTCTACCGATTTCAATAGGCTTTGTAGAGGGATATCGAGCTTCTCTAGTAAGGTTTCCTGAATATTTACCCGCCCATGTTTGAAGAATTTAAAGTTAAAAATATAATCTACATAAGTTTGTGCATCTTTTTCGATTGAATATGTAACTTCCAGTTTCATATAAATATTTGTTTAATGCCCCTTCTTCTTGCCACAGGTTTTGTTTGCAAACAATAGGGATCGTTCCCCCCCATGCTCCCATTAGCATTTAAGGATTCTATCCTACATCCCCCACCGCATTTTGCTGGATATTCACCGCAATCTTGCTGACAAATTTTAGGTATTAGACTACCAGTACGCCACTCAATCATATTATTCCACGACTTACCAAGTCCTTCGTGGGTCACATTTCCATATGACATTGGGGCGTGGGAACAAGGCCTAACCTCCCCATCAAACCCAATTGAACAACTTGTCTTAGCCGCGGAACAATTTCGATTCCCAAATTCCGTTATTGTAGCGTCGTTCGGAAATACGCAAGCTGGATAATGTCCTTTAATTCTTGCGCTAACTTTTCCATTAAAGTTGTCTTTCCAGCTTGTCGAGGGCCAAGAATCAATGATATTTCGGGATTATTTAGGTGATCTTTTAGCAAAAAGTAGACTTCCCGTTGTATGAATTCCATATAAGTCCTATTTTAGGAGTAGATAAAATGGGAGTCAAGTGGGAGATTGGATAGGAACGAGTTTTAGTTTGAAGTGCCCTACTACGAGAGAGTCGTTATAATAAGATCTGAAATTTTATCTTCGTTAATATTGTTGGTATTCCCATACAACGACAAATACCAATTATTGTGTGTCAAAAACTTTTTGGCACAATCTTTGATATCGTCCACACTAACTTTAAGAACCTCATCAAAATAGTTGTCTATCGCCCACATTTTGCTAGGATCAATCAACGCACGGTAGGCGTGTCTAATAACCCACGATCCCGATGTTTGCATTTGAACCAATGCGGAATTAATAGTTTTATCTTTAATTTGTTGTAAATCCTCCTTTGTAGGGCCGTTTTTTGCAATTTTGTTAATTTCTTTTGCAATAATTGTTATTACTTTTTCCAAATTCTTATTTGCGCATGCTGTTCGAACGCTAAAAACCCCAGCTCCAAGATAACTTGTTTGTTGAGCATTAGAAAAATATACAAATCCATTATCATATCTTAACCGTTTAGCTAATATGGAGGCTCGACCGCCCCCAAGAATTGCAGAAAGCATAGAAAGAGGTCTTACTTCCGGGTTAAGAATTCCCGGAGTTCTAAAATCAAATGAAATATAAACACTATCACCTTTGATGGAAGAGTTTTCTATCCGTATTGTTTTGTCTCTAATAATTGGAAGGTCTTCTAAAAGTTTAGGTTTTTCCCCTTTTGGAAGTATAAGATTGTTAGAAAAAGCTTCGGTAATTTCTTCTGCTTTTACGCCCCCCGCAACAACTATCGCCGTATTGTTACCAAAGATAAACTGATCACGATGCGAAATTAAATCATCTCGCGTAATACCAACCACACTACTTTCTGTTCCTAATCCAGAATGGGCAAGAACTGTTCCTTGAAAAACATTTTCTTTTGAGATTTCGTTAACATGTTTATTAGCTATAGTTTTGCTGTCTGATATTTCTTGCAGAATAGAACCTCTTTCCGTATCAATAACTTTTTGAAGAAACAAAGAATTGGTAATTTCCTCGGATAATATTTTTATAACACTAGATAAATCCCCAGGGTTCCCGACAGATGTTTCCAGCGTTAAAGTATCAACATTTGTGTAAGCCCCTATTGTTCCCCCTAAACGCTCTGCAAATGACGCAAGTTTATCTTTTGATTGGAAACTTTTAGTACCTGCAACAAGAAGGTGTTCAAGGAAATGGCCGATTCCTTCTTTTCCCGCAGGATCAAAACGGGATCCCGCTAAAAAAATTGCGTTGGCGTAAACAGGGGTATTGGGTCGTTCAAAAACAACAAGACGCGCCCCGTTTTCCAAAGTGGTTGTTTCCATTTCTACCGAAAAAGATTTAAGGGATTTTGTTTTAAAAATGTTTCGATGACCTCTTATCATATACGTTATGTGGAAAAATACCCCAGATAACTTTTGCTCTCTTGGATAAGCTCTAGTTATCTGGGATTAATAGGTTTTGGGTCGATTCAGATTTTCTTATTGTCTAGTTCCAGTCGGAGGGGCTGTCGTCGCTATCACCAATACCTTCCTCATAAGAGGTATCATCCGCTTCGGTATCTGCATCTTCGGGTCCGCACCAAGCAACAAACTTACCCATGGCAAAACTCCTTTCGCAGAATGCGCCTATGCTTTTTTGCTTTAATCAGAATCTGCCCAAAAACCTACCCTATTTTTTGATTATATCACAAATTTTTCGCCTTTCGTCAAAGCCTATAGTGCAAGGACTCAATTCGGTGATGGGTTTTTCTTTAAATCTTGGAGTAATTTTAGAGTAACCTTTACAGACAAGTTCTCATCATTTACAAAATGAACACGCATGCCAAATCGATTAACTAAGTTGGTAACAAATTAGTCGGCCCAAGAAGGGGTGAAAGTGATGACACCATCAAAATCGAGTTCCAGAGTTTCATTATCTACCATATTTAGTAGCAACGGTTCGATAGCCGCAAGTGCTTCCCGACCATCCTGCCGCGAGGTTAAAAGATTCCCAAATTTTTTGAGTTCAATTTTCATATATTAAAACTTAATTAAGGCTAAACAACCGCTATAATAAAAATTTGTCTATTTTTAGATTCTTGTTATTGTTAGAAACGGAAACCATTGCCGCTCCGCTAAAAAAATTTATCTCGATTGTTTTACTTAATACTACTCCTAAAACAAACTTAAGCCCGTTCCCCCTTGACCCGGGAGATCTGCCGGATACTACTTCAGTAAATGCAATCCGTAGGGCATCTTCATCATTTTTAACATCGGGTCGTACTCTTTTTAGTGTTCTTAAAATACCCTGACCTCTGTCTGCCAAAGCAACCTGCCTTTTGTTTGTATCGTACGAAAAGAAAATTCCCGAGATGTCCGGCCAATTTCCTAGATTGTGGTCAAAGGAATTGTTTCCTATTTCTCCCACTATAGCAACAATAAGTGGATAATAATCTATTAAATCGGGAAGCCTTTCCAAATCGCTTTGTAATTTTGACAACCTACCTTTAAATTCTGAGCTTGTAGGACAATAAAATCTTGCTTCCGGTTCTCTCGCAGATCCTCCAATCCAGTCTGTTGCTTGTGCAAAAGTGTCTTTATTAAATAACTCCAAGATACTTGGAGGCCTCGCCTATATTTAAGTTATTGTTTACCATGTATCTATGCAAATTTTATATCACAACGCTTAAATCTATGCAATATTTGTCGAAATCTATGCACTACACCTTATCGCAACTATTGAATGAGTTCAAGTTTGAGGTGCCCTACTTCGAGAGAGTCATTATAATAAGATCTGAAATTTTATCTTCGTTAATATTGTTGGTATTCCCATACAACGACAGATACCAAGTATCATAAAATCGGGTTCCACCCGATTCGGGTGGAACCCGAAACAATCTTCTCTTGACAACATCAGATTTCGGGGTACGATATAACTAAATTAAAATGCCTGCTATTAATACTGTAAAACATTGTTTCGCTAACGGGTACTATCACATCTATAATAGGGGTTTAAATAAATCTAATATATTTTTAGATGATCAGGATTTCGTTTCTTTCCTACATTTACTTAAGCTTTATCTAACTCCGGGACTTAAAGTTATTCGTAAAGATCCAAGGTCAAAAAAACCAATAGAGGTAACTCCTAACTACTGTTACAGTAAGATTAGGCTTTTATCCTATTGTTTAATGCCAAATCATTTCCATTTAATCTGCCAATTATTAGAAGTTGATGGAATGAAAGACTTTATGAGAAAAATTTCCAATCAGTATACATCCGTATTTAACAAAAGACATGAGAGGGAAGGTATGGTTTTTGGTGGTATCTATCGAGCAGTTTCAATAATCTCTGCGGATCACTTGACCAAAGTTGCGGCATACATTCACACCAACCCATACAAAATCGTTAAGTGCGGTCGGGTGGAAGATTACCAATACTCAAGTTTATTCCATATACATCGTAATGATACAATCCCATGGATTAATTACGACGATGTTGTTTTGGATAGAAAAGGAACTAAATACACTGATTTTGTAAAAAATTGTTACAATAGCAAAGTATTTGACGGTATACACAGTCTTTTAATTGATGATTCGGATTGATTCGGGTTCCACCCGATTCGGGTGGAACCCGATTTCTCGCCGTTTTAGCTCAGTTGGCAGAGCGATCCCTTCGTAAGGGATAGGTCCCGAGTTCGACCCTCGGAAACGGCTCCATCCGCGTCTAGTTTAGTAAGTTAGTAAAGGTTCGCCCTTTTCACGCTTCACTGCTTCGCAGTGAATAAATTTAGGTTGTTTTCTAATATCTTGTGATAAGGGATAGGTCCCGAGTTCGACCCTCGGAAACGGCTCCACGAACTCTCGATCGAAACTTGTAGTAAGATCTAGATAGACCTTGTTACGCCTCACTGCTTCGCAGTGAGAATAATCAAGGAAATGGTCATAAATCTTGTGATAAGGGATAGGTCCCGAGTTATGCAAAGACACCAAACAGTAGAACACAAATTAATGATTAGAAAAATCGCTATAAGAGCGTTTTTTGCCATTTCGATATTATTTATTCTGTATCTTTGGGTGTTTGGAATATTTTCCAACATTAACAATTTTTGGAGAAACTTTAGAGGCGCTAGTAAATCTTTATCTTCCGATTTACTGTCCCCAATCCCCCCCTATATAAACAAAATTCCCGCCTTTACCAACAAAGAATCTATAGAAATTTCAGGATCATCGGAAAACGGAACCAAAGTGGAATTATATTTAAACGGTACCAAGGTTTCAGACACCATATCCGATAAAGATGGGTCTTTTAATTTTGGGCAGGTAAAAATTCAACCCAGCAGAAACACCTTTTACGCCGTCGCTTATGACGATGCTGGCAATAAAAGTATCGAGTCGGTGGATCAAATAATATCGTTTGATAACGAAAAACCAAAAATAGAAATTTTGGAACCGGAGGCAGGTAAAACTTACTCCAGCAAAGTCCGTACCCTAAAAGTCCTTGGAAAAACAGAGGGCGGCTCAAAAGTTACTGTTAACGGACAAATTGCTGTAATGCAAGAAGATGGATCGTTTTCGGCGCAAATTTATCCCGTTGAAGGAGGAAACAAAATAACACTTGATGTTACAGATCCGGCCGGAAATTCCAACAAGGCAGAAAGATTTTTTTCGTTTAATGAGGAGTGATACTAATTGAGTTCGGGTTTCACCCTTTAGGGTGAAACCCGATTTAATTTTGAAAATTGAAATAACAACAGTAACAGAACGAGAAATTCAGTCGCGACAGTGGTATAGGCACAAGCGATAAAGTTATACCGCGGAATTAATATCCAATTTGCAATAACATTAAACAATAAGCCAATCCCATAAATCATCGGAAAGGTTTTTTGCCTATCTTTTGCAATTAGCGCCCAGCTTAAAGGCGAGGTTATAAAGAAAATTACCGATCCAGCGGTTAAAATTATTAGAGGCTGATAAGATCCCACCATTCCCTCACCCCATATCAAGGAAATAATAGTTTTCCCAAAAATGATTGTTCCTAGAGTTGCCATTAGAGATAAAGCAGTAAGAATCAATACTGACTTTGCTAAAATATCTTTAAAGCTGTTTCCGGGTTTATCAGCAATTCTTGCCATATAAGGATAAACACTATTCATAAAAAAAGTTGGGATAACAAGCAAGATTTCAAACAATTTATAGGCCAGAAAGTATGATCCAACTGACGCACTTGTTGTCATAACGGATAGTAAAAACCTATCCGCGTTAACCATAAGAGTGTTTAAGACCAACGAAATACCAAGCGGGGCCGATAAGATTAGAATTTCTTTAAGGTATTTTTTATCGATGATGGAGATTGCCGATTTGGTATCTTTCCGTATAACAAATAATGAGACTATACTCGTTAGTATATTTGAAAGAACAAACGTGAAAATTATATAGAAAACTCCAAATCCATACTTAGCTAAAAAAAATGTGGTCAAAACCAGAAAAAGGGATCCTACGATCTGAGATACGGCAAATAATTTATAGCGGGATTTAACTTGAAAAATAATTTGACTGGTATTAAATATCGCTTGTGCCAAAACTGTTAAAAGGCCGATCGTTATTGAAAGCTTAACTTGTGGGGTATACGGAATAAAAATTAATAACAAAATCCCAACAGCAATTAAGGCTATTGAAATAGTGATCCGGAGAAAAAGGATTGATTTAAAATAATTGGCAATAAGCAAACCATCTTTTGAAAACTGTCGAGCCACGATGGCATTAATTCCAAAGTCGGCAAAAACATAAAAAGGAGCAATGTAGGAAATAACGATAGAAAATTGACCAAATGTTTCAACTCCAAGACTTCTGGTTATAAAAACAGTAACAAGTAGAGTGGCAGAGACGGAAATGAATTTTCCTAAAAGCTGATATATGGTGTTAGCTACGATTGTGTGTTTAAGCATTTGTAACAAACTTTCGATCAAATGTCCTTGGCAAGTTATAACAATGAGCGTAGTCGAATTGCTCAGGACACTCATCGCGTCAATCGCGTTTAACGCGATGCACGCGATGGTGGGCTCGGAGGGGTTTGAACCCCCGACCTTCCCGATGTGACCGGGACGCTCTAACCAACTGAGCTACGAACCCAAAATAATCTCTTGCTATCTCACCATCTACTCTTTAGAATCTGTACCTATGGCTATTCTATCATCCATCGGATCTTTTTTCCTTGATATTCTGGAAACTGTGGTTGTATCTTCACTGATTTTTGTTGTTGTCTATGTATTTATCGCCCAACCTTTTCAGGTTAAAGGCGATAGCATGAAACCCAATCTCCATGACGGTGAGTATCTTCTTGTTAGTAAACTGTCGTACCGTTTTGGACATCCCGCGCGAGGTGACATAATCGTTTTTGAATACCCCAATGCCCCACAATACGATTATGTAAAAAGAATAATTGGTCTTCCCGGCGAGACTATCGAAATAAAAGGCGATACCGTGTATATAAACAAAAAAGTCCTAGACGAAAAATACTTAGCGGAAGAAATAATTACCACCGGAAAATCGTTTTTAAAGGAGTGGGTTCAATTTAAAATTCCCGAAGGTGAGTATTTTGTAATGGGAGACAATAGGGAAAGAAGTAGCGATTCTAGGCAGTGGGGAACACTCCCCGCGAAAAATATTATTGGAAAAAGTTGGATTAGATACTGGCCTTTATCCGCGGTTGAGGTAATACATCAATAAAATTTTTACCGTCGGCTTTCCTAAAGGAAACAATTCCACGAACTTTAGCAAACAAGGTACGATCACGCCCAGATCCAACATTGGCACCCGGTTTAAAAGCGTTTCCCCGTTGTCTTACTATAATAGATCCCCCATCAATTACTTCGCTACCAAATACTTTTACTCCAAGCCTTTTACCAGAGACATTTCCACCTTGCCTAGCTCTTGATCCACCTGCTTTTTTATGCGCCATGTTTTAGGATACTCGTAACTTTTATTAATGTTTCCATTTGCCTATGACCCTTTGTCTTTTTGTAACGGGACTTTGCTTTAAATCTTAAAACCGTCACCTTTTTGCTTTTTTCGCTTTTAATTTTCTCAATTTTTACAGCGTACTTGTCTAAATAAGGCTTTCCAACAATAACTTCTTTATCGTCCTCCCAAATTAGTAATACTTTTGGCTCGGTAACATCTTCACCATCCACAAAAAACTCCTGTCCCGGCGACACAAGATATTGATTACCATTAATTAAAACAACAGCATTTTCCGACATACGGGCCTGATTCTACTAAAGATAGCGGTACAGATCAACTGTTAATTTGTTTGGGGGTTGGAACAAGACCCAAAATAGCAAAGCTTGTAACAAGCGAACTTCCACCGCTTGACATTAAAGGAAGAGGAATTCCGGTAACAGGCAGTAATCCAAGATTCATTCCGATATTTATAAAACATTGCCAATAAAAATAAGATGCGATCCCAAGACACAAAAAAACCCCAAACATATCCTTTAAACTGAGGGCGGTTTTAACAATAATAAGAAAAATTATCCCATAAAGTCCCAAAAGAATAAAACAAAAAGCAATCCCCCACTCCTCGGCAAACGAGGCGAAAATAAAATCCGTATGAGATTCGGGCAAAAATCTTAGATGCGACTGACTTCCCATTCCAAAACCCTTTCCTAGTAAGCCTCCGGAACCAATAGCAATTTGAGCCTGTGAAACATTATAACCCGTCCCAAGAGTATCCTTGGCGGGGTTTAGAAAACTTGTAATTCTTTCTTTTTGATAATCTTTAAGAATAAACCACAACGGAGCAATAATTATTAGCGCGGAAAAGGCCATAATCAGTGCCCGTTTTAAGTGTATCTCTGAGAAAATCAGAAGCGTGCCAAAAATTAGTAAAAGCACTACCGCTGTTCCAAGGTCGGGTTCTAGAAAAATCAGGAATATAGAAATAACTACCCCAAGAAGAAAAAATATCAAGGAAAGCGACACCCTGTTGATATTAATCTTAGAAAGACTTTTGGAAAGATAAATAATAAAAGCAAATTTTAGAAGCTCCGATGTCTGAAAATTAAAGGGACCCAAATATATCCAACGCCTACTCCCTCTAACTTCGGGACCAAAAATAACGGGGATTAAATTTATTAAAAGACAAAAAAAGAATATTGCCCATGCGTTTTTGGCAATAACACCTATTCCTATGGTTGTTATTAATAGATAGACGCCGAGACCAACCCCCAAAAACTTTAGTTGGCTTACGGCCTGATTCGGCGCTGTGGAGTACAAAACCGACAGACTTAAAACACATATTAAAATAGCCGGTAGTAGAAGGGGTAGTTTAATGGATAAGCGCATAGGAGCCACCTGCTGTAAGGGATGATGTTAAAGTCCTTTTTTTGATTTCTTTCTCAAATTTCTCTACTGTTTTAATGTTTATTTCGGACATCTCATACGAAACATCTACTAACTTGTCATAAGAAATGTTTTCTTTTTTGCGGAGATCTTGAATACTTCTTATTATTTCCCGCATTTGTCCCTCTAAAAGTAGATCTTGGGAAATATGTGTGATAAGGGTAATCTGTAAAATAGGGGAATTTTTAATGACCACCTCTTTGGTATTTAGTTCCTCCCCCATGATCATTATTAATTCCTTGCGCAAGGACATATCCGGACCTTTAATTGTAACTCGGGACAACGGCTGACGGAGTTTTATTCCAGCTTCCTGCCTGCGGGCATGAATTTGCTCCACCAAAGACCTTGCGACCGCCATTTCTTTTTCTAATTTGGGGTCGATAAGATCATTATTTACAGTTGGCCAATCTTCCAAATGCACAGATTCTTGTGGGCCTTTAAGGATTAAATATATTTTCTCGGAAACAAAAGGAGCAAAAGGGGCCATTAATTTTGTAACCGTAATAAATACTTCGCGCAGGAGTGCAAAAAATTCCGCTGATGAGTTATTTTTTGATCTTCTAATGTACCAAGTAGATAGATCGTTAACAACGAAAAATTCTATCGCTTTTGCCGCGGCGTTTGCGTCATAGTTATCTAGACTTTTCGTTACGGACAATATTGTGTTGTTCAGGCGCGATAAAATCCAGTGGTCAAGAGTTGTTAACTTAAGTGACTTAGATAACTTACGATTTGGAGAAAAACCAGATAAATTCGCGTATGTCACAAAAAAAGAAACGCTATTAACTAAAATTGTAAAAAACCGTCGTTTAACCTCGTCCAGATTGGCAAAACCTGCGCGAAAATTGTTTCCAAGAGTGGCTCCTGTATAAAAATTCCACCTTATAATATCGGCCCCATATTTATCAAGCGCTTCAAAAGGATCTACAACATTTTTTAGGGATTTAGACATTTTCCGGCCCTCGTTATCTAATGCGTGACCTGTGGTTAAGACCGTTTTGTAACTGGATGAGCCGTTATGCAAAGCGGAGATAGCTAGTAGCGTGTAAAACCAACCCCTAGTTTGATCGATAGCTTCGCAGATAAAATCGGCAGGAAATTGCTGACCGATATCTTTTGTTTTATCAAAAGGATAATGGATTTGAGCAAAGGGCATTGCACCGGAATCAAACCAGCAGTCCAACACATAAGGAACTCTTTTCATTTCCCCACCACAGGAACATTTAAAAGTAATCTCGTCAATTTCTGGCTTGTGCGGATCAAAATCATCCTTTATATCCGGGTAATAATCCTTAAGCTCGCTAAAAGATCCAACACATTTTTCGATTTGGCAAGAAGAACATCTCCATATAGGAATTGGGGTTCCCCAGAAGCGGGAGCGGGAGATTGACCAATCGACCATGTTACTTAACCACTCCCCCATTCTTCCTTTCTTTAGGTGAGATGGATGCCAATCTATTTTATCGTTTAGCTTTTGGATTAATTCCTTTTTAGCGGTGGTCTTAATAAAGTAGCTTTCTAATGCGTAATACAAAAGAGGAGTTTTACATCTCCAGCAAAAAGGATAATCGTGAGTTACCGGTTCGCTTTTATAAAGAAGTCCTTTTTCTTTTAAATCCTTTACGATCAAAGGATCTGCTTTTTTTACGAACATTCCAGAATAATCTTTTACTTCTGGAATAAATTTACCCTCAAGATCAACAGCATGCTTTTTTGGAAGTCCGATCTTTGTTCCAAGTTCAAAATCTTCTGCGCCGTACATTACCGCAGTATGAACAATTCCTGTCCCATCTTCTAACGACACAAAATCCGCTGGTACAACAAAGTGCGCTTTTTTATCATATTTTAAATAGCCAAACGGGGGGACATAATTTAAACCCACGAGCTTCTCGCCGGGGATTGTTAAAACAACGACATATTTTTTATCAATAACAGATAAACGATCTCGGGCCAAGATTAGAAAATCGTTACCGGTATTTACTTTTACATATTGGGCCTGCGGCGAAACTGCAAGCGCGACATTTCCGGGAATGGTCCACGGGGTAGTAGTCCAAGCGAGCAGATATGTATTAGGTTGGTCGACCACCGGAAACTTAACATAGACCGAGGTATCCACTGTTTCCTTGTACCCCTGAGCCAACTCGTGAGAGGATAAAGGCGTCCCACAACGCGGACAATACGGAAGTACCTTGTAGTCTTTAATAAGCAGTCCCTGATCGTAAAATTGCTTTAACAGCCACCAGACGCTTTCGATATACTTTGGGTCCATTGTCACATAAGGATTATCCAGATCTAACCAAAATCCAATCCGTCGTGTTAGATCATTCCATTTTTCCACATATTTAAAAACCGATTCCCGACATTTTTGATTAAATTTTGCTACTCCGTATTTTTCTATTTCTAATTTTCCGGAAAATCCAAGCTCTTTTTCCACCTCTATTTCCACAGGAAGCCCCTGAGTATCCCAACCTCCCTTTCGCTCGCAATAAAACCCTTTCATCGTTTTATACCGCGGAAATAAATCTTTAAACGCTCGTGGAAGAACATGACCTAAATGAGGAGAGCCGTTTGCTGTAGGCGGACCCTCATAAAAGACGAATTTTTTACCATTTTTATTTTTGGCTAATGATTTTTTAAAAATCGACTTTCTATCCCAATATTCGAGAATTTCTTTGTCGATAACTGGAAAGGTTGTGTTGCGGATGTCGTTGAACATTCTATTTTCTATCTTCTGTCTTCTCCTCATGTGATTTTAGCACATTATCAAAATTGATAGCTCTAGATAAAAGTATAAGAAAAAGAACAATAAAAATTATAAGGAGGGACGAATAAGATATTACAAGACCTATCTTACGGTTTGTCATATCGTTTATTTAACCTTTCTTCTTAAAAAAGTTGGGATATCATATTTGGTATCTTCATCAGTTAATTCTGTGGATTCATTTTGCGCCTCCTCATGTGCTAGTTCCGTTTTTGGAAACTCTTTAATTTTTTTAAAAGCGTCTTGAATATCCATATCAAATCCTGTGGCAATAACGGTAATTTTAATTCCATCAGTCATTTTATCGTCAATTGCCGCGCCAAAAATAATATTGGCGTCTGGGTTTGCCGCCGAACTAATAATTTTTGCCGCCTTGTCTATTTCGTGCATCGACAAATCCACGCCACCAACTATATTAAAGAGAATTCCAGTGGCGCCAGATATATCAACTTCAAGAAGCGGAGACGATATTGCCATTTTTGCCGACAGCTCCGCACGATTTTCTCCGGTTCCTACACCAATGCCCATAAGAGCCGATCCTGCGTTTGTCATAATGGTTTTTACATCCGCGAAATCCACATTTACAAGGCCCGGCATAACTATAAGATCGGATATTCCCTGCACCCCCTGCCCCAAAACCCCATCCGCGGTCTTAAAAGCTTCCAAAAGTGAAAGTTTTTGATCAGCAAGTTCCAGAAGTTTTTGATTGGGAATTGTTATTAAAGCGTCAACATGCTCCTTTAATTCTTTATGACCGGTTCCAGCGTTTTCGGCTCGTCGTATACCTTCAAAATCAAAAGGCTTGGTAACCACTCCTACCGTCAAAGCTCCAAGAGCCTTGGCAATTCCTGCAATAACCGGAGCGGCTCCAGTCCCTGTGCCACCACCAAGACCCGCCGTAACAAAAATCATATCTGAGCCGTCTAACGCCTGCTTAATTTCTTCTAGAGATTCTTCGGCGGCTTTTTTTCCGATTTCCGGATTACCCCCACTCCCAAGCCCTTTAGTTAAATCTTTTCCAATTTGTATTTTTACAGAGGCTCGACTAAGAGCAAGGGATTGCGCATCGGTATTTACAGCTACAAAATCAACACCGTGTATATTACCTCCGACGATCATATTATTAACGGCATTTGTTCCACCACCGCCTACTCCTATAACTTTAATTTTTGCAAAGCGTTCTATTTCGGGTTTTACCAACATAATTTATTATAATATTTAATATTTTTTTATGGCAGAAACGATTTTACCCAACCAAAGGCGCCTTTAATAAATCCCGGGACTAGGTTACCTCTGGGGGATAGCTGTCTTCCCTGAGTTTTTATTTGTTTAGCGCCAAAAATTAATGTGCCGATCGCGGCAGAATAGGCTGGGCCCTCTATTTCATCAATGAGACCCGTAACGCCGCGGGGTTTTGCTATACGCGCCGGCATTTTTAAAACTTCTTTTGCGATAGGAATAATATTGTAGGTTAAAGAACCGCCGCCAGTTAACACAATTCCAGCGGGAAGCTTTCCTGTGTAATTGGCTTTTTTAACTTCCAAAGCAACAAGGGTAAACAATTCGCGCATCCTTTCTTTCATGATATCGTATAATAATTTTCGGGAAATTGTTGATGCATCAAGATTAAATTCCGATACATCCAGTTCGTTGCGGCTAATTTGCACCGATTCTTCCTCATTTGTTGGAAATGCTGTTCTTTTTATAATTTCGTCTTCTTTTCCAAGCTTTAATTTAATCTTTTCCGCAACATCTAGAGAGGCCCTAAGACCTATCGCCAAATCATTGGTGATATTTTGACCACCTACTGGAAGTACCGAGCTATAACAAGGACTGCCTCCACAAAATATAATAAGGGAGGCGGTTCCTCCGCCAATATCTAAAAGGATTGTTCCAAGCTCCTTTTCTGTGTCCGTTAAAACAGAGTACGAAGAAGCATACGAGGAAAAAACAAAATCTTCTACCGAAACACCAACCTGAATTACGCATTTGGCAAGATTTTTAATAGCGGGAGACGACCCATGAATAAGGTTTGTTTCTACTTCCAATCTAACGCCGCTCATCCCCAACGGATCGTGGACACCCTCTTGGCCATCAACAATAAAATCGCGTGGAATAACATGGATCATCTCCCGCGATGACGGCAACGAAACTGCTTGTGCGGCGTCGGTTACCCTTTTTATATCGTCCTCAGTAATCTCAGAATCCTGATGAGAAACTGCGACAACACCATGAGAATTTATGGACTCGATGTGACTGCCATTAACGGTAACAAAAGCAGAAGATACAGGAAAACCTGACATCCGTTGTGATTTTTCTAGTGATTCCGCAATGGCTTCAACTGCCGAATCAATATCTACAACGACGCCTTTTCTTATTCCCTTTGATAATACTGTAGAAACACCAATAACCGAAACTCTCTCTTCGGTTATGCTGGCAATAATTGTAGCCACCTTGCAACTTCCTACATCTATTACTGTTACTAACTTATCTTTTGGCATGGTTTAAATTAGTCTAGCACTCGCGGGACGCTGAAAGCAATACCCCAAACCCCGCGCAAGTAAAAAGGAGCGACGAACCGCCATAAGATATAAGCGGCAGTGGAACTCCGGTAAGGGGAATTAGTTTAACTTGGGAAAGTATATTAAGAAGCGTTTGAAAAGCAAATAGGGAAATTATTCCGATAACAGCGATCTTTTTGGCCGGGAGTTTACATTTTTCCGCGATCAAAATTCCGCGCCAAATAATAAAAAATAATAATAAAACTAGAATCGTACATCCCAAAAAGCCTAATTCTTCACCAACTACCGCAAAAATTGAATCGGCTGAAACTTCCGGAAGATAACCATATTTTTGACGGGATTGTCCCCAACCAAGTCCAAAAACTCCCCCGGAGCCGATAGCTATTAGCACTTGATTTATATGATACCCGGCAGGATCCGTAGAGTTTAATGAATGATTTATAAATGACATAAGCCTATCCCTTCGGTAATTTGAACCTAAAATTGCCACAATCGCCGATAAAATTCCCATGGGAAGTGATATCAAAAAGTATTTTAACGGCAACCCAGTAATAAAAAGCATGGCTATTCCCGAAGCGCAAAGAATTAATGCCGATCCAAAATCCGGTTGCATAATAATTAATGACGCCGGGATTATGGTTGCTAAAAAAAATTTTTTAATAAGTGTAAAGCTTGTTGTATAGCTTTTTGAAAGAAGGATAGATAGATACAAAACATAACCAAATTTCATAACATCCGAAGGTTGTAAACTTAAACCTCCAAATAAGGGGAAGATAATCCAACGATGAGCCCCATAAATTTTTGGGGAAAGTGGCGTGGGGATTAAAACAAAAATTAAAAGGAGTACTCCAATATAATATAGAATGGGAGATATTTTTTGTAAAAATTTATACGGAGTAAGAAATGAAAATAAGAACAGAGATATGGCCAAACCGGCCCACATAGACTGCTGAAGCAGAAAATGATATCTTTCCCCAAAAACATCTAAAGAGTACACTACCGACGCATCGTAGACCATTAATACTCCAAAAATAATAAGAAGCAAGAAAGCTAACAGAAACGGGTAGTCTGGGGATTTATGCAGGATCTTCATGAAGTTTAAATTAAGGAAATTAAGAGTCCCACGAAACCGGAAAAGATCGCTAAAAGATAAAACCTAAAGACAACTTTTGTTTCTACCCAACCCATTAATTCAAAATGATGATGTAGTGGGGCCATTAAAAATATTCGTTTCCCGGTAAGTCTGACCGAAAGCTGTTGAAAAACGCTGGACATACCGTCAATCAAAAATGGAAAGGCGATAAAAATTATCGCAACCTCCCGATGCAAAAGCAGTGCCACTACAGCAATAGCGGCGCCAAGGGCAAAAGAACCAACATTTCCCATAAAAATTCTAGCTGGAAATACATTAAAATATAGAAAAGGTAAGAGGGCTCCTAAAAAAGCGGCTAAATACAATGAAACCGGATAAATATTTAGCATTTCCGCAATAACCCAGAAAAAGATAAACGCGATAAAAGCTAATCCGCCCGCTAGTCCATCCAGACCATCAGTAAAGGCTACGGAATTTAATACAACAATAAACACAAGATACACAAATACAGGATAAAATATTCCTAAATGAAAATGTCCAAAAAGCGGCATCCATAACGTGTTATAACCAAAAACAACAAAAAGAAAATAAGAACACACTACGGCAATGACCGATTGCAGTATAAATTTTTGATAGGTTTGCAAACCAACATCGGTAGTGCTTCCAACGGTCCTCCAAAACTCCTTAAAAAGATCCCAAGGCAAAAGAAGTTTGTTATAGGCTTTAGAAGTAAGAGAGGACATTGTTACAATTGGATTAAGCGAGGATCTAAAAGCATCCTGAAAATGGGAGTGGGAATAAATCTTAAATAAATCCTCCATTAGTCCTAATATCCCAGCTAAAAAGGTAATTCCTGCAAGGAAATATCCATAATAAGCCGATTTGTTAAAAAATATTGTAAGAATTCCAACAGACAAAATAAAGGCCAGGCCTCCCATTGTAGGAGTTCCCTGTTTTACCAGATGTGTTTTTGGTCCATCGTTTCTAATTTTTTCGCGAAGGGAAAATCTGTAGAGAAAGTTGATAAAAGCAGGATATAGCATGGCGGTGGCGGTAACATTGGCAAGAAATATCACTATGGCCTTTATCATTTTTTTAGTATAGCACTTTAATACCGACTCGTGAAAGATTCTTGCAAAATAATGATCTTGATGCAACAATAATTAAGGAGGTGATTTTTATGGTAAAAGTCTTGATCATCGAAGATGATGAATCCTTGTATAGAATGTACTCTACCGAGATGGGGCTTTCGGGATTTAAAGTAGTTTGGCATAACAAGGGAAATGGCGTCGTTGACAAAGCGAAAACCGAAAATCCCAACATTATTTTGCTGGATATTATTTTGCCCGACAAAGACGGTCTTCACATTCTTAAAGAATTAAAAAGCGACCCTTTAACAAAAAAGGTCCCGGTTATAATGTTGACTAATTTTGGTAGCGACGCAAATGTCAGAGAGGCTTTGGAAAATGGCGCTGAGGATTTTCTATTAAAATACAAAATAGTTCCGGCTGAAATTGTGCAAAAGATCCGAGATATTTTAAAGGTTTAACGGAGATTAATATGACTGCCTCCTCCGCTTTTTCTTTTTATTTTATTTTTTTGGTACTGCCTGTTTTTGTGGTAACTTTTTTTAGGAACCGCAGTAAATTATCATCATTAAAATCCAACTTGTTAACATCAAAGCTTTTGCTAAATAAAAAAACCTCGGAGTGTTCTATGCTTTCCCAAATCTATAGCTATACAGGACTTTCTATTAGCATTGACAAGATAATAGATAGTGTAATAGTTTCGATACAAAAATTGATAGATTATGATCTTATCTCGTATGTAATTTTTGAGGCCGAGAATAAAACACTTAAAGTTGTCTCGCGTAAACCTGTTTCGGTAAATTATTTTTTAGAAGTTAAAAAAAATATTGTATCTGAATTTGCAAAACTCACAAAAACTCCTCTTAAAGAAAAGTCTCTGGATATAAAGACAGAACTTTTAAATCTGCCGATAAGCGATACAGAATGCGCTATTCCGGTATCCTTTTTAAATCTTCCTTTTTATAAAGATGAAACACTTGTGGCGATAATAAACTTCTCGTCCACAACCGCTAACCTTTATAAAGGTAGAAAAGAGGTGGACGAAATTGCCGATATTGTAAATAAAGCGTCTTTGGCATTTTCAAAAATTACAACGATTAATGAAACGACGAGAAATCCCAAGGAATTTACTTATATGATGATTCATGACCTCCGCGCCCCGTTAACCGTAATAAATGGCGTAGCTGATATTATTAAGGATCGAAAAAAAGAGTTAACCGACGAGAAATACAAAGAAATGATTTGGGAAATAAAACGCGCTGTAAGTTCTATGCTTTCCATAGTTAACGACCTTATGGATGTTGCCAAGATTGAGTCAGGGGAATTTCAACTGGATAAGACAAAAACCGATCTAAGGATCTTGGCCGAAGAAGCAGTTAAAATGCATGATAATTTGGCCACAGGAAAAAAGCTTGTCCTTAAGTTAAGAATTCCTAAAACACCCGTTTTTGCAGAAGTTGACAAAAATATGATTGTGCGAGTGTTATCCAATCTTTTTTCCAACGCTATTAAATTTACGCCTAAAGGATCCGTTACTTTAGAATTATGCAAAAAGGAAGGTCTGGCGGTTTTTAACCTTACCGACACAGGATCTGGTATTTCCAAAGATGATCTACCAAAACTATTTAATAGATTTAAACAGTTGCAAAAACCTAACGGAAGTTACAGTAATGGTACGGGCTTGGGACTTGTGATCGCAAAGGGTATAATAGAAACACATGGAGGTAAAATTAAAGTTACAAGCGTTCTAGGTAAAGGCTCCACCTTTTCATTTACCCTGCCCGCTAATTAATATGACCAACATAGATCCTGCAATCTTTAAGGCATTAGATATTAGAGGTCTGTATCCAAGCCAAATAAATGAATCTAATTCCTATACAATCGCAAAAGCTGTTTGTTATGTTTTAAAACCAAGACGAGCAGTTGTATCCAAGGATGTTCGACTTGGATCCGATGCCGTCTACAAAAACTTTATCGAGGGTCTATTAGATTCCGGATGCGATGTTGATTTCATAGGAGAAATGACTACGGATTCCATTTATTTTGCCGTTGGTAAATATGATTATGACTTGGGTATAGCAATTACAGGATCTCATAATCCTAAAGAATACACCGGATTTAAGATTACAAAAAAAGGAGTTAATCCTGTGTCGGGCGATGGAGAAATGCCTCAAATAAAAGATTCAGCAATGTCATTAGATATTGAAAGAAAAGAGACAAAAGGAACTTATAAAGAGCTTGATATACTAGAAGAATACGCCAATTTTGTTCTATCTTTTGTAGACGCTGCTAAAATTAAGCCGTTAAAAATAGCGGTCGACTGTGGAAATGGGGTATCTGGAGCCCTCGCTGAACGAGTTTTCACCTCTCTTAATCTTAATGTTATTAAATTATTTTTTAATAAGGATGGTAATTTTCCAAACCATATTCCCGACCCTCTTAAGGAGGAAAACCTTAAGTCCTTAAAAGAGGCGGTTCTGCAAAACAATTGCGATCTTGGAATAGCCTTTGATGGTGACGGGGATCGAATGATGATTGTTGATGACAAGGGAAATTCAACAAACGGTTACTATTTAATGCCCATTTTAATTGAAATTATGCTCTTAAAGTACCCTAGATCAAAAATCGTACACGAACCAAGGCAAATATGGGCAATCGTTGACACAATAAGAAAACTTTACGGAACGGCGGTTATTAGCAAGACTGGTCATTCATTTATTAAAGAAGTCATGAGAAAAAATGACGCAGTTTTTGGGGGGGAGACGAGCGGTCATTTTTTTTACCGGGATAATTTCTACGCAGATAACGGAATAATAAGCGCCTTATTGATTCTAGAGTACATCGGCACGCGCGATATTAAAGTATCCGAAATCTTAAATCATATAAGAGCGAGCTATCCAACCTCGGGCGAAATAAATAATAAAGTGGATAATGCCGATTCCACATTGGAAATAATTAAAACTCATTTTCTAAAACTAGGTTTTCTGATTGATGAACTTGATGGGATTACCGTAGTAAACAACAGAGAATGGAGATTTAATCTCCGCAAATCCAATACCGAACCTCTCGTCCGACTTAATGTGGAAGGAAAAACAAAAGATATCGTTGATAAAATAGTAAAAGAGGTATTAGATTTGGTCATATCAAATTGATAATTGTTAATTGATAATTTAAAACCTGCCCTTATGTTTAACCGAACTAAATACTGCCTTAATTTTTCGGAAATTGGTAAAAAAGATATTCCCGTTGCCGGCGGCAAGGGCGCCAATCTTGGCGAAATGTATAACGCAGGGTTTCCAGTACCCCCCGGATTTGTAATTTCTTCTAAAGCGTATTTTGATTTTATAGACAAGACATCGCTTCGCGAGAAAATAAAAACGGAGACGAGGGCCCTTGATATTTCAAACTCCTTAAATTTGGAACGCGCGGCAACTAATATAAGAACAGCGATGTTGGCCGCAAAAATGCCCGTGGATATCGAAAACCAAATAAAAGATTTTTATATAAAGCTTTCAGGAAATAAAGACCGGTTTGTAGCAGTTAGATCATCCGCGACCGCCGAAGACCTTCCTGATGCTTCTTTTGCCGGTCAACAGGAGTCTTATTTAAATGTCTTAGGATGGCGGGATGTTGTTACAAAAGTCCAGCACTGTTGGGCCTCATTATTTTCCGCCCGCGCCATTTTTTACCGTCAAGAAAAAGGTTACGACCATTTTAAAGTAGGAATCGCCGTTCCAATTCAAGCTATGGTGGAAAGCGAAGTTTCGGGTATTATGTTTTCGGTAAATCCCATTACAAACAATAAATCACAAATCTCAATCGAAGCCGGATACGGGCTGGGACAAACTATAGTTTCCGGCGAAGTTACCCCGGATCAGTATTTAATCTCCAAATTTGATTTTAAGATCGTAGAAAAAAATCTTTCAAAGCAAACTTGGAAACTAACAAGGCGCGGCAAAGTTCCAGTTCTTAAAATAAACGCTCAAAAGCAAAAACTTCCTGACGATCTCATCATTAAACTAGCCAAAATAGGTCAAATGATAGAAGACCATTACAAATTTCCACAAGATATGGAATGGGGTATGGAAGCAGATCGTTTATACATAGTCCAAAGCCGACCTATAACAACTTTAACAAGTAGCAACGAAGAGGAGTTTTCCATTAAACAAGGATCGTCTCCCGCACTTTTGGAAGGCTTGGGGGCATCTCCCGGGGCTGCCTCGGGAAAAGTCCGCATATTAAAATCGGTAAAAGAGATTGGAAAAATCAGAGTTGGCGAGGTGTTGGTTGCCCAGATGACCAATCCTGATTTTGTTCCCGCCATGAAAAAGGCCTGCGCCATTGTTACCGATCAGGGGGGACGCACCTCCCATGCCGCCATCGTTTCCCGAGAACTTGGAATTCCTTGCGTTGTCGGAACAAGTCTTGCCACAAAAATTTTAAAGAACGGAGAAATAATTAGCGTTGATGGAACCTTGGGACTAATATATGAGGGTTCTTTGGAAGGTCAAAAACTTGAAAGAATTAACGAGTTTGTTAAATACAAAGATGTTAAAACTGCGACTAAATTATATGTAAATTTAGGTGAACCTAATCTTGCACAGGACATTGCCGCAAAAAATGTTGACGGTGTGGGATTATTCCGGGCAGAGTTTTTAATGGCGCAAATTGGAACTCATCCCAAAGTATTTGTTAAGGAAAAAAAACAGCTAGAGTTTATCCAAAAAATGGCTGGGGGGATGGAAGAGATCGCTGGGGCGTTTTATCCAAGACCTGTAATTTACCGCGCCTCCGATTTTAGAACCAACGAGTTTAGAAACTTGCGTGGTGGTATCGACTTTGAAAGTTTGGAAGCCAACCCTATGATTGGTTTTCGCGGAGTGTCTCGCTATGTAGAGCAAAAAGATGTTTTTGCTATGGAACTTGAAGCCTTAAAAATTGTTAGAAATAAAAAGGGATTTAAAAATTTGCATCTAATGCTCCCCTTTGTTCGAACCGTCGAAGAACTTGTGGATTGTAAAAGAATTATTTCCGATAGCGATCTTAGGCGTGGTCCCAATTTTCACTTATGGATTATGGTAGAAGTCCCCTCAACTGCCATAATACTTGACAAGTTTATTGAAGCAGGAATTGACGGCGTTTCCATAGGATCTAATGACCTTACCCAACTTATTCTTGGATTGGACCGCGACAATGAAAGAGTCTCCCACCTGTATGACGAGAGAAACGAAGCAGTTATGTGGGCTATTGAAAGAGTTGTTTCTATTTGCCAAAAACACAAAATAACTTCCTCTATCTGTGGTCAGGCACCTTCGGATTATCCGAAAATGGTAAAACGGTTGGTAGAACTTGGAGTTACTTCTGTTTCGGTAAGCCCGGATGCCTTAGACCGTACGCGAGGGATTATTTACAAGGCGGAGGAAGAATTGGTTTCTCATAGTTAGAGAAAACCAAAATAAGATGAGAATTTCAAACATTAAGCCACGCAAAATATTGGATTCCCGTGGGTTTTGGACTCTGGAAACAACCATAACCACATCCGAAGGCATTGTAGCTTTTGCAAGCGTTCCTTCTGGAACTTCCACTGGAAAATCGGAAGCGCTCGCGCTACAAGCCTACGAAGCAGTCTCCGCAACCGAAGAAATTTTTCTTGATATCGCCGGAAAAGAATTTGACTCTCAGTTAGATTTTGATAACGAACTTATTGCACAAGACGGCACCTCAAATAAGGCCAAATTGGGAGCAAACTCTATTCTTGCCTTAAGTGTTGCTTTTTGCAGGGCGCAAGCTAAAAGCAAGAATATTCCTTTATATAAACACATTAACGAAATCGGTTATTTCTCGGGGGCGCTGGCTTTACCAAAACTAATGATGCTAATGTTTGAGGGCGGAAAACACGGTTCTGGTAGTATAGATTTTCAGGAACTGATGTATGTTACCGAAAGCGTTGACGAGGGAGTACTACTATACCAAAAGATTAAGAATCATTTGGAAGACGAGCACTTATCAACACAGGTTGGTCTTGAAGGCGCCTTTAGCCCGCGGGAATTAACCAATGTCAAGGCCTTAAAAATTATGTCCCGTATTTCCCCTATTACCCCTATCTCCCTTGACATCGCCCAATCCTCAAGGACTGGCCGGGGGATTGATTTTGCAAAGTTGTTTAACGACCACAAACTATTTTCAGTTGAAGATCCTTATGGGGAAGAGGCTTGGTCAGATTGGACAAGTATTAACAAATTATACCAATCTAAAGTGATGGTTGTCGGAGACGACCTTACAACAACAAATCCTACCCGTATCCAAAGAGCTATAGATGAAAATTGCATTTCGGGCGTAATTATTAAACCTAACCAAATAGGAACCGTTTCCGAAACTCTAACCGCGATAAACTTGGCAAAATCTGCTGGGCTTGCGGTAATTGTTAGTCACCGATCAGGGGAAACCAATGATGATTTTATTGCAGATCTAGCGGTTGGCGCGGAGGCAAACTATGTTAAATTTGGAGCTCCCTCACGCGGAGAAAGGGTGGCAAAATACAATAGACTTATAACTATTCAAGGAGAACTTTTTCAAACTATAGCGTAGGAAGCGTAGTCTTTCGCCAAAGGATTTTCCAAGGTTAGCATTTCCTCTTGTGACAGTTTTTCAAAATACATTCTAATAAGCCTCATTGTGTTATTGGTACAACAAACTGCGATAGTAACTTTATCGCGCTTAATCTTCCCCTCAAGATATTTACAAAAGGGAAATATCCGATTTTCCCAAACCATTTTTAAACTTTCTCCATTTGGCGGCGGAAAGTCCCACCCTCTGCGATATTTTGCCGTTAAGACGGGATCCTTTTTAGCAAGCTTTGTTTTACTTTTTCCTGTTAATTTTCCGTAGTCCCTTTCTAATAGAGAATCCATTATTTCAAATTTAGGATTTATTTGGGATCTTAGAGCTATTTGAGAGGTTTTAAGACATCTTGATAAATTCGGGGTTAAAATAACGTCTATCCGCTTTCTAGAAAGTTTTAGACCTAGTGTTTCGGCCTGACGAATTCCCTCCAAAGTAAGCTCAGAATTCCTCCGACCGCAAAATATTCTCCGAATGTTATCATGAGTTTGTCCATGCCGAAAAACAAAAAGGTTGGCTTTTTCTTCTTTTGGCAGTTCTAAAACAAGAGCTCCCGGATGTTCTAACGAAAAATTTGAAGCCTCAAGCAAACTTATCATAATACTTACTTTACACTTTTAACTTTTAATTTTAAACTAGATATACATGCCCAATTATTTTGATGTAATTACAATCGGCGGAGCGACGCAAGATACCTTTTTTATCTCCAAAAATTACTCTGTATACGGCGATATATTGCACCTCGCTTGGGGTGAAAAATTCATTGTTGATGATTTATTTACCGATGTCGGCGGCGGTGCGGCAAATTCCGCTGTAGCTTTGTCTCGTCTTGGTTTAAAAACCGCATTTTGGGGAAAGGTAGGAATGGATATTTCCGGGCAAGTAATTGCCCAAAGGTTAAAACAAGAAAAAGTTTCATCAAAATTTCTTATAGTTGATGATAAAGCACAAACATCCACAAGCGCGATTATGGTAGGAAACTCTGGTGAACGATCAATTGTAATGTATCGTGGTCCGAACGACGATCTTTTAGCTCATACAAAAAACTTTGAGGGGATTAAGGAAACTAACTGGATATATCTTTCCGACCTTGGCGCAAATACCGAGAAGTTGACCACAGAGGTTATAAAACTTGTAAAAAAGGAAAAACTTAGTTTGGCTTTCGTTCCGGGTCAACATCAACTAAAACTCGGTTTGTCATCATTAAAATCAATACTCGCCGTTTCCAAAATACTGATTTTAAATATTTATGAATCGTACACGCTTCTTAAAGGTAAATTTCCTGGAGAAGACAAGAGTTCGTGTCATTTTAACGATCGGGATGTTAAAGAGATGTTACGCGAATTTTCTTTGCTTGGACCGGAAAAAATTGTGGTTACCCGTGATAAATGTGGTGTGTCGTGTTTTGACGGAGTAGATTTTTACGAGTCACAAGCAATTAATACAAAAAATGTTGTTGACACTACAGGGGCCGGCGACGCGTTTGCCAGTGGCTTTTTGGCTGGGATTATAAAAGAAAAAGATATCCCAACATCTTTAATGTGGGGAAACAAAAATGCTGGGGCCGTAATAAGTTTCTACGGCGCCCAGCACGGTCTTCTTAGATCTCTTGATTAAATTTAAAATACGATTGTAATCTCGCCCGTTCAATTATTCTCAGGATGAAATATTATTAAAATATTATGGTTATTTCACCTCTAGGTTTCTTTTTAGAAAATTTGACAATTTGATTATTGACAAAATCCTTGGAGATATCTTCGTAAAACTTGGTTATTTCGCAAGCGACACAAATTTCAATATTGCCCCATATCTCCCTTATTTCCCTTAAAGTCGTAAGCAGTCTATACGGACTTTCATACACCACGACGCTTGTTTTAACCAACTTTTGCGATTTCCTTATATTCCCCAATAACTGCTTTCTCTTACCTTTGGATTTAGGAAAAAAACCAACGAACAAGAATTTATCGGTAGGAAGTCCGCTAGCAGATAAAGCGGCAATTACCGCAGACGGGCCCGGAATAGGCACAACCTTTATTCCTTCTTTTTGGCACTCTCGCACTAGCTTAAATCCCGGATCGGAAATAAGCGGAGTTCCAGAATCAGAAATTAGCGCCAAGGAACTTCCCGCCTTAAGTAAATCTATGACACCACTCATTTTCTGTTCCTCATTGTGTTCAAAAAAACTTTGTACTTTTTTCCCCGATATCCCCAAAGCCTGCAATAATTTACCAGCCGACCTTGTATCTTCGGCCAAAATTAAATTAGCGCTTGTTAAAACCTCAATGGCTCTTTGTGAAATGTCTCTCATGTTTCCTATTGGTGTTGCGACAATATACAGCATTGAAGATATTCTATCATCACTGTACTATAACCACTATGAATTTAACAACTATTCTCCCCACAATCGGTTATCTTGGTATCTTCACAGTTGTTTTTGCCGAATCCGGACTTCTGATTGGTTTTTTTCTTCCCGGAGACAGTCTTTTGTTTACCGCTGGATTTCTTGCCTCGCAAGGAATTTTTGATATAAAAGTTCTAACTTTCCTTTGTTTTATCGCCGCTGTTGCGGGCGATTCCACAGGCTACGAGATTGGACATAAATTTGGAAGAAGATTGTTCCAAAGAAAAGACTCCGCATTTTTTCACAAAGAAAATCTAGAAAAGGCTGAATTGTTTTACGAAAAGCACGGCAAAAAAACCATTATCCTTGCTCGTTTTATTCCCGTAATCCGTACTTTTGCCCCAATTGTTGCAGGGATAGGAAACATGTCCTATCGTACTTTTATTTCCTACAATGTTTTTGGGGGATTATTTTGGGCCACTGGAATTACTTTGATTGGCTATTTTCTGGGAAGCGTTATTCCGGATGTTGATAAATATCTCTTACCGATTATTGGCGTAATTGTAATCGCTTCTGTCGCCCCCGGAATCTCTCATATCCTAAAAGATAAAAAACAACGCGACGCTCTAATATCTTTTGTTCGTGGTAAAATATTTAGATGATTGATCTAATCCTTCTATTCCTTCTTATCCTCTTAATCGTTCTATCTGTCGTTATTATAGCTTTAACGCTAAAGTCAACCTCAAAGGTTGACTACAGCGATATTGTAGCTAAAGCATTCGAAAAAAGTGATTTGCAAATAAAGGACGAATTTCAACGAAGCCGGAAAGAATCGGCAAACTCCTTAAGAACAAATCGCGAGGAACTTTCCAACAATTTTAAATCTTTTGGTGACACGCTTTTTAAACAAATAGCAGGACTTTCTACCATGGTTGATACAAAACTTAGGAGTATTCAGGAAGATAATGCCACAAAACTGGAGCAGATGAGAAAAACGGTTGACGAAAAGCTCCACGAAACTTTAGAAAAACGACTAGGAGAATCCTTTAAAATGGTCAGCGAGCGATTGGAACTAGTACACAAAGGCCTTGGCGAAATGCAAAATCTTGCAACCGGTGTGGGAGATTTAAAAAAGGTTTTATCCAATGTTAAAACCCGTGGCGTTTTTGGCGAGGTCCAACTAGAAAGTATTCTGGAAGAAATTTTAACTCCCTCACAGTATCTTAAGAATGTAGTTACAAAAGCAGGATCTAACATGCCGGTGGAATTTGCCGTAAGGATCCCCAACAAAGATGCGGGATCTAAAGAACTTTTGTTTCCAATCGATTCTAAATTCCCTATGGATAAATACCATACACTTATTGATGCCTATGAATCTGGAGATCTTTCAAAAATTGAGTTGGCGTCGAAAGAACTAGAAACTGCTATAAAATTAAACGCTAAAGATATTTATACAAAATATCTCGACCCACCACATACTACAGAATACGCCATAATGTTTTTACCTGTTGAAGGTCTTTACGCAGAAGTCGCACGACGAAATGTTTTATATGAAAGTATCCGCCGTGATTTTAAAGTTATGATTTCTGGACCCACGACACTTGTGGCAACCCTAAGCTCCTTTCAAATGGGTTTTAGAGCCCTTGCCATAGAAAAAAGAACCAGCGAGGTTTGGCAAACTCTCGGGGAAGTAAAAACAGAGTTTGAAAAATTTGGCGGAGTTTTAGAAAAAGCAAAACTTAAGATTAACGAGGCGGGCAGGGAAATTGATGAACTTGTGGGAACAAGGACTAGGGTGATTCAGAGTAAATTAAAAAGGGTTGGCGAACTCCCGTCGCATGAGGAACCACCAAAACTTCCAATATCTTGAATTTAAATAGGGAAACTCCCTAATTGATCCAATGCAAATAGTAGTCAGTAACCTTCTCACAAACTACAAAATATTTCCTAGCCCGAAATCCAAGGAAAATATTTTAATTCTCCATGGCTGGCAGAATAATTTAACGATATGGGAAAAAACCTCATATGAACTTTCTAAATCTATAAATGTGATCCTTGTTGACCTTCCCGGATTTGGTCAAACACAAATTCCTCCCGACTCTTGGGATATTTTTGATTACGCCAATTTTGTTGAGACATTTATTAAAAAGCTTTCACTTGATAATTTAACTATTGCCGGTCATTCTTTTGGCGGCCGAATCGCATTAATCCTTGGAACAAAGGCTAAGATATGTAAAAAGGTAATTTTGATTGACTCCGCCGGATTACCAATTAAGGATTTTAAATCAAAATTTCTTCTTACGGCGATAGGTTTTGGAAAGCCAATAATAAAAATATTACCAAAACCGCTTTCTAAAATTATATTTGATTTTGTAGGCAGTAGCGATTATAAAATGGCAAAAGAACTATTACCAACATTTAAAAAAATTGTTTTGACGGATCTTACAGAACATGCAAAAAAAATAAAGATTCCAACGCTGATATTGTGGGGAGATCGTGATGAGATCTTACCAATTACACACGCTAAAAAATTTAAGGAGCTAATTCCCCATGCGACGCTTAGAATTGTTTGGGGCGCGGGGCATAGTCCCCATACCGAAAAACCCGAAAAATTTTTAGAGATTGTCACAGAGTTTTTAGAGCAGAATTAGGGTGGAACCCTAAAGGGTTCCACCCTAATCAATATAATGAATTTAATTTCTTACATACTTATCCTTCAACTTGAGGATTACCAAATTAGAAGGTTTTTAAAATGGGTTTTAAAAAACCCCTTTGGAAAAGCGTTAGAAGGCAAAAAGCCCCTAGTTTGGACCTATAAGGCAAAATTTATTGCCGTTTGCGCGGGTTTTTGGTATTTGATTATAATTTTAGGATTGTTTGAAGTGTTGGGGATTTTTGGATTGTTATTTGGACTTTTCCTAGCATTTTTCCCTTGGATATTTGTGGTATTTGCGCTTGTCACAAGACGCCCTTATGAAGCTATAAATCGAAAACTCGCGATATCTAAAACCAGAAAAATAATCCTCCATCTAAAATCTAAAGGGCTAAAGGTAATTGGTATTACAGGATCGTATGGTAAAACTACCACCAAAGAATTTCTATATCAAATTTTAAAAGACAACTACAAAGTTCTTCGAACTCCGGAAAGTTACAACACTCTTTTTGGCATAAAGAATGTGATTGATCTGGAACTTGATGAATCTTACGATTTTTTTATTTGCGAAATGGGAGCCTACAAAACTGGAGAGATTAAGGAACTCTGCAAAATGGCACAACCCGACTATGCTATTTTGACCGGGATTAACGAACAACATTTAGAAAGATTTGGAAAGATTGAGAACACAATAAAGGCCAAGTTTGAACTAATCCAAGCGGTAACAGATAAAACAAGATGCCTTTTAAACCACGACTGCGAATTAATCACTAGCAGCTATCTTCCATATGTCTCTAATTCTCCCAATCAACTCGAACCAGTATTTTATAGTTTTGAGGACATTAACATTACTAATTTTAGTCTAATCGGCACTGCCAATATAACAAACGCGATTGCCGCGGCAACAATGGCCAAAATTATCGGTCTTACGCAGACGAGTATAGACAAAAAATTGACAGAACTTAAACCTTTCTCGCACAGACTTGAAGTAAAGATATTAGATAATGGCTGGACAATTCTAGACGATTCTTATAACAGTAATGTAGATGGTTTTAAACTGGCCTTGAGTGCACTAAAAGGCTTTAAGGGAATAAAAATCATCGCCACTCCCGGAATCGTTGAGCTAGGTAGTAAAACAAAGGAGATTCATCGGGAACTTGGAAAACTTTGCGATGAGATGTGCGACTACATTATTCTTGTTGGGAAAAATGAAAGAACTATTGCGCTGGCAGAGGGAATCACAACTAAATTTAAAATTATTTATATGGAATCAATAAAACTTTTAAATAAAACTGTAGAGTCTCTTAACATAAAATCTCCAGTAATTCTCATCGAAAATGATCTTACCGACAATTATTAAGAATTAGGGCAGTGCTCTATTTTCTCGATATGCCTTTTTCACTTGGAATTTATAAGGGAAGCACCGATATTAGAAAGCAAATTACCGGAAAAAGAAGTTGAAAGGTTGGATTTTTGTTTATGTGTCTCCTCCGCCAATTGTATTAGCTTATCGCAAAGCGCGGAAAATCTAACTTTGGACGCTTCCCAAAGATAAAAGCTAAAAGAACCGGGAATGGTATTAACCTCAAGAAGATAAATACTAGAGCCTTTAATAAGAAAATCTACCCTAACAATACCTGAACACGAAAGTAATCTAAACGCTTTCATAGCAATTTCCTTAATCTTTATTTCTAGATCTTTAGAAATTTCTGCAGGAATCATCCTATTTGTCGCCGCCATGCCCTTGGCCCCTTTATTATTTGATTTATATTTATCATCAAAACTTAAAAAGTTGTCCTTGGCAAAAACTTCCTCGCATACCGAAACTTCGAAATCGCCACCAATATTCCCCATCACAGATACATTTACTTCGCGCGCGTTCTGGATAGCTTTTTCGACAAGAACTTGGGTTCCAAAACAAAACGCGACTTCTACAGCATTTTCTAACCCAGTATCGTCAACAACTTTGGAGACACCAATACTTGATCCAGATGAGGCAGGCTTAACAAAAAGGGGAAATTTTAGTTTGGTTCTAATATTTTTAAGGATCTTACTTTTTTCTCTATCCCAAGATCTCCTATCAAATGCAATATAGTCACTTTGGACTATATCACTTTCGGCAAAGACGGCTTTCGCGGAAACTTTGTCCATCCCCAAGGCGCTTCCCAAAATACTGGAACCAACATAAGGAATCCCAGTAATTTCAAATAAGCCTTGAAATCCGCCATTTTCCCCCAAGCCTCCGTGAAAACACGGAAAAATAACATTAATTTTAACGGAAGATTCCGGCTTAAAAAAACCTCTATGACAAATTTTTAAAGACCAGCTCGTTCCCTCTGGCGAGAAATATACTTGATTACAATATATAGGAATATTAGATAAGTTTTTATATGTTTCGGAGTTAAAAAGATTATCTCCAGTGTACCAAATCCCATCTTTTGCAACATAAATTGGAATTGGAAGATACTTCTCTTTATCCAAATTAGCCAAAATTTGGAGGCCAGTAATTACCGATACCTCGTGTTCGGGAGAAATTCCACCAAAAAATACAACTATTGTTTTTTTCATAATAGTTTTAAACACGCCCCTATTATCTCCTTATCATCCCACGGCGTTTCAACTCCACCGATGTTCATCGATTTCTCGTGTCCTTTACCGCAGATTAGAACCCAATCTCCTTTCTTTGCAAGTTTGATGGATTCTTTAATCGCGTTACCCCTATCCGATATTCTAGCAAATTTAAACCGAGGATTTCCACGGATAATGTCGTTGATTATAGTATCTTGATCCTCACCTCTTGGATCTTCGGATGTAACAACGACAAAATCAGAATATTTTGAAGAAATTACCCCCATCTTTGGCCTTTTGTAATGGTCCCGCTCACCGGCACATCCAAAAACAGTAATGATTTTTGATGACAGGTTTTTGATCTTTTTAACAGTTTTAAGAAGACTCTCCAAAGCATTCGGGGTATGGGCAAAATCAATCACGATGTTTATCCCAAGATTGTTTTTGACAAATTCAAACCTACCCTCGGGAGGAATTGCGCAATTTAACCCCATGTTAATATCTTTATTGGAAATATTAAGGAATTTTGCAAGAGACGCGGCGCAAACAGCATTTTGGACATTGTAACTTCCGGGGAAAATCTGGCTCCAATTTTTAGAATAACTGATATTCGCGATTTCTCTGATGATTTTTAGGGACGGAAGTTTGTGGGATAATTTTAACAAACTTTCGTACCCCCTACCTTTACTATTCAAATAAACCGCTTTAGATTGTAAAAATATCTTTGCCTTTGTCTGTAAATAGTTCTTGTATGTTCCATGAGCATCCAGATGTTCCGGCGTTACGTTTGTAATACAAGAGGCGGTATATGTTATTGGAGAAACCCGCGACTGATCCAAAGCGTGGGAAGTTACCTCCAAAACACAATATTCGACTTTCCTTTTTACCATATTGGCCAACATTTTAAATAAAATGTCAGGATCGGGTGTTGTAGTATGCAACCCCGGAGAAGACACGGTTGAAATAACTTCCGACCTAAATCCGGCAGCGTTTAAAATGGAGTTAAGAAAATGGCAAGTAGTGGTTTTTCCATCGGTTCCAGTTATTCCAATTATCTTAAGTTTATTTTGCGGATCCTCGTTATAATATGCGCAAAGATCCGAATATATTTCTCGTGACTTTAATACTTTAAGAAAAATTGTATTGGGGTATTTTTTTTCGATCGCACTTGAATAATTCTCTCCGATAATAACAGCGACGCCTTTAATTGCAACTTGTTCTATAAACTGATGAGAATCGATCTTTACCCCTTTAATAGCTACAAAAACATCGCCCTTTTCCACAAGTCTTGAGTCGCATTTTGGTAACCGTTTTATCTGATATATTTTTTTGAGTTTGTTAAAATATCCGTTAAACTGATCACCACGATCAAATTCATTTTTAAATAATCCAAAACTTGCGGCTCCGGGGGATAAAAGCACACAACCACCATTTCTTCTTGCCAAAAGAAACGCTTCGGAAATAGCATCTGCGAAATTATTAAATATCAAACTTTTATCAAATCCCAATCTAACCAATTTGTCTGACGCCAAGCCCCTTAGTAGTACATATTTAATATCGTTAATTGCGATGTATTTTACAAGTTCAGAAAAATCCAACTCTTTATCGGCGCCGCCCAATATAACAACAGGCCGTTGCGATTTAAACAACTGAGTTGCAACAATAGCCGATGTTGGATTTGTCGCGGTCGTGTCATTAATAAAAGGAACTCCTGCTACAATCCCAATATTTTCCTGACGATAGGGGACACCTTTAAATTTTGTTATAGCTTGGACAGATTTACTAAAATCAAGTTTTAGAATTTCCGAAACCTTTAGCGCAACCATCATATTAAAAAGATTGTGCTCACCTGTAAGTAGGGGTTTGGACACTTTAAAGGAATTAGCCCCAATTAAGTGTTTATGGGAGATACAGAGATCAAAAAATTGCTTTGTAAATTTACCACCTTTAACGGTAATAAAATGATCTTTTACTTCTTGATATTTAAAAATAGACGATTTAGACATCGCATAATCGCGGTACGACTTATACCTATTTAAATGGTCGGGATAGATATTTGTGATAACAGAGATTCTGGGCGACATTTTGACATCGTCTAACGCCTCGCACTGCCAACTGGAAAGCTCCAACACCACGAAGTCGTCCTTTTTAATTTTAGAAAGAATATCCAAGACACCGAGTTGCATATTTCCCGCTAAATGAACTTTTTTACCATTAGCTTTAAGAACCTCGTAAATAAGGTACGCGGTTGTGGTTTTTCCCTTAGTTCCAGTGACACCAATGATGTTGCTTGTAGGACAATTTTTAAAAAAAATTCCTTCCTGTAGAGTAACTTCGGCGCCGTGCTCTTTAGCAATCTGAAGGTATTTTGACTCTCGAGGCACTCCGGGATTACGGATAACTAGGTCGTGAGACCGGAAATCATTTTCGTCATGAAAACCTAAATGGTATTTAATATTTTTAAAATCTTTCAATTGATCTATTGAACTTTTAAGGAACTCTTTGTTTTTTAAATCGGTGATTGTGATTACATCGCCCCTTTCGGCAAAGTATCTAGCCACCGCAACCCCACCTCCATTTACCCCTAATCCCATTACTAAAATCTTGCAAGGACGGCCAAAATTAGGCCACTGCCCGAAATCGGGCAGTGGCCTAATTTGCGATATGCCCTTTATAAGATCCTCAGTGATCCAACCTCCATGACCCACGGCAAAAACCAATATTAAATCCCCGGATTTTGATATTCGTTTTATAAATGTCGGAATGTTATGGTACGACTGGATATAATACGACCTGCTTAATCCCTTCTTTGTTATCTTAAAAAACTCTTCGTTTGTTATTGGATATGGTGGGATTTCTCTTGATGCAAATATTTCCGTTTGAATTAATATATCAACACCATCAAAAACCCTTTCAAAATCCTTTTTTAAATCAAAACACCTTTTGTATTGATGTGGTTCAAAAATCACAATTAATCTTTTCCCTATTCCTTTTGCTCCTTTAATAGTCGTAAGAATTTCTGTTGGATGATGACCGTAATCGTTAACAATTGTGATACCTTTTACTTTGTTAATTTCAAATCTTCTTTCCACTCCTTGATATCCCTTTAAAAAACCTACCGCTTCGGCAATGTCGTAACCGGCCTCGTAACAAGCAATAATCCCAGCGGTGGCATTTAAAGCGTATTGGGTTCCGGGAAAAGGTATTTCTGCTTTATAATTTTTTCCTTGAAAACGAATGGTCCAATATGTCGTAAAACCTGTAATTTTGAGATCAGTTAAAACCCAGTCTGAATTACTGTTAAATCCATACGAAATTGATCTTTTATTAGATGAAATTACAAGTTTATTAAGTACCGGATTATCCTTACAATAAATAATTACGCCGTTATTTTTAAGGTAATTAACAAACTTGTCATACGAGCGTACCATGTCGTTAAACCTGGGGAAGTAGTCTGTGTGATCGTTTTCTAGGTGAGTAATTATTTCAATTTTTGGTGTAAGTCCCAAGAAAGCATCGCCAAATTCATCAGCCTCTATGACAAAATTAGCGCTCTCCCCCACCCTTCCGTTAGTCCTAAAATTTTTTAAGGTCCCCCCTACTCCAAACCCACATTTATCGCCAAGGGAGTCCAAGAGAAATGCGGTAATTCCGGAAGTTGTCGTTTTACCGTGAGTTCCCGCCACGGCAATTACATCCTTATCTTTAAGAAACAAGGGGAAAAATTTATTGCGGTCGTAGCACTTGATATTAAGTTCTTGAGCTTTGTCAAACTCTCTTTTGTTAATCGGTAAAGATAAAAGCGCGCTGGTATATAGAAAGTAATCTAGTTTCTTTGTTATGTGAGTTGGTGAATTTCCCTGATATGCTTCTTTAAGACCATGGGCAGAAAGCTCCTTGATGTGGGGGTTTAATTTAATGTTTCCGGAATCGCAACCAGTAACTTCCCATCCAATTTCAAGAAGAACTTTTGCTATCCATGACCACCCCTCCCCCCCGATTCCTGCAATATGTGCTTTCATAAAGTTTGTTAAAATTCACCTACTCTAACTATTTCCTCAATAAGATTTAACCCCAGCTTTTCTTTGGCGAGATTTTTTACATGATCGATCACAGCAACCACATGGGAAGCTTTTGCGCCCGAAAAAGTTTCAATAAAATTTGCGTGGGATTCGGATATTTTAGCCTGACCTACTTGATATCCCCGAAGACCTAGAACTTTATCTATAATATAACCCACTGAAAGATTATCTAAACCGGCCTTAATTTTTTCTTCTTCGGTAATATTTGAAAAAATACATCCAGCAGAATTTTTAGGTTGCACTGTTTTTCTTTTAATCCATTCTTTCGAGGTTTCCTTAGCATGTTTTACATCCCCTAAAAATAAATTTAGAGTAGCAGAAACAATTAACAAATCGTGCGTGTGGAAGTATGAATCGTTATACTCCAAAGACAACCTATCGTTTTTTATGCAGTATACATTACCATTATTATTACAAACCTCTACCTCATCCAAAAAATCGCCAAAAAACCAGTCGGCGCCGTGTATGTTATTCCACACTGCTCCCCCAACTGTTCCCGGAATTCCGGAAAACAATTCCAACCCCGTAATTCCTCTTTTTAGGGTTTCGGAAATTAGGAGGGGAAGGCTATACCCAGACGATACTTTTATTTTAATTCCCTCGGTGGCCGACGAGATTCCGAGATCATCCCAATTTAAAAGCCCTGTACGCCAAATTGTTTGCTGATTTCTTTTTTTTCTTTCTTCGATAAGTTTTGTTTTTACCGTTCCCCCTATTTCCAGATCCCTCCAATTATTTTTAACAACGGCGCCTCTTATCCCCTTATCACCTACCAAAATATTAGTTCCGCCGCCAAGAATAAAAATAGACATGTTATTTTTTGCTGATTTGGTGTAAGCGCTAATAAGTTGGTCGCGGGATGCCGCCATAACATAAAGATCCGCGGAACCTCCAACTTTAAGAGAAGTATGGTTGCTCATAGGCTCATTAGTTATTGTCATAGAATCTTGATTTCCGCCCCAAGATTTTTATAGGTGGAAACAATATCGGGATAACGGCGTTTTAGTATATTAAAGCCATGAATGGTAGTCGTGGCAGTATCAGCAAGCGATGCCAAAAAAATTGTCTTACAAGCTTGAATTACATCTGGGGTTGTAACTTCCCCGCCGGTAAATTTACACGGGCCCGATACAATTACTTTTTGAGAATCTAAAATTCTGATTTTAGCCCCCATGGTATTTAAAGCATGACAATATTCCATTCCAGTCTCATACATCCAGTTATTAACTAACAGATTTCCGGAAGTTTTACAGGCCAAAGTTACAATTGGAGGTAAGACATCCACAGGAAAGCCGGGCCAAGGCCGTGGTATAAATTTAGGAAGGTTTTCCCCCGCCATGGGGAATCCAGAATTTACAAGATCTATTTTAAGTTCACAAACTCCATCTACAATTAAATCTTTATTAATTGCTGTTATCTTTATTCCAAATTTAGTAAACCAATCAATCATACCAGCTACATAAGGAATATTTCCACCTTTTATTGTTATTTTTCCCTTTGTTACAGCAGCCGCCACAATAAAGCCCCCTATATCTACAAAATCGGGGCTTGAGGTAAAGGTAGCCCCTTTTAGATTGCCTCCTCCTACTGTAATTTTATTCGAACCACGGCCAGATATTTTAGCGCCCATTGCCAAAAGAAGATCCAGTAAATCCCCAGCATGGGGCTCACACGCCGCATCAGTAAGTTGAAATTCCCCAGAAGTTCCAGCACAATACAATTCAAAATTCTCAGTAGCCGTAGGACTAGCCTCGTTTTGCCAGATCTTAATATTTTTTATTATTTTTTTGGGTCTTGTAAATGTTGCGAAGTCATTTTGGACATCTATCTTTATCCCGAGTTTGCTAAATACATCAATATGCGCGGAAATAGACCGTCTCCCTAAAACACAACCACCCGGAACAGGAATTTTTGCTTTACCAAAGCGAGCAAGCAGAGGACCTACAAATAGTAGTGACGCTCTTATTTTGTTTCCAAGAACTTTGTCCACTGTATAGGAATTAACTTTTGAGCAATTAACCGTCACCGAACTGTCGCCCAACCAAGTACAAACTCCGCCAAGAAGTGTGATCATTTCTAAAATCATTAATACATCGGTTGATCTTGGAACATTCTTATAGGTAACATCTTTATCTGTAAGAATACTGGCCGGTAATGCAGCCACGATAAAATTTTTGTTGGGTATTGGGGTAACCACACCAAAAAGCGGGTTTCCTCCACAAACTATTGCAGTTTGGCTTGTACTATCCATTATCTAATAATATCATGAAACTTCTATTTTGGCTCCGAGGCGTATAAGTAAATCTAAAACATCTGGGTAATAGTATCGCATTATTTCAAAATTTATAAATGTGGTACGACCCGGAATTAAAAGTGAGAGCAAAAGTAGTGGAAGAAGGTGCTCGCGATTATCAAGAAGTATTTTTCTTCCGGGTTTTAGATTTTGCCCGCGGATTGCTACACAAAAATTACCTGGCGCCAAAGAAAAATCCAATTGGCCACCAAGCCGGTTAAGCTCTTTAATTAACTCCTGCGGAAAATACTCCTTCGGGAAAATTAAATTTGAATTTCCGGGAAAGCATGTTAAAAACACTAACGCCAGATATCCCCACGAAGGAATAAAACCGGGATATGATTTTATCTCAATATTGTCACTAATATTTTTATTTGATAACGGCCCCCACACCCTTAGCTCGGAAGATTGATTTGATTCTACGGAAACACCCCATTTTAAAAGTTTCGCGATAAAAGGCGTAAACTCCGAAGCATTAACATTTCTTAAATTAACAGCACCTCCGGTTGCTACCGCGGCCAAGGAAAAAAAAGCCGCTTTATATAGACTATAGGAAACCACCGTATTTAAAGAAAATTCAAAAGGTGGCTGCAGTGATACAGAAACGGATTGTGTATTATCACCATCGTTATACAAAATACTACCTCCGACTTGTTCTAAAGCTTTTAAAAAACTTAAGAACCTAGGATCCCCAGGATAATTTAATAAGGTAGCAAATGCCCCATGAGATATTGCAAGAAGAACAGAAAACAAAGCGGCATCAGGACCGTGCCGTTTTAAATCTATAGTAAATTTATCGGTTATAGACGACCTTTTTACAATATAAGAATTTTTGTTAATCTCCTTGGCATCGTTAAAAAGCAAAAGAATATCAATAAACTCGCGGAATTCCTTTGGAATATCGTTTTGATAATTTAGGGCAACTGAAAATCCGCGATAAAGAATTGGAGGGATAGCAAATAACGGCTCGATGTCGTAAGAAATATCCAAAGAGATAACACCGTCCTCGTATTTTTTTTCTAATATTTCATTAAGCGTTTTTATACCGATCGCTTCTGGAATATTTTTTAACGATGGGGAGGACTTAGAAAAGGCGGCTAACGCAATTAAAGCTGTCGATTCTGAAACGGATCCAGGAACAAGAATTTCGCCTTTTAATGCAACACCACCTTGGACAACACCAGTCATATAGTTTTTAAAAATCAACGGGAATCCGATAATAATTAGCTAGTTCTTCGGCAACATCCATCCAAGCTGGAACCGCAGTTTCTGCGGCAAATATACTTCTCGTAGGCTCTTCAAACTTTACAAGCATAACAAATTTCCGACTCTCTGGCAAAAAGCCAACAAATGTGGCGTTGGTGCGGTCTGGATCGTAACCACCCGGAACAGGAATTTGAGCGGTTCCTGTTTTTCCCGCCACCTTGTATTTTTTAGAAACGAAATATTTCGCCTCCCCCGATGCCGCCGCCTTTGTTAACATATCAATCATTGTGTTTGAGGAGGAGAGACTGATGACCTGCGATAATACCGTTCTGTTATTCTGAGACAAGGCGTTTTCAAAAATACCACGGGCGTCTTCTTTACCAACTAATACTGCTACAAATGGTTTTAGTAAGTCGCCACCATTTGCAATTACCGAAAACGCCATAGCCACCTGAAGAGGGGTAGCGGAAACTCCCTGACCAAAGGCGGCTGTAACTAAATCAATATCGCTCCAATTTTCCCAATCCCGAAGTCTTCCTGTCTGCTCTCCCTCCATATCAATTCCTAAAATTTGACCAATCCCAAATTTTTTGTAATATTGCCATAACTTTTTAGCTCCAACTTTTTCACCAACAAAAGCGGCTCCAAGGTTATTTGAATGTTCCAAAACCCCATACATGGATTCCACGCCAAAATGTTGTCCGTTCCAAGTATCCACCTTGTATCCAGAATAATACTTTGGTCCACTATCCATAAATGTAGTTTCAGGAGTAACGCTTTGCGTATCAATACCTGCGGACATAGACAAAGCCTTAAACACCGAACCCGGTTCGTATGTTGCTCCAACAACGCGATTTATGTAAGCAGGCTCTTCCTTTTCCTCGGAAACATCATTAAAATCTTCCTTATTCTGCCCTGTAAGATCGGCCATAGCAATTATGGCTCCGGACGCAGGATCTATAATAACAGCGCTTGCCGATATTGCGCCATATAAATCTAAATAGTATCTTAGTTTTTCCTCCAAGAGATGTTCTGCAAAACGGTCAACAGAAAGCACGATACTTCTTCCCGGAACCTGAGGAATTTCTGAGTAATTTCCTATAATGATGGGTGATCCTACCGCATCAACCTCCGCTAGTATCGTACCCGACCTTCCCACAAGATCCATGTTGTAATAACCCTCTACTCCCCAATACCCAACCTGTCCGCCATTTTCGTCACCTCCCAAAACACCAACTATGGTATTCCCCAACCCATTTTCGGGATATAATCGTTGATACTCTTTTCTAAAAAACAAACCTTTGGGAATTTCTTTTTCTAAGCTTAATTTTTGTTCTTCGGATAGGCCATGAACTAACGGAACAAACCATAAATCTTTTGTGAGGCTTTCTTTAACTTCGGGTGGTAGGGGCTTGCTAACTTTTTCTATAGCCGAAATTAATTCGTTTACTTTATCTTTGTCCAATGACTTTGGCTCGGCAAAGGCAAAATACGAAATCTGTGATATTGCAAATGGCGCCCCGTCTTTAAAATAAATGTTTCCCCTCATAGCAGGAATAGATAGCCTACGATTTTGCTGGCTTTTAGCTATATTGATATATTTATCAAGGGACAAAACCTGAATTTGAAATAGTCTTGCCACTATAATAAATCCCAAGATGGCAAAAAAAATCTTCGCGGCAAAAATTCTTAAATCAATATGGCGAAGTAACATAAGGTAGCAATTTTTGGCTAGTAATACCCATACGGACAGCCTCCTTTTGTATATTGTCTATAGAACCTAAAAAAAATATTTGAGCTTTAATCTGATTATTTTGTTTTATAATCTCCTCTTTTTCCAAGATCAATTTCCCGTATTCTTTTGATTTTTCAGGAGAAAAATTAATTAAATATCCACCAATGATAAAACTGGCGGTAAATATCACTCCGCTCGCAATCAGATAAAAATCAATTTTACCCCCCATATCAGATTTTTTCATACACGCGAAGTTTTGCGCTCCGGGACCTAGGATTTTGTAATATTTCCAAAGAATCAGGAACAATAGGAGATTTAGTTATTTCTTGAATTTGAAATGACCTTTTTAGGTTTTTTACAATCTTATCCTCTATTGATTGAAAACTGATAACTGCTAACCTTCCGCCCGAAGTTAGAAGATCTATTGATCTGGGAAGTGAGTCTACAAGAGACTCCAATTCGTTATTTGTAACAATTCGTAGTGCTAAAAAAACTTTAGCCAAAAAGTCGTCCCGGTATGGATCGGACCTGATCAGACGCAAAATATCTATTAGATCTTGTACAGTATTTATGCTACTTGTTTTTCTAGCTTCTACGATTTTTCTGGCAATTAGTTTTGCCTCTAAAAGGTTTCCATACGAATAAAAAATACCTGCCAACTGCTTTTCGCCTAGCGCGTTAAGAATATCGGAAGCCTTAACGTTTGTTAGTTTTGACATCCTCATATCTAGAACCGCCTTTCCATTTTTAAACGAAAAACCCCTTTCAAGGTTGTCAATTTGTCCCGAAGAAATCCCAAGATCATAAACTATACCTGAAATGTCATGAAAGTCGTTCTCCAAAGCTATTTTATGGACATTTTCAAAATTCCCCAAAGCTACGGATAACCTTTTATCTTTTATGTATTCTTTAAATCTGCCTCTACAAAAACTTATCGCCTCCTCATCCTGATCAATTCCAAGCACAATACCCCCTTTGGATAAGATAGCCTCCGTATAATCCCCCCCACCAATCGTAGCGTCAATATACTTATTGCTCCTTTTAATATTTAGAAATGGGATGACATCGGCAAGTAGAACCCCAGTATGAAAGGCACTCATTGGATTTTTGATTTAAGAAAATCTTCTATTTCAGAAATTTTAACGCGTTCTTGAAGCGCGGTATCACGGTCTCGGATAGTAACCGTACCGTCTTCTAAAGTTTGATAATCTATCGTGGCACAATATGGTGTCCCTATCTCATCTTGACTATAATACCTTTTTCCAATATTACCTCTGTCATCCCAAGCGGCGTGAAATTTAAGTCTCAGACCATCGAAAACTTCCCGTGCTTTTTTAGTGATTTCTTCCTTATTTCGAACTAGTGGAAATACGGCAATTTTATAAGGAGCAAGATTTGGTTTAAGCTTTAGAACAACTCTTTCCCCATCCTCAAAATAAGCCTCAAACAATAAAGCTAAGAAGTTCCTATCCAAACCGGCAGAACTTTCGACAATGTATGGAAGGTATCTTTCTTTAGTCTCTTGATCGAAGTATGTTAAATCGGTACCGGAAAACTTTTGATGCTGTGAAAGATCGTAGTCCCCTCTGTCGTGCAGACCCTCGATTTCCTTCCATCCCATACCACTAAAGTTATAAGTAATATCCCAAGCATCCTTCGCATAAAATGCCCGCTCTTGATCCGAGTGTCGCTTCCATTTAAGGTTCTTTTCCAGAATACCAAGATCTTTTATATACCAGTTCCAACGAATCGCTTTCCACTCTTCATAGTACTTTGAAGAGTCTTTCGGATGGCAAAAATATTGGACATCCATTTGGTCAAATTCACGCTGTCGAAACAAAAATTGACCTAAAGTTATCTCGTTTCTAAATGCCCTACCTATTTGGGCAATACCAAACGGAATACTTTTATGCATGGATTCCAGAATTGGTTTGAAGTTTAAATATATATTCTGACAAGATTCTCCCTTAAGGTAAGCTGTTGATTTCTCGCCTTCAACCGTTCCAATACCAACTGGCATTAGAAGGTTGAATTTTTTTGCGGTTGTGAGTGGATTCCCATCGGGACTTCTTAGTTTACCTTCCCGAACAAGATTATCTATAGATTCTATATCTGTATCCTTTATTGTTAAACCCAACTGATCTTCGGCTAACTTATTTCCAGAATATCTTTTGTGGGTGACTTTATCCTCCACCAACGCCTCAGCAAATCCAGTGACATGACCGCTAGCCTCCCATACTTTAGGATGCATAATTATTCTGCCATCAATTCCTACGACATCCTCTCGCTCGGTGATCATTCTCCGCCACCATAGATCATATATATTCTTTCTTAATTCAGCCCCTAATGGCCCATAATCGTAAATAGCTGACATACCACCGTATATTTCAGAGTTTTGAAACACAAATCCCCGCCTTTTACAAAGCGAAACAACCTTTTCAAAAACATCTTGTTTGGATAAGGATACATTAGAAGCCATGAGATTGATGTTACACTATCGACATTACTCTTTCCAGCAGAAGATATAGAAAATACTTCAGGGGCCAGTAAAGCATAATTCCAAACTACCCCCCTTTTACCAATGACCTTGCAAAAGCACAAGAACTGCATACGCAAGCAATGTAAAACCTACCACCCCCGCTATCCACAGGCCACATGCATCCTCTCAAAATTACCTCCTTTCTAGTACGCTAGTATCGCATTCCACTTCCACGCCGCTCCCACGGCGTTAATGCTTGATAACGAAGTTGCGATCTAGCTCTTCTAATCTCTCCAGCAGACGCTAGATCCATAAGAAGCGTGTTGACTACCTTAACTTGTACTAAACCATCCAACCCAAGCTTTATATCAACCTCGGCAGGAGTTAGAAAATCTATCCCACCAATCGGCAAAACAGCCTTTATATTTTTTTTTGAGACCTGAAACATTATTCAACCATTTCTTGCCAACTAGGCAACGGTACGAATCTAGCCCGCTAGATACCGGGAGTTGATATGTGTTTCGACAACATTTTCAAAGTACGACCTAAGTTGAGAAAGACTATAAGTGATAAGGCTCTCCTGCCAAAACCCGCTAAGTTTAAAAATTCCGCGGTAGAAGTCTTCAAGATAAAAATCGACCATATGGTTAATTTTTACACCTTGTAAAAATGTAATGTAAAGGGGATAAAAAACCGCCGCGTCCTGGCCATCATGTAAAAGCTTCCCCAACGTCTCCAATGTCTCAAAAATAATGGCCATTACACTTAACTGATTTTTGGGTGGGGATACAACAAGTTCTGCCTGTGTCAGGATGTATATATTTTTTCCCTCGGCCAACGATACTTTAACGACATTGCCAAGATCTAAATGCCCGGCTTTTCTGCTTTTTATTTTACGGACGCCTTTGGCAATTGCCGAAACACGCCCAAGATCGGGGGTTAAGAGGGAAAATATTTTGTCACTGTCAGAGAAGTTTATCTGTCTAAGAATTATTGCGGTGGTGGTAACAAATTTCAATTATGATGAGTTGAATCGGGTGGAACCCTTAATAGTTCCACCAGAACTAAATTTTAAACTCTAAACTCTGAACTAGAAAGATATTTCTTTATCCGTCACAAGGTCGAAGCTCTTGGATGTCCCCTTATAACTTACCGTATAGGAAACATTTTTTACCCCCGACTGCTTTTGTATAATAAGTTTATAAGCGCCTATGCTTACTGTTGCCGGAAGCTCGTATTTTACGGTTATGGTGTTTTCGGAGTTTTCTTCAAGCCTAAAAAATCCCTCTATAGCCGTTTTTCCAAGATCCTCAATCTCTTTGGCTTTTAGGTCTTGTCCATCCGAACTTGTAGCTGATATAAGCTTTGATCCTAATGGAGTATAAATTCTAAAATAATCGCGGTAAAATTTCATCCATTGCCACCATGGGGGACTTTGCGGGTTAACTGTTTTCATTTTAACTATTGCTACCAGTTTTCCATTTTCCACGTTGGTTTCCTTCCATACCTCTCTTTCCATTAGCCAATCTCGCTTTCCGGCACCATAGTTGCTGTTATTAACTTGCAAGTAATCGTATCCTGCGGGAACCGGAACTAAGGTTCCTCCATACCCTAACGATTCTATAGAAGCCTGCGCCCCTGGATCAAAAAAATGCAATAGGATGTTCTTCTGATTTAGATCGGAAAACAATGTCTGAGCCAAATTTCCAAGGTTTTCCGCCGGTGTATTTAATGCCTTATCCATTATAGAAAGCATTAAATATCTAATGATATCTTTACGACCGATTGTTTCTGATAGCGATCCCCCAGCAATCTTTTCCAGCTCCATTATCACATTTTCAGAATTAAATTCCTGTTTAGGTACTGTAATATAAGTTCCTTGATCGGTTTTTACAGAGTAACCACCAGTGGTAACAGGGCCTACCACCTTAAGTAAATTTTCCACAACATTGTTATTAACTTGAATAACACCATCAAATTTTTGGGGCATGGAGTAATCCACTTTCCAGAATTTAGCTAGGAATTCGTCCAAAGCTACCTTAAAATCAGGAGAGTTGCTTGTTGCATCTCTGGCGTAATATCTTGAAACTAATAGATAGTCCCTAAGATGCGCAGGCACATTGCGGTAAACCAAAAAGCTTTTGTCTTTATCAATATCGTAAGTATCTAGCGACATGATCACGGTCGGAACGCCTTTATCAATTTTCGTTAAAACTAGATATGTGTTAAAACCACCAGACATTCTAAGCTCGTAATTGTTAGCCATTAAAAGCAGATAGGTTTTGGGCTGTGAAAGCCCCATTATTTCGGGGATCAAGGAGAAAAGCTTATCAAAAGTAGGCGCCTTAACGCTTAATTCATGGAGAAGAGATTTAACCTGTGAAATATTTCCCCGAATCTTTAACCCACGGAGTTCCTCTGGATATCGCGACTCGTCTATATAAGATATCTCTTTATCTACCTCAGAGATTTTTGATAATGACGCGCTAACCTGAGGAGAAATTTCCGGCATTAGCTTTATTAAATTAAAAATACGGGTTTTATTATCAACAGCTTCCATATCGGTACCATCTTTAAAACCTAGCTGGGATGAGAATGGCTCCAATATAGTCAAAAGCTCAATTCCAATATTAAGACCCCGTTTAGAGGCGGTAATAGCGTGAATCCCATCGTTATAGTAAGGTTTTACCATGGGAATTTTGGAAACAACGGTCATGGCTTTTGTATAAGACACCTCAAAATTCTCTAATTCAGATTTAGTGCTTCCTATTCGCTCTCGTGCCAATGCAATATCTTTATCCGTTAAAGCATCCTTAATTAACCCAGCGTTGTCTTTAAGTTTAAGGGCTTGATCTTTTAAACTTAAGACTGGATAAACAACAAAAAAACCAACGCCAGCAATTGCAAGAACTATCAAAACAAAAAATGACAAAATGGCAATCTTAAACTTTTTACCAATTTTTGGAAACGAGAAGCGGGGTTTAGCAAAACCATCATAGGTTTTATAAATTGATTTTGGGGTCATAATTTTTTAATAAGCTCCCTCCGCCCGAAGTACAGCAAGCGGGGTTTTTGAAATAATTAATAAATCAAAAAGAATCGACTTCTTATTGGAATATTCTGCCTCCATTTCCATTCTTTTGTCAAACGATATCCTTGATCTACCGCTGACCTGCCAATATCCTGTAATACCGGGACTAACGCTTAAAATTTGATCAATTAGTAGTTTGCTTTTGGGATGTTCCATCTCATACTTAGAGAGTTCGTCAGGCCGAAGCGCCCTAGGACCAACCAAACTCATATCGCCTTTTAACACATTAAATATTTGAGGTAATTCGTCGATGGAAAATTTTCTAATAAACCTGCCAATTGGAGTAATCCTAGGATCGTTAGCCACTTTATTTGTCCCACTTCTCATTTGGTTATAAAGCTCCTTATTGGCGAAAAGGATTTTATCAGCATTTTTTACCATGGAACGGAACTTATAAAAAGTAAACTCGTGACGGTACCTTCCCACTCTCTTTTGAGAATAGAGAGGCGGGCAAAAATCATAAAAAAATATGCTAACAAATGTTAGCGTAAAAACCGGGGATAGAATAACTAAGAGAATCAGCGATAAAACTATGTCCAAAACCCTCTTAACACCTTCGTATAAAATCATATCTGTAGGTATTTTGGCATTTTACATTAAATTAAAAGGAAAGGAAACCGTTTAAAGTAGTCCGCGCCGTTTTACCCCAAGAATACTTGGATAACAATATCGTACCATCTTTTGTAAGACTGGCACGGAGCTTTTGATCTTGGACAATTTTCACTAGAGCTTCTTCGATCTCTTTAATGCTTAGTGGATTAAAAAATAATGCTGCTCCTTGATATATTTCCCTATGGGCTGGAATATCCGAGATTGCGCAGGGAATTCCATTTGCTATAGCTTCAAGCGGGGTCAGATTAAACCCCTCGTCTAAACTTGCGGTAATGTATGAATTGGCATTTTGATAGAACGATTTAAGAACAGAATCGTTAATTTTTTCCATGCCTTCCACAAAGGAAGGAAAAATAACTGATTCTTCAAGTCCGAGACTTTTTGAAAATTCGCGCAATCTCCCCAAAAATATATCCCTTTTTCCAAGAATTATAAGTTGAACTTTCTCCTCAAAATTAGGCAATACATTTTTAAAAGCAATAACTAAATCCTTAAGGTTTTTATGTGGATAGGCGCTTCCGACATATAATAAATAGGGTTTGTTTACGCCAACACGGGTAAGATCAAAAGATAGCTTGTCATTAATATTCACAAAAACTGGATCTACTGCCTCAGGGGTCACGATGATTTTAGAGGCTACATTAAAATGAGCGTAATTTAAAAGTAACTCCCCAACATATCTAGTTGGAACAAAGATTTTCTTGGCTTTTAATATTGAGAAGAAAAAAACTATTTTATAAACGAACCTCCTAAAATTAAAAAGGGGCGCGGGTCTAGTTGACACTTCCAAAGATGGAATCTCTTTATGCATTATCATATCGTGCACTGTCACGACGGTTTTTTTAAAGTACAGAACTGGGGCGTTAAAATGAGGAACAAATAAAAGGTCCAGTTTATCTTTGTAAAGTCGGATAGGAAAGCATATTTGCTCACTTACGGAATACCACGGATAATTTGCGCTTTTGACTTGAATATTTCTATTTTGAAAATTTAAAATTGAAAATTTAAAATTGCTAATATCCTCCTCCCCAAGATAAACTACATAATTATTATTCTGGTCAATTTTCACAAGTGCTAAAAGTATATTACGAATGTATCTACCAATACCCGCTTGTGAATAAAGTCTCGCATCAATTCCAATTTTCATAGCTACTGCAACTCTTGTACTCTTTGCGAAAGAAAATTTAATTCGCTAATAATTTTTTCATCTTTAAACAAGGCGATTTTTGTTGATTTCATAGATCCTTAAATATATTTATTGTAATTTTAAAGACCAGCAAATAATAAATCCCAATCCTGTTTTTTCCAATTAAGTTGTCCTGTATTAAAAAGGAAGCCTCTGTCGTGGGAAAACTTACCCATACCCTCAAATTTTTTAGTTAGATTTTGGATATCTGTCTCACCACCAATGATAGCTTTATCCACTATGACAGGAGCTTCTGCTTTGTCAATTTTAAGGTAATCGGAGACATGTTCTATTATTTGTTCCATAGCGTTAATCTATATTCAATTGATAATTTGTTGGAATATTGGGGACAATGCTGGGATATTCAATATTCGCAAAGGTTTTCAGAATGCTAGTAAAAATAACATTGGCTAACTTTGGCGGAACCGCCATCCCAATTTGCCTTCTTACACTTTCGTTTGGCCCCTCAAAAATAAAATCGTCAGGGAAGGTTTGAAGTCTCGCTCTTTCTCTATTTGTAAGGGCCCTCGGCTCGGAATAATGGTAACCATGAGTTCCGCCACCACCACTTGCGGTAATTGTGTAAGAAGGTTTATCGGGATCCAATCTTCTATATATTTGGCCAAGTTTAGCGGATTTAACATTTAACTTAAGTTCCTCGGGCAATTCGGCTGTCCACGCATTCTGACCGGGTTTAATAAAACTAAGTCTTTTGATAACTATTTCTGATTGCTTCTTCTTGTCGTGATTGGTCGCACCTGTTGCAATTGGAGGGTTTTCTAAAGCTTCGCTGGAGCTAATATGACTATTTTTATGGGTGGGGGCGGGTACTTTAAAGGACAGTCCCAATGTTTTATCTATCCCAACAATAATGATCCTGTGTCTTGTTTGTGGTACCCCATAATCCTCTGCTTTGTATAAGTGAGCAACTATTTTGTAACCATCACCAGCTAAAGAAAGTTCGTCCAGTATTTTTTTTAGAGCCCGACCGCCATCTACGGAAGACAAACCGTTAACATTCTCTGCAACAACGAACTTGGGCTTAAACTTATTTATTATCTTCATCCCATATGCGTAAAGGGTTCCAAAATTTCCGTTAAAACCATTCTGTTTCCCAATTACACTAAAATCATTGCAAGGAAATCCATAAGAAAACGCGTCAATACTTCCAAGAGAGGCTGGATCTAAGGACTTGACATCTTTACAGATTACAGACCCCCCCTCATCAGGACAAATATTTCTCGTGTATGTTCTACAACTGTCTTGGTCATAGTCATTAGTCCACTTATGTCTGATTGAGTATGTTAATCTGTTACGGTCTTTTGCAAATGCATTTTTAGCCCCTAGCGATAATCCATCAGGGCCACAAAACAATTCGCCGTATTCAAATATTATTCTTTTGCTATTTTCCAACATACAGAACATAAAACTATTAACCCCCACCTGCCTCGTCACCCTCTACAATAAAATTGTATCCTTTTAATCTCACCTTTCGCAATATTACTTAAATGAAAAAACTCACAAAAAGCTTACGGGCGAAATTTACAAAGCGCTGAAGACCACGAGATATAACCAAATTACACTCGTCTACTCGATTTAGTTAAGAATTTCTTAAAATCTATTGCCCAGAAAATTAGCGCGCGGACGATTTTTGGATATTTTGATTTGTAATGAGCATCATAAAAAATCTTCATGGCGGTGTAAAAAGCATTAAAAGCTTTTTCCTTTTCCGCAGGGGTCGCCTTTGAATCTGGGACCGTTAACTTTTTTATTCCGCTGGACAACCCTTTATAGTGATAAGCTTTGATTGTTGGAACAAAATATATTTTCCAACCTAATTTTTTAATTCGGTAAGATAAATCCAAATCTTCTCCGTACATAAAGTATTTTTCATCAAAACCTTTTAGATAATCCAAAATCTTTTTACGGGTAAGAAAAAAGGAACCTGACGGCGAATCTATCTCGTGAATTTTTGTTAAGTCTTTATACCACTTGTGGTAGCCAGAAAAAAATTTAACCTTGGGAAAAATCTTTTCCAATCCCAAAAAATAAGTTAACGATGCCCATGGAGTAGGAAATCCGCGATGAGAGGCCGGATCAATTGTTTTTGATTTTACAAGTTCCAGAAAGCAAGTTGATCCACCAACGCTTACATTCTTTTCCATAAAATCAAGCATTTTGAGCAAAGTATATTTTTCAACATAAGTATCACCATTTAAAAAAAGAATGTATTTCCCCGATGATCTATGGAGCGCTTGATTGTTTCCCCAAGAGAAACCCTTATTTTCGGAGAGTTTTATTACGACAATTGGAGGAGAAAATTTCTGGGCCTCAAAAACGGTTTTATCGCGGGAATTATTATCAGTCACAATTATTTCTCCTTGATATTTTGCCTTCTTTGAACCGGAAAAAGAAACTTCTTTTGAAGACAGTAAAGATTCTAAACACTCACCAATAAAGACTTCGCAGTTAAAGGTAAGAACTATTATTGAAATGTCCATCTTCATAATTTACATGGGTTAGTACCCGCCTTTCTATTCATTTAACCATTTGGAATTAAATAATTCTTTTTCAAAGAAATACGGATCATATTCCGAGGGGTTTATAGGATAAAATTGCGGCGCGAAATTGGCACTGACTTGCGGCCAATCTTTCCCAAAAAGTACGTAATCTCCTTCTTTTTTATAAACCATTATATGAGGATTGGGGTATTTTACCATAAGCTTTTTGAAAGAGGATTCCTTGGTCATCGCCATAAAGGCTTTCCCGCTCGGACTTTTTATCATATCTTCTATCTGATTTTGTGCCACCGGCCTAGAAAATCTTTGAATGTAATAATACGCAGGCCCCGGAGACATGCTATAAAAGTATATTGGGACCTTACGCGGTAAAAAACTGGGATCGTCGTTAAGCTCAGAAACTGTAGCTCCCAATACCGCAATGTCCCTATTTACATCCTCCGCCACCCACATGGATTTCCATCGAAACTCAAGGAATATTGATGCCACAGTTATTATCAAAACAAAAACTATGTATTTAATAATTTTTAAATCAACTAAAAATTTAAAATTAAAAATTTTAAATTTATCCTCAATAAGACTATAAGCTTTGATTAAGAACCATCCCACAATAATGCTTAACGGAGGATATATTGGGATAAGGTACCACTGTATCTTTGACGACGAAGCGGACAAAACCAAAAATGTAACAAGCGACCACACTACAAGAAAAAGCAGGGGTTTTCTGACTTCGCGCTTTGTATCCCTCGCAAATATAGCGAATAATCCTAGGATAAGTGATGGAATTAAAATAACAAACCACTGTCTAAACCAAACCTTAAGGACTATTAAATACCACCAAAAATCGTTTTGATGCCCTTCTATTCCGCGGGATCTTTCTAAAATGTGATAGAAAAGATATGAATCAATAAACTCTTTTCCAAACCGGATAATTTCAACTGCGTGCCACGGAACGGCGATAATCAAAAACCACAAAATAATTTTCCCAGTATCTCTTAGCCGGTAACTCAAACTTTTAAAAACCAATAGGTCTAATAAGACAAATATAACCAGCGATATTATAGGAATAGCAACTATAGGGCCTTTTGTCATCATTGTTAAACCCAGAAAGATCCCTACCCACTTCCATTTTTTGGGATTATTCCGAGCCAGCCAAAAAAACAGCATTACGCAAAGTATCCAAAGGGAAGTTAAAACGTCTAAAGTACCATTTCTGGATTGGAATATCCAATGCGTTGTGGTTGCCAAGACCACAGCAGATAATACTCCAATCCTTTCACCAAAAATTTTCCGGCCAAAAAAATACACAACGAGAACTCCAAAAACCCCGGCAAGCGCCGAAACAAATCTTGCGGCAAATTCATTTACTCCGAAAATAAAATAAGTGAAACTGGTAAGCCATATATATAAGGGCGGTTTCTCAAACCAAAAATCCTTACCGTCGCGTAGAGCGTCTTCCCGCCAGACCAACGCAAAGGCGTCACCTTTAATGTGAAGAATATTATGGGATATTTGCGCATAGATTGATTCATCCCAATCAGCAAGCGCTGGCCGTCCTAATTTATAAAAGATAAACGATCCGGCTAGTGTAACTAAAAAAGTAATAATTAGGGCGGTCTTGTAATTTAGGTTAATTTTTTGATACTCGTCCCACGACAGAAAAAGCGCGATAAACACAAAAAAGAAGAAAAATTCCAAATTATAAGAATAAAAAATTCCCGATAAAAATATCGCGGTTAGCCCACACAAAACCCCGAGTGGAATTAAAGACAAGCTTTTTCCTAGCTTTAAAACTACAAGAGTCTTCTGATAAAGCGATGCAAAAAGCAATCCGATTAGAAGATAAAAAGGAACGGCTCCGACAAATCCAGTTGCAGATAACGCTTCAAACCACACGCTATGGGCAGGAATTTTTGCGTCCTCTACAGGATCCAAAGAGAAGTAATCCTTGATATTTGGGGTAAGACGGAATTTTTTATCAAAAGATCCATAGCCGCCACCTATTACCGGATTGTCTTCCAGTATCTGCCAAGATCCAAGAATAAGCGCAGAATGAGCGTTTATAGAATCATCCCACACCCTGTATGAGAAATTTAACGAAAAAAATCTTTCATAAAGATTTTTTGGAACTTTAACAACACCACGGTCAATTGCGAGAAAACCAATTCCTAGTATTGTTAAAAGTACAGCAAGTCCAAGCAGTATCTGCTTGATTCGTCTTCCATAAAACATCCCGCATATAAAAACAAAAAAACCGCCGGCGAAACCAATAAACGCACTCCGCGATAGCGTCATTCCAAGTGAGATCGCGGTAATCAAAAACGCTGGAAGTATAAAGATTGCTTTTTTCCGCTTTACGCTTAACAGATACGCCACTCCCAAAAATACTATCGTTACAGCAAATGCGCCGTAATGGTTAATGTCCCAAAATAACGAACCTATTCTAACCGGAGAATTTGGAAGAGGCCACACACCGGGAAGAACTCTATCCTGAAACTTATAAAACCAATACTGAACTGGAGACCACAAAGCCAGTATTACCCCGGTTAAAAAATATATTTTTAATGATTTCGCAACAAATTCCTGACCTTTTTCCAAAAAAGCCTTCTTTAAAACCAAATACAACAAAACTATTTCGGTAAAGAAGATGTTGATATTTACACTTGATGCGAAATCCAGTGACCAGATTGTGGAAAGTAAACGGATTAACCATACCACAACTAATAAGCCCAAGAATTTGTCCTTTCCAAGGCTGTGCCTAAGTTCCTTAAGTGACTTAAGTAACTTAAGTTTTCCGAAGCGTCGGGCGCTGGAAAACAAAAAAAACAGTATCACTCCGACCAGAGCCCATCTAACAGGGGTTGCCCGTTCAAATCCCCAGTTAAAATAGATCCTGTTATCCAGAGGTAAAAGAGGAATAAGATAGTATATAGATTTAACGAAATCCTGTCTCGCCAAAAGGAAATATAATATTAATAAAATAATACCTGCAAATAGAATTGGTTCCATAACATTGGGGCAGTGCCCTATTTTGTTCTCAAAATTTCCTTGTAAACCTCTATTGTCTGTTTTGCACAATTTTCCCAAGTATAGGTTTTTTTAATAAATTCGGGAAAGTTTTTTTGCACTGTGGGCAACTGCGCCTTAATTAACGAATTACTAATCGAAATGACCGACGAAGGATCGCAGTAAATTGCATTGTCATTTAAATATTCCCGTGATCTATCCCCCGACGCTACAAGAGAAGGTATTCCGCATATCGCCGCTTCCAAAAAAACCAACCCTGTAGTTTCAAACCAGCTTGGAACACAAAATATTTGACTTTCGTGGTAAAGAGCACATAGTCTTTCCTGCTCCACAAAGCCTAGATATTCAAAAAAGGGCTTTTTGTCAATAATACTTTTAAATTTTCTAGAATATGTTGGGTGGTGATGGTTAAACCATCCAATAAATACCATTTTATAATCTTTAAACTCGCCTTTATTCCTAGCATCAAGAAAAGCTAAAGCAGTATTGATCTGGTTTTTTCGTGGCTCTATTCTTCCTACAGATAGAATAATTTTCTCTTTAACTACATCCTGTGCCTCAGAGAATTTGGTAGGGTTTATCCCATTTATAACTTTTTTCCATCTAAAATCGTTTGTCTTGTAATCGTTCTTTAGATCGAGGGCTTCCAGATCGGTTTGAACTAACACATAATCAGAGAGAGCTACTGCCCGCTTTTGTTCGTTTCTTATTCCAAGAGCAAGCTGCATTAACGCTGGATATAATTTCTTGTGATATATAACTCCCTTGAAAAGGTTTTTTGCAACATCACGAGCCGGTTGCGAAGGGATAATAAGATTTCCTATTTTTGATAACCCCCACCGGTTAAGTCTTTCGTATATTTCGAATTCTGCAAGTGAGTGGTGAATTGGCGACAGAACAACTTTTTTTCCTTGGGCTTTCGCATTTTTTATTTGCAGGTAAGGTTCCGAAACCCAATCCAAGTTAAAAACATGCACTATATCGTAAGCCGATACATTGGTGTTTAACGAACAGTTAATGTCAACATTAACGCCGAGATCGTCAAGTGATTTCTTGGTTTCAAGAATTTGCACGGTATCGCCACCTTTTTTGTCGAAAAGATCAAGTCTGGATTGAAATAAAATCTTCATGATCAAATAGAGACTCTACCTAAAAGGTAGAGCCCCCTTTTTAAATACCGTATAAATTTCGGTAGGAATTCAAAAATCTCTCCATAGAATACCTATTTTTAACCCTCTCAAAAGCCTTATCTACACGATCTGAATTAGGTTCAAAACTTTCTAGTGACCTACCTAAGTCGCTAAAATCCCCGACTTTAAAATATTCTACTGTCCCCCCTGCTACCTCTTTTAATACCGGAAGATCGGAAGCAATAATAGGAATCTTTGCCGCCATTGCCTCCATCATAACAATTCCAAACCCTTCGGCAAGTGTCGGGAAAGCGAAAATATCAAATCCTAATAGTATTTTTACTTTATCTTCATCTGTAAATTTTCCTAAAAACTTGACCCTATCATTAATTCCCAAAGTTGCGGATAGAGCCTTAAGCGAGCTCTTAAGATGGCCCCCACCCGCAATAACAAGGAAAGGAAACTTTCCCTTTGGAAGTTTTGTAAAAGCTTTAAGCAAGATCTCATGTCCCTTCTCCTCTGTTAATCTTGAGATATTCCCTATCACAAATTCATTATTTTTTATATTCCATTTCTTTCTTGTTTCATTTCTGATAACTCTAAACTCCGAACTCTGAATCCTGAACTTCTTAATATCTACTCCATTCGGAATTACCACAATCCTTGTTGATTTAATGCCTTCACAATCAATCCGTTCCTTTTTAATCTCAGCTGTTAGCGCAATTACATGGGTCGCAAAAATATTTCCCGCCACCTTGTTTGCAAAAATATTTAATTTAAAAAGCGTTTTCTTTTTCCACTGCGGTAATTGCCATTGAGTAATAGGTGTATGCACATGATAAATTCGGACCTGAACATGGGCAAAATAAGCCGCCAGCGTTGCGTTAAAACCAGCCTTTAGTTCGTGCGCATGAACAACCACCGGATTAAGTAACCTAAGTAGCTTAAAAAACTTAAGTAGAAACACCAAATCAAAGTCGAAGTGGGGATAAAGTTCTACAAATTGCCCACCATATTTTCTATATTCCTCCACCATCGGACCATATTTACAGCAAACGGTAAAGTTAAACTCATGAGAAAGCCCTTTGATTAAATCCCCAACATGTCTTTCCACACCACCCATCTGTTCTCCAGAATTTAATGAGATAACAATATTCCTTTTGGTCATAAGTGTCTGAGTAGCTCTAACTGTTTTTTAACTTTATTATCATAGGAATTAGCTTTGGCTATTTTTTGACGGTCGCTACGCCTATCTTTGGAATCTTCCTCTAGTGATTTTTTGACCAAACGAACAAAATCGTTATCACTTTTGGCAATATAACAAAAATCTTTAAACTCATGATACGCCGGAAGGTTGGTTACCGTTAAGGGAAGACCACAAGAGAGCGCTTCAAAAAACTTTACGGGAAAACACCCACCCATTGTATAGTCATTTAAAACATAAGGAATATAGTAAGCGCCAAAATTTTGATAATACTGAGGAAGTTCCATAAACTTTTTTTGTCCCAAAAGATGAATATTAGAGTATTTCGTAAGAGCTGAAGAATTAAAATTTGCTCCTTGAGAAACCCTTTGCGGACCAATAAGCACAAATGAAACTTTAGGTAATTCTTCTGCGCATTTTTTGATAAGTCCGATATCCACCTTAAAATCATCAAGTGCTCCGGCAAAACCTACTCTGGGATGGGGAATATCCTTAATGTCACTGGGAACTCCCAGAACAGCCTTTGAAAACAATTCAAAATCTCCAGCGTTTGGCGTGTAATAGCTATTTTTATTTATTTTAAACGCTTTTTTATAAAGAGCAGGAGCAGAGGTAAAACAAATGTCGGCTTCTTTTAAAAGCCAATTTTCCCTTTCTATTATCCAGCTCTTAATATTTTTGTATTCTGGGAATTCCGTATATTCATCGACAAGGTCGTATATTAGCTTAATTGGTTTAATTTGTTTAATTAGTTCTACTAGATCGGGATAACCAATGTGATACACCCAAAGAACAATATCATTTCCAAGCAATTGCTTGATTTTCCAAGCGGTATATTTAACAAAAAGATGATCTAAAATGGGAAATGGTTTTGTGAAATCCTTTAAGAGTGATGGCCGAAGTGGTCTTAATACTATTACACCAAGGCTATCATCCGAATGTTTTCCAGAGAATAAATTCTTTATGGCTTTAAAACGCAGAGGCGGATCAATAAACACAACCCTATGTCCCAATCTAGAAAGATGTGTTGCGGTATGCCATTTATTTGTCTTAAGCTCTTGAAAAAAAGATTGATTGGAGAGAATTACAATATTCATTTATTTTAAAACTCCCATCTTTATCAAGTTGTCGTAATTATCTAACCCCAACACGGCAACCGTAGGCTCCACATAAGATCTTGGATAGAAAACCTTTATTTTTTGAAGAGTGTCGATAGCCCATGAATCTCCGTCAGGATACCGACAATTGGCAGGAAAATCGGACTTTAAACGGGCATCCAAATTGTAGTCGCCGGTTACTACAAGATTAATACCCACATTTCTAAAGTAGTATATTTGAGCATCGTGACCAAATTCCGTGTCCATTTCTCGAAACAACTCATCAATTTTTACTGCATTAAACCCACTGGTACCATCAAAATCGTCAAGCTTTGCTCCATAAGCGCCACTTACACCAATTTTTGAACCCGCTTTAACATTTTCGGAAATCCACTTCTCCGCGACGACTCTGTTATCACCCATGGCAAAAACATAATCCATTTTAACAATCTGAATTATTTGTGAGACGGCGGATAAAAATAAAATAAGAATCATAACGGGCGTTAGTAGAAAGGAGTTTTTCATAAAATCTCTTATTATTTTAATTAACCCGATCATCCCAATCCCTACTAAAATGGCTAGAAAGGGAAAAAGCAAATTAAAGTATTGGGAATAAAAAAGTTTAAACGATCCAACATACCAAAAATAAAGTGCGGGAAATAGCAAAATTACTACTGCGCGATTTTTTAGTTTTTTTAGAGATAGATAAGATCCTAGTAAAACTAGAATGGGTCCTAAAAATCCTAACGATCTAAAAATTTCGGATTTAAAACGAGTTTCTAACAGGTCAAAATTAAAAATTGTTCGGTAAAGTGGCGCCTTTTGTCTATGAAATTGCCATAACGCCCCCACGGCAGAATCGGTTCTTATAAAATTCTTAAAATCCAAAAGGGCGTATGGGGTGCCCACGAAAAAACCGAGAATGGACGATGCTGCGGAAAGTAAAAGTTTTTTTGATAATACTACCCGCCACGCCGAAATATTATTTGCCACAGCGTAAGAGATGTGCGCAGATAGTATAAGTAATGTTACAAGAGCCCCATTATACTTTGTAGAAGCAGAAAAACCGGCAAACAGACCTGCCAACAAATAATTTAACGATTTTCCGGTACGGAAAATTCTTTGCGAAAAGAAAAAAGTTAAAACTACCCAAAAAGTTACTCCAGATTCTAAAGTTGCCAAGTGAGCATCCTCAATATTTTGCACACTTAGCGTAAAGAAAATTAGCGATACAATCGCAATATTTTTTCCAAGGAACTCCTTAACTCCTTTATAAAAAATTATAAGCGATAAGGATGACATCAAAAACGAAACAAATCTTATGGCAAGGAAAAATGATGCAGGTCTTTCTATTAGAATTGATGATGAAGCCGAAACAGAGGTTCTCATTACCGAAACATATATATCCGTAATTTTCGCCCACAAACTAACGGTAAATAAGGAAATATACATTTGAAGATGGGGCCAATCAAAATGCTTTAGATTGGACACAATCCTAAGGCCTAAGGCGCCACTAATCAATGCTGGCTCGTCGGGATGATATATTTTGGGTAAATTCCACCAAATACCAATAAATCTTATAACGAAACCGATCAATATGATCAGCCAAACTAGCCAGCGGCTATTGAGAATTTTTGTATAAGTAGTAGTAATCATAAGATCCGATATAAAAAATTTTATCGAGCCTCATAAATTGTTTAATCTCAGAAAGTCTGGATTCGTTCCGCTGAACAATTGCGTAGTCCACTTTGGAAAAATCTGTCACCTTATCAAAAGATATCGTAGTACCCTTAAATATCGGCCTAACACTAGTATCGTTATATGAAGCGACTATTAAACTCTGGACCTCCGACTTTGTATGAAGATAGTTTACCACTCTTTGATACCCCGTGGCCCAATCTTGTAAACCCACAACCTTAACTGCCATCTGAGTTCCGCCCGCCAAGGGATTATAAAAAGCAAAGAAATCAGGAAAAATCGGCAAGGTTATAAAAATAAATGTTACAACAATTCCAACTGTTAGTATGTGACCAACCCGTTGATAAATTTCTGACAAAAAAACCCCAGCAAAAATGCAAAGCGGCGGAAAAAGCGGAATTATATAACGATCAATTTTTTTTGAACTAGCTGTTATAAAAATAAGATATACAAGTGCGTAGATAAAAATATTTATGACTGTGGAAACTCTAACTGTTTCTCTTTTGACCCATATTTTTTTAAAATGTAAGACGTTGTAAAACAAAGCCCCGATAAGAGATAGAAACAATACCGGACTTGATCTAAAAATAAATTCCAAGGGATAAAAAAATACTCCAGGATTATAAGTCCGATCTCCAAAAAATATTTGTGGTTGCCCCCCTTGTCCCGTTGCCAATACTCCGTCATTAATAATCTTTGTAATAACCCTCCAAGGAGTGGCCCACATGGCGGGAAACATTAAAACAAAAACTGCAAAACCAGAAAGCAGAAAAATCAAAAGATTTTTGACGACACGCCTTAAACTTATAACGCCCCCGATGTCTATCCCACTGATAAGAAATACCACGGGTAATAAAACCAAACCAGTCACCTTCGTTAAAACAGAAAGTCCAAAAAACACTCCAGAGAAGAAGAGGAGCGGTTTACGATGTTTGGAAAGATATTTAATATAAAAAAGGATCGAATTAATTCCAAAGAGGGCAAGTAATCCATCAAGATGTAAAACTCGGGTATTTCCAATAAAGAAGGGTTCTAGAACAAGAAGAAGTGTGGAGAAAAACGCGGCTTTGCGGTTTAAAAGTGAGATAAGTAAATGATACAAAACAAGGATCAAAAGAAAATTAACAATTACAATTGGCAAAGTTTCAGAAAATAAAATCCAATGGAAATCGCCTACGATTGAATACTCGGGACGCGTACCTATATAAAATTCGTGAATATGACCATATATCTCTTGCCCAATTCCGGCGAGCCACATAACGGTTACCCCCGGGTGATAGGTACGGTATGTTTCTAAAAAGTTAAGATTTTTAATATACGAAATAAACTGAACTGAGCGGTAATTCCACGCAGGGGCATCAACATTAACAATATCCCAACCTAAAAGAGGGAGGCGGGTGATACAAAATAAAAATGGGATTAATAGATAATCAAGCCGTTTTACTATGTTTATCATGCGAAAAAAACAAAAACACACCACCAAGCAAACTCACAAGTACTCGGCATAAGTGAAATATCACAGACGAAGCCACTGAAAGGGTTGCTGAAATTCCCCAATAGCCTAAAAACAGGCGGTAAAGCCAATCCTGCAATCCAAACCCATTAAAAGTAACCGGCAAAAAACTTAAGAATCCAATTACAGGGAAGGCAAAAAACGCCTGCGGTATTGTAACCTTTATTCCAACAGCTAATACTGCAAAATACTGCCCAAGGTTGGCTACTATTTGAACTAGAACGGAAAACCCTAAAGATTTTATTACTTCGGTTTTGTGGCTTTTATAAAGACACAGCGCGTCGTTATAAGGCTTTAGCTTTGGAATAAATTTTGAAATAAGAGACAAGAAAATAAAACCACTAACAATCAAAATCCAAAAACCTAAAAAAACAAGTAAACCAGAAATACCCAAAAGAAAAACAAGGCTAACAGTAGAAAATAACGCCAAAACGATAAGCCCTGAAAGCCGGTTAACAAATGTTGCCGCCGTGGCCTTTGGCATATCGTTGGTATCTCTCCCAAGAATGTATGCTTTGTAAATATCCCCACCTATGGATGTTGGCATAAAGTTATTAAAAAAAGCACCGATAAAATACAGCTTGATTAGCTTAAAAACATTATTCCCTTTAAAGGAATTGGAGAAAAAGATAAGTGAACGCCACCTAAAACCACTGATTGTGTAATTTAAGACGATCATCAGAACACATAAAAATAGAAACAAAGGTTTCGCCGAACCTATTGCAGATAAAACTTTTGCAATATCCAAGCTGTGATATAAAAAAACGATGGCAAAAATGGAAAGGGAAATTCTAACAAGAAGAGATTTATTACTCATTAGGCTAAATAGATTCTCTAATTATATAAGTCTTTTTTCCTTGCGACTCGTAATAGATTCTAAGCATCAGTTCGCCAAGTAAACCCAAAGAAATAAATTGAATACCAAGAATTATCAAAAGAACCGCCAAAAGAAGAAGCGGTCTACCGCCAATGTCGTAACCCAAAATAATTTTTTCAAAGACCAATATACCTGAAAAAAGAAGACCAAAAAAAATGGTGACAAAGCCAAAGCCGCCAAAAAAACGAATGGGCATCGTGGTAAAAGGCTTTGTGGAAAAAGAAAGGAGAAATTTTAGCGCAATAAGGTCCAAAAATACCTTAAAGGTACGGAACAATCCAACCTTTCCATAAGCTGACCTTCCAGCGGTGCGGGGTTTAAAATCTACATTAATCTCCACAATCCTAGCTCCAAACATAGAGCAATACGCAGGTAAAAAGCGGTGCATGTCTCCATACAAACGCATGTTTTCTATTAGAACTCTCTTAAAGCCTTTTAATCCAGATCCGGTATCTTTTATTGCTAGACCGGACATTTGGTTAATTAGACGATTAGCTAGCATTGAAGGAATTCTTTTAAACAGGGTTTTTCCGGCATCCTCGCGGTATCTTTGACCGCGGTTAGTGTTTACCATATCGTAACCTTCATCAAGTTTTTTTACGACATTTGCAATTTCTTCCGCTTGGGTTTCGTTATCTGAAGAAAGAATAAGAATATATTCCCCCTTCGCCTCATCAAAACCAGCCTGATATGCCGCCGTTTGGCCATAATTGCGCATCTGACGGAGCCCCTTAAATCCGCGGTACCTGTGGCTTGCCTTTGTAATCTCCTCCCAAGTAGCGTCCTTGGAACCGTCGTCAACAAGAATAACCTCAAATGTTCTGCCTAGGGATACGAGAACCTCAAACACCTCTTTTGAAAATGTCTCAATATTCTTCTCTTCGTTATAACAAGGTACTACTAATGAGATTTCCATATTAATTTATTATACAACTCTAAATACTTCCCCGCTATCTTTGACCAATCAAAATTCTTAGAGTAAATTTGCTCATTATTTTTAATTTGTTTATAAAGAGCTTTATCTGCAAGTAACTTGACAATTTTATCCGCCATATCTTTGGGATCGCTGGGATTAAAAAGCAACCCTGTTTCCATATCTATCACATAATCCCAAGTTCCCTGACTGTTAGCCGCAACTATTGGAAGACCTGCAGCAATAGCTTCCAGTATTACATTGGGACAGCCTTCGATAAGCGAACTAAAAACAAATAGATCGGAAGATCTATACAGATCTATAACCTCCTTGGAGGGAAATTGGGAAAAATCTCCTTCTTCCTTTGGAACTTGACCTAATAACGTGACCTCGTTTAAGATACCAAGTTCTGCAATTAATGGGACAAGCGATTCTTGATTTCCACCAACAATGTAAAGTACCACATTGGGAATTTGTTTTTTGACAATAGATAAAGCCTTAATCATCGTCGGATAGTCCTTCTTAGGTACATTTCTTCCTACAGTTAATAGCCTTATTTCCCGTATCCCTCCTATTTCCCTAATTTCCCCATTCCCGAACTTATCTAAATCTACTCCGTTTGGAATGTCTACCATCTTGCTTTTTAAATCTCCCTCTGTAAAATCCAAAATGTTCTTTCTGACTGTTGGGCTTATGGCAATAATAGCAGACGAGCTTTTTAGAGCTTTTAAGACTTTGTTTTGATAGGGGGGGTTTGATATTTTTCCATATTGTGACTTGTCATCCCATTGGATATCTTCCCCCGTCGGTCTTAAAACAAC
>PEYT01000011.1 GCA_002774285.1 candidate division WWE3 bacterium CG08_land_8_20_14_0_20_40_13 | reverse complement strand
TATGCCGTGGTTCCCGGGCGGGGAGAATACATGGCAACATAGGCTTTTGCGAATTTAATTTTTTTGCAAAGATTAACCGTATTTTTAAATTGGGCTTCTGTCTCTCCGGGAAATCCCACGATAAGATCCGTCCCAATTTTTACATCCGGCACGGATTTCCTTATTTTATTTATAAGGTGTAGGTATTCTTTAGCGGTATGTCTGCGGTTCATTTTTTTTAAAACATCATCGTCTCCCGACTGCAAGGCGATATGCAAATATCTAAAAACTTTCGGGTGACGCACCGCGTCAATTAAATCTTCGGTAAAATCAAAAGGGTTTGACGATAAAAATCCCACCTTTTTAACCTCAGGGATATCGCATATTTCTCTTATAAGCCCTGCAAAAGGCAATTTTTTGCTTGACCCCGTACGGATTGTAAACTTCTCCTCCTTTAAAAGCCCCCAGCTGTTTACATTTTGTCCAAGAAGGGTAAACTCATTTACACCTTTTTTGACAAGATTTTTAATTTCGTTGATGATTTCCTCTTTTGGTCTTGAAACTTCCTCTTTTCTGGCGTATGGAACAACACAATATGAGCAAAAATTATCGCAACCAGTAGAGATTGTAATGTAAGCATGTTTTTTGCTAAGGCCATTAAAAGCTGGGTTGGAAATTTTAGAAATGTTTGGGTTGTTAGGAAGGATTTTTGAAAGATTGACTATCTCGCTAGGAGCAAGCATCGCATCAATCCAAGGGGCTTTGTCCCTTATATACTTCTCTGTGATTCGGGCTCTTTCTCCCTTTGCCGATCCAGAAAAACAGCCGGCAAGAATTACAAAAGGTTTTCTGGAAAGATTTTTGATTCTCTTCCCCAAGCCATAAACGCTATCCTCCGCCGCCTGCCGTACGGAACAGGAATTAATTACAAAGACATCGGCGTCTTCTAACAAAGATGTTGATTCATACCCCAAATTCTCCAAAGTCCAAGAGATGGTTTCGCTGTCATGCTCATTCATCTGACAACCGTAAGTTTTTATAAAATATTTTTTCATATTTGACTACAGCAAAGAGACTAAAGTTTGAGCTAGTTTTTCTGGATCGTGACGCACCAAGGAACGCTTTAGTGTGTCTCCTTTTTCCCTTAATATTCTTCCTTCCGCCAAAAAATCCCCACGAACCACCTTATAATGACAATCTTTTAAATCATCTTTTACAGGAAACCCATTTTCCTTTTTATATTCTTTAAGCACCTCGCTGGAAAGAGGGGCCTTGTTTACAAGAACAAAATCTAAAAACTTGCGCCCAACATAATCCTCAATTTCATTAACATGTTCGCGAGCTGTGTATTTATAAGTCTCACCGTATTTTGAAATAAGATTTGTCACATATACTTTTACCGCCTGTGATTGCACAATCGCTTCTTTAACACCACCCGCTATAAGATTGGCAATGATACTGGTAAAAAGATCTCCGGGCCCGATAATTACCATATCGGCCTCTTTAATAGCCTTTCTTGCTGATGGAAATACCTGTACTTCCGGAATAAGTTCGAGCTTAATAATTCTCTTTTTCCCATCTTTTAAAGGTTCATCGATATAATGCTCTCCTAAAACTTTTGTCCCATCTTCATAAGTTGCTAAAAGGTGGGTCTGTCCCATAGAAACAGGAAGAACGCGACCCTGACAATTAAGAATTTTCGCGGCATAGTTTACGGCGTCCACTTGATTTCCCAAAATATCAGTCAGGGCGGCAAGAAAGAAGTTGCCAAATGTTATTCCAGAAATTCCAACCCCCTTATAAAAACGATAGGAAAAAAGTTGACGAATAGTTTCCGAGTTATCCATTTTGGAAAGAGCCAAAAGAGCTTTCCAGATATCGGAATTTGGGAGCATTCCAAATTCATCTCTTTCAATCTTTGCAGTGCCTCCAGAATCGGCCATGCTAACAACCGCGGATATATCAATATCGTAATTTTTAAGGCCGGAAGGTACATTATAAGTTCCAGTACCTCCACCAATCACAACAACTTTGGGTTTCATGTGGTAATTGTACCAAAAAGAAACCCCCCGCAAAGGCGGGGGGTGGGAGTTTTATTCTTATCTTACAGCTTCTTTAAGAGCCTTTCCGGACTTGAATGCCGGTGTCTTTGTCGCATTAATGTGAAGAGTGGCTCCGGTTTGCGGATTTCTTCCCATTCTTGCGGCGCGGTGTCTTACTTCAAATGTTCCGAAACCGGTAACAGTTACTTTTTCGCCTTTGGAGAGGGCTTTTGTAATACCTTCTACAACTGCGTCAACTGCTCTTCCAGCCGCGGCTTTGGTCATACCGCCTCTTTGCGCTACTGCGTCTACTAATTCTGTTTTTGTCATGTTTTTCACCTCCTTTAGAAACTCTTAATGAGTTTTAACCCACCACAAAATCTCGTCTTTCTATACTTCTTGCCCTTCCAGTATTCTCATTAATGTCTATTAAAACGCTATTAAATACTGCTTTTCCTTCTTCCACCCATTCAAATTTGGAAGGCAGGGAGCTTAAAAACCGCTCCACAATAATCTCCTTTTTTACTCCAAGTACCGAGTCGTACGCCCCCACCATTCCTGCATCAGTAACAAAAGCGGTACCTCCCGCAAGAATCTTTTGGTCGCAAGTCGGAATGTGGGTATGCGTTCCCACCACCGCGCTTACTTTGCCATCCAAAAAATACCCCAAGGCATTCTTTTCACTAGTCAGGTCGCCATGAATATCCACCAAAATCATCTTAACCTTTTTCCTTTTTATCTCCGTCAAAACCCGACTTACAGCGTAAAAGGAATTCTCAACATTCTCCCCACCAAAAGTTTGGCCAATTAGGCTAATAATACAAAAAGGATACCCCAAGGCTTTTGCCACAAAGTATCCTTGTCCCGGAGTCCCTGCATAAAAATTTGCGGGTCTCGCAATTGGTAGACTAGATATTTCATCTTGAAATCCCTTAATGTGAAACAAATGATCGCCTCCGGTAAAAACATCAATTCCAAAATCCAAGCATTCTTTTATAGTAGATCCCGTTGCGCCGCGTCCGTGAGCCAAATTATCGGCATTTGCCACAACTAACGCGATGTTATCGCGTTTTTTAAGGGTAGTCAATACCCTTTGGGCGGTTCTACGCCCTAAACTACCTACAATATCACCAATGAACAATATTTTCATTTTACTTTGCTACTTCGGACACCCTGTAATCCCTTATCACAGTCACCTTGACCGTTCCCGGGTAAGTATGTTCTTTCTCAATTTTCTGCGCAATATCAAAGGCCAGCTTGCGGGACTCCTCGTCCGACATCTCCTCCGGCTTAACGATAACTCTTATCTCGCGACCAGCCGAAAGAGCATAAGCTTTTTCCACTCCGGAAAAAGTAAGGGCGGTATCTTCTAATCCCCTCATTCTCGCAACATAAGAATCGTAATCTACATAGCGCGCTCCCGGCCTTGCTCCTGAAATGCTATCCGCAATGTGCAGTATCGCCGATTCTAGGCTGGAAAACTTGTCCCCGTGGTGTTCAGAAACCGCTTTAATGACAATTTCCGGAATCTGGTTTTTCTTTAATATCTTTACTCCCAATTCAATATGTGTTCCTTCCTCCTCTTCCGAGATAGCTTTTCCAATGTCGTGTAATAAACAGGCAAGTTTGGTGGTGTAAACATCGGCTTTAAGTTCGTTTGCCAAAGCGGTTCCTATTTTAACCTCCTCCAGAGTATGCTCAATCATATTTTGCCCATAGGAATAGCGGTATTTAAACTTTCCCAAAAGGGCGATTATTTCTTTTGGCATGTTGTAAACCCCCGCTCTGTGGCAAAGGTCTTCTCCGGCGTGGTACATTATCTTATCAATTTCTTCTTTTGTTCTTATAACTATTTCCTCAATTTTGGCGGGCTGAATACGCCCATCGGCAATAAGCCTTTCTAAAGAGACCCGGGCAATTTCTCTTCTTACGGAATCAAAACACGAGATTCTTACTTCCTGCGGAGTTTCGTCTAAATCCAAATTTACTCCTGTCATATCTTCAAATGTCTTGATATTTCTTCCCTCCTTGCCAATAATTCTGCCCTTCATTTCGTCGTCAGGAAGTTTAATCCGTGACACGGTATATTCCGCAATATAATCGGAATATCCCTTTTGCATTGCGTCTACTAAAATTTCCTTGGCTCGGGCCTCCGCTTTATCTTGCGCCTCGTCTTCCGCTACCTTTATCATTTTTCCAATTTCTTTTGCAAGCTTGCCTTCTGTATAATCCAAGATTACTTTTTCGGCTTCCTTTCTGGTCATTCCGGCAGCTCTTTCCAGTTTTTCTACCTGCTTCTTTTTAATATCCTCCACCTCCACTAGTTTTTGGGAGTACTTGTCTTTTATCTCGGCTACCTCCACATTCTTTTTTGTTAGCTCCTCGTCCCTTTGTAAAAGCTGGGCCTTTTGCGCTTCCAATCTTTTTTCCACTTCAAAGCTTTCTTCCTTAACATGCCTTGCCTCATCTTCCGCCATCCGTTTAATTTCCAAAGCTTCGTTTTTGGCATCTAATATCATTTCCCTAGCTTGGGATTTTGCTTCTTGGATTAAATCTGGGACCGCCATAGGTTGCGGTAGTGGGGATACTTCTTTTACGAGACTTGGAACCGGAGTTTTTTTATCTTTCCTAGAGAATACCGAAAATAAGGCCGAAAGCGGGGAGAGATACAACAAAATTTTGGGTTTCATATTTTATATACATACTTTTGTGATTAATCGAAATCCTTGCCGCTATTGTACTTTTTGGATGCAACACTGTCAATTGCCGCTATCACGCTTTCAAAGGAAAATCCGCGCCCAACAAGATAGCGCAGGGTCTTTTGCCGCCCGGATTTTTGATCTTTCTTTTGATAAGAGGCAAGTTTATCCAATGCAATTTTTTGGAGTGTTTGGGAGGTTAAGGGTGTTTGGAATGTTAAAGAACTGACGATATCGCGGGAAATACCTTTTTTAAAAAGCTCGGCTTTAATCGCTAGCGGTCCTTTAGGATTTTTGGCGTTTGTTCTTTGGCTTACCACCATTTTGGCAAAAGCCACATCGTCCAACAGATTTAAATTGTTTAAACGACCGGTAATTGACTCTATTAGCTCCGCCTTAAATTCATCAGCGACACTCCTTTTGCGGAGGATATTTTTTATATAATCTACAATTTCTTTCACGGACCTTGCGCGAAAACTTAGATAGTTAAGACACCGGTCAAAGATGTATGCTTCAAGTTCAGACATGAATAATTCAGAAAATCTGATTGGGGCACTGCCCCAAAAGGGGCAGTGCCCCTATTTCATGATCTTCCTATTTAAACTCCATTAAACCTAATGATAGAATAATAACATGATACTTACTTTTTCTATCGTTAAGGAAGCGTGGGCACAAACAAGATTTATCCCAAGCGACGCAGGAACTAACCCTGCTCCCGCCTGTCTTCAGGCGCTAGAAACTGTATACGAAAAGGCGCTATCTACCGCGATGTGGGGAGTTGGTATTGCCAGCTTTTTTGGAATAATTATAGGCGGGGTCAAATACATGGCCTCGGGAGCGGACGATAAAGCGCTAACCAGCGCCCGCCAAACTATTACCTATGGAATTATTGGTCTTGTCCTTGCCGTCGCCGCCTACGCTTTGCTTAACGGTCTAAATTTGATTATTTTCCGTGTTTCGAGTCTTATTAAATTTGACATTCCTGGAACCTGCACCTGATTTTCGCGTTTTCGTTTTTTAGTTCTGCTTGCCCGCCGAAGCCTTGGCGGAGGCGGGAATTCTGAACCCTAACCATGACAATTCCTCTTATCGGTATAAGACTCTTCTCATTAGAACTTCTGTTAAAGATTATTGTAATACGCATCCGCTACATCGTACCCATAATGCAATTTGTTTTTGGAGTAATTGGCGCGGGTTTTATTGTTTGGATGCTAATGAACCTTTTTGACTCCTTTAAAGAAACCGGACTTTTGTACTGGCTGAAACCCTAATATCAAAATCATTCGGGTGGAACCCTAAAGGGTTCCACCCGATTTCATTCTAGATACGGGAACACAAAAAGCCCCATACTATATGGGGCTTTTTTGTTCTCAAACCGCACTATTCGGGCTTATTCTGTATTGGTCGGTTGGAATAGACAAACTGGCACTAAATACATCAATTCCAAACAAAGTCTTAAGCAATATAGCGATAGCATAGGACGAGGCGATAATGATAATTCCAATCAACGCGTGCGTAATCATATCCCGCGCCGCCTGCGCCTGAATCTTATCTCCGCCTGAAGTAATGTAGCGGATACCTCCTAATATCAAGTAAATCAGCATCAAAATTCCACCCACGGCAAAAAGCAACTTGATAAAGAATGTCAAAAGATTTCCTACGCTTCTTTGTGAATTTGTAGGAAATGAATCTGTATTTATCGAAAGATTTACACCTTGTGCCAAAGCCAATCTTTGTGACAAGACTGCGAAAAGGCCTCCTACAACAGATGCGACTTTTGCAATTTTATTTGTAGCCATAATACCTTCTCACCTCCCTGCTTTAATTATATCCATTATTATAGCAAAAACACCATTGGTCAACTACTTTCCACAAATGTTGCAATTGATACAGAGATTGTCGGCTGTTGTTCTGTTTGAAGCAGATTCCTCAACCCACTTCGTCCAGTCATCCCAATTAATAGGCCCCCTATTAGGGTATACCAAGTTGCAAGCACTCACAGATGTATCGCATTCCCTGACCGGTGCGTGGTCCTTAACCGCCCTCATATTTATACAATCTTGGGTGCCCTTTCCCGAACAGCATTTTGCAGAAGAAGTACCAGAGCACGCTGGTTCGTAAGTCATAATATCAGCCGAACAGAGAGCATAGTCTCCACGAAACTGCACACCAGAGCTTGGCGCCGGACCACCAGAAGAATCCCACGAAACCACTCCACCAAAAGTTGGAGCGCCAAGAGCGCGGTTTAAAAACCACACTACGGAATAAGTTCCCGCCATAATGACAACCCCCACTATTGCCGCGGTAATATTCTTTTTTGCGGCGTCCACCGCCTTAACATCCCCGCCGCTTGTAATATAACGGACAGCGCCGATTAAAAATAATATAACAAACGCTATTCCCCCTATTATAAAAAGAGCGGAGACTGCTATGTTGATAATCCCTCTAAAGTTTTCGGGGCGCCACGAGGAAACATCAACAGTTCCCGCTGGTACGGCGGCATAAGCGATATTTACAAGATCTAAAAGAGATTGCATAGTTTAATAAACTTAAAACGAAGGAAACGAAATCACCCCAAAGATATTAAGACCAAACACACTCTCCAAAATTTTCGCGATTGGAATACTGGATGCCAAAATTATTATGCCAACTACGGCATCGGTCATAATTTTTTTGGCTTTTGTAAGCCCCTTATCGTCTCCTGCGCTTGTAATATACTCCAAACCGCCATAGACAAACAAAATTGTCATAGCGATTCCTCCGATAATGTACATGGTTTTAAGAGCGATAGAAACATAAGTGGCAAAACCGACCGCTGTTTGCACAGAGCTTCCAGATGGCAGAGCGGGGTTTGTGATGGTGGCTAAAAGTTTCATATTTACACTCCGTACCAAGGCAGGGCCTTAATGTCTATTCCAAATATTTTTAACACAATAGTCGCAATGGTCATGCTGGCAACGACAACTATAAGCCCCAAAACCGCGCTTGTGGTAGTCCTTTTTGCCGAAGCGGTCTGCTTTTCGTCACCTCCCGCTGTGATATATTCAATTCCCCCCATGGCAAACATTATTAAAAGAGCCACGCTAGCCACAATGGTTATGGTTCCCAAAATGGCGCTTATCATGCTTTCAATTTTAACAGTCGGCTCTGTCCCCGACACCGCGCTTGGGATTGTGGGATTTCCGACGGATCCAAGATCCAAGGCAAAAAGTTTTAAGGTTTGCTGTAACATATTTATAAATTTAAACAAGACCCGACCGGTACGGAACCAACAGAAGAGTTTCTTGCAATGTGTAGGTTACGCGAGGGCATTTCTATCACCTCAAACCGGATCGGATCTGTACCCGTGTAAACACTTTTGGCAAAGGACCCGTTCAAGGTTATACTTTTCCCGGGCTGTAAATTGCCATTTGATTGGGATATAACACCACCATTTACCCTAAGCTCCGCTATATAGTCAAAGGCGGGATGGGTTGCAGGTAATGTATATGTAACTTTTATACAACCTATGTTCGAGCTTCCGCTAATTGTGGGACTAAAGATGGTAGAAAATCCCAGCCTTGTCGCCACATATCCCACCACAAAATAGGACGCGACAACAATAACAAATCCCAAAAGGGAGCTACTCATAGCACGCCGAGCCTTGGCTAGCCCCTTTTCGTCCCCACCGCTTGCGGCGTAAGACATTCCTGCAATTGCCAGCTGAAGCAAAAAATACAGGCCCGAAAGAATAGTTATCAAACCAATTACCGCCGAAACAAAAGATCCGGTCTGACCTGCCGTAGAAAAGGCTCCCAAAGGATTTAAATTTCCAAAATTAGCAACCGCAAATAAAGTCATATTTATAACCCAACAAAAGTTAGGCCTAAAATCGGGAACCCAAAAATGTTGGAAATAATATCAACCACCAAAAATGTAACCGCCAAAATTACAAAGCCCACCACACCATCCCACATACTATTGCGCGCTTTTTCCAACATCTTTTCGTCGCCCGCAGAGGTGATGTACGAAAAAGCTCCCATAATAAAAACTACTACAAACGCCAAACCTCCAATAACAAAAGCGGCGGAAATTAAAGCGTTTACTGTCTCTCCAAAACCGGACGTGGAGGACCCTATTTTTTGATTGGCTAAAGGACCTTCAACCCCCTTCCCTCCCGGATTCAGTTGACTTAATAGAGCTAAAATCATATGCCAAAAAATTTAGGGATTAGTAAATCTATTCCAAATATTTTCTCAAGAATTCTAATTGCCCACCAACTCATAATAACGATAACAAATCCAACCAGCGCATCGGTGATTTGTTTTTTGGCGCGGTTTAATTGCTTTTCGTCTCCTTGCGAGGACATGTACATAATACCCCCTGTTATAAGCATTCCCAAAAGAATCAAGCCCGAGACCACCCCAACAGCAAAAAGCACAACACTTATCGTATCAACAAATTTATCGATGTTCGTTGCGGTATTAGCGGCACTTTCTACACCTTGTGACCCTCTTAAAACACCACCGATAGGGTCAACATTAAAGTTTGCGGCAAATTTCATACTAAGGTCCGGTAAATTTAGGCACCAATAAATCTATTCCAAAAACAAATCCGATAATTTTTACCGCCCACCAGCTCATAAATATAATAAGGAGCCCAATCAGCCCCGCGGTAATTTGTTGTTTAGCGCGGTTTAGCATTTTTTCATCTCCCTGCGAGGTCATGTAGGCAATTCCCCCAAGGATAAGCATGGCTAAAAATATCAATCCCGACACCGCTCCAATGGCAAGGATTGTGTTGTTTATTAACAACCCTAGACCGGTTCCAGAAAGTACATAACCACCTCCAGCTTTGTTTCCAGCGATCACGGTGTTACCTAAAGGTCGCTCACACCATTTTGTCGTCGGGTTACATACAAAACCCGGTCCAAGGTTCCAACCAGTCCTGAGTGTCCCTTGACATTCGGCATCATTACCGGTAACACATCGATATTGTTTACACGCACCAACATTGATATCGCACCAATAATCGGCTTTGGTAAAGTTGATATCCGCCTTACAAGCATCTTCCAAGCAATACGCGTGAGCAATATCTCTCCCAAATAAAAAAATTAAGACAACGGGAACGGGTAGGATAAATAGGATGCAAAACTTTAATGACATAAGATTATCCAAAAATTGCAACGCCAAAAACCGTTTCTAATACTCTGACCACAAAACCAGAAAGTAAAACTATAGCTAAACCAATTACCGCCGCGGTTATTGTATTTTTTGCCTTTCCGATAGCTTTATCGTCACCACCGGCCATCATATAAGACACCCCTCCAAAAACTAGAAGAAAAAAGAAAATCAGACCAGCAACATAATAAATGTTAGGAATAACACTGGAGATAACATCACCTACAGTTCCAAATTTTGAAGGGTTGCTTATGGTGTATGCAAAAGCGGATCGCGCTAACATGCTTTTATATTATTA
>PEYT01000032.1 GCA_002774285.1 candidate division WWE3 bacterium CG08_land_8_20_14_0_20_40_13 | reverse complement strand
TTGACGCGACGGAAGTGGAAGATTTTCCCTCTTAAATTCACTTCATTCCATTAGATTATCTCATTAGAAATGAGCTTAAGAAGGGGGACTAGAGAACAGATTTTAGTGTTGTAGAATGCGTACTTTCTTCAACACCTTTAATCTATCCAACTAATCCCTTTCCCGTTTACCTTTTTTTGATCTACTGGCGAAGCTGCCTATCTCGAATTTCCAGCCTCGCGTTTTTTTTTCGACGAGCTTCTGTCTCCTCCTCTGTTTCTGGATGCCCGATCGGGGGGTTCGCTCGGCGAGGTTTTTTTAAACTTCGGCAGGGGGCCGAGCTACCGTAGAAATCTGATAGGGGGGTCATTTTTGTCTCCTTTCGACAAAAAGGAAGGTTTTTTGTGTGGTCGAAAAACTAAACTGGGTAAACGGAAAACCGCCTGTTCTATAGTATATAGGAAAAGGGGGAAAATTGCAAGAGGGGAAATTGATGTGGTGAGAGGATGGATTCGGGTTCCACCCGATTCGGGTGGAACCCGATTCATGATCAAAGGGAAAAATACTGGGGTCAGGAAAAAACATGCAGGCGCGCCCTGTTGTATGTTTTCTCCCAACCCCGTTCTTTCGGACATTTCTCGATTTAAGCATAGTGTAGCTGGGGATCTCTTGTAGCTCTAAGGGCAAAATTAGATATCTCTGCCTTGAGGGGAATTATCCTACTTCGCCGAAAATCTCCGTCACCCGAGAGTTCAAAGAGGTCCGTATCTGCCGTTGCCAATGTCTCTGGAGCGCAACCGAGCAATTCGGGGTCCACACACGGGTAGGATCCAAACTGACCTAAGCACTCCGAGCAGTTATAAAGACAGATGCCCCCCCTTTGTTTGTCAAGAAGCAGGTGGTAGAATAACGAAGCTAGAAACTTGGTCCAAAAATGTAATTTGTTACGGGTTCCACCCTTTTTAGGGTGGAACCCGATTTGATCCGTGAAGTTTGCATTATTTAAGAAAAAAACAATTAAATCTCCCCTAATGACAGTTAAGAAACCCCAGAACGGGATCAATGTCTTTAAGATTTTATTTATTCTTTTTATCTTGTGGCTTTCGCTTTACCCCTTAATCAAACCGCCATCGCAAAATAATGTGGAGCAAAGGCCTATCTCCGACTCTTTAAATCAAATTAAAAACGGCGAAGCGGTAAAAGTGGTTGTTGAAGGAGATAAAGTTCAAGCCACACTAAAAGACGGCAAAATAATTGAATCCAAAAAAGAAGCTGGGAGCGATTTTATAAAAACCTTAAACGATAACGGAATTGATCCAACAAAAATCGCAAACGGCGTGGAGTTTAAAGTGAGATTTGATTGGACTAATTTTATTGCCAATGTGGCGCCGATTGCTATCTCCATCCTCTTTTTTTATATGATATTTAGGCAATCCAGAGTGGCGGCAGGCGATATTTTTAACCTTGGTAAAACGCGTGCCAAGCTTTTTAGCAAAGATCCCAAAGCCACAAACGGAATTACATTTAAAGATGTGGCCGGAGGAGATGAGGTCAAAAAAGAGCTAACGGAGATTGTAGATTTCCTTAAAAATCCCGAAAAATACCGCAAGCTGGGGGCGCGGATTCCAAAAGGAGTTCTTTTGATCGGGCCCGCCGGTGTTGGAAAGACACTTATGGCAAGAGCTTTGGCCGGAGAAGCCGAAACTTCTTTTTATTCTGTTGCCGGAAGCGAGTTTATGGAAATGTTGGTAGGTGTTGGTTCGGCGCGCGTCCGTGACTTATTTGGTATGGCAAAAACTACGCAACCGTCGGTAATTTTTATTGATGAAATCGACGCAATCGGTCGTCAGCGCGGTATGGGTCTTGGTGGTGGTCATGACGAGCGCGAACAAACCTTAAATCAAATTCTTGTCGAGATGGACGGTTTTGATCCTCGCACTACTGTTGTAGTATTGGCGGCGACTAATCGCCCGGATATGTTGGATCCAGCGCTTGTTCGGCCCGGAAGGTTTGACCGTAAGATATATCTGACTTTGCCCGATGTTGCGGAGCGCGCGGAGATTTTTAAAATTCACATGCGGGGGAAACCTTTCGCGAAAGATGTTGTAGCGGAAGATATCGCAAAACAAACAGTTGGATTTTCTGGAGCAGATATCGAAAACATGCTTAACGAGGCGGCAATACTGGCGGCGCGTTATAATAAAGAAAAGATCGAAAAAACAGATCTGCGCGACGCTTCCACAAAGGTCAAATTGGGACCCGAGCGAAGAAGGTTGCAAAACGATGAGGAAAAAAAGATGACCGCCTATCATGAGGCAGGTCATGCTATGGTTGCCTCACAACTTTCTGGAATGGATCCTGTGGAGCGGGTTTCTATTGTCGCCCGCACCATGACCTTGGGGCATACGGAAATTTCGCAAAAAATAGAAAGAGGAAACGAAACGAAAACGCGTCTTTTGGATTTTATTACTATGGCCCTTGGCGGTCGCGCAGCCGAAGAAATTGTTTTTAAGGAAGAAACTATCGGAGCGGCAAATGATATCGAAAGGGCTACGGAAATAGCCAAAAGAATGGTAACGGAATTCGGTATGAGTCCACTAGGACCGATAAATTTTGAGTCGTCCGACGATAGAATTTGGCTTGCTAGGCAACTTGGAAAGCCCACAGGTTATAGCGATGCTGTGGCAGAGAAAATTGACGAAGAGGTTTCCAAAATCATCACCCAATCTTTAAAAAAAGCTAAAGAAATTATTGTAAAAAAGCGCTCTACGCTAGACAAGGTTGTGGAAGAACTTCTTAAAAAAGAAACCCTTGAGCGCGAAGAATTTGAAGCCCTTCTCTAAATTCCTCTTGACACGCTACAACCTGTTGTGGGTAAATAGATCCCACCACCATACCGGTGGAATTTTAATTAAAAATTTCATAATGCGTTGTCCTTATTGCAAATATCACGAAACAAAAGTTGTTGATAAAAGAGATATCGAAGAAGGTCCGTCAAGCCGAAGGCGTAGGGAATGTTTAAAATGCCAAAAGCGGTTTACCACTTACGAAAGAGTAGAGGCGATTGATATTAAAGTCAGAAAGAAGGATGGGTCCATACAGCCTTACGACCGCGAGAAATTGCGCAGAGGTATAGCAATTTCGGTCCAAAAAAGACTGACCGATGGACAGATAGAAGATGTTGTTGAAGAAATTGAACTTAAGATATTAAATGGAGAGTCTCAAGAGATTTCAACCGGAGAAATAGGGCGGATGGTCTTAAAAAAGCTAAAAGATTTGGATAGCGTTGGATATTTAAGATTTGCCAGTGTTTTTATTGGTTTTGACGATCTTGACAGCTTTAAACGGGAAATCCAAAAGCTGGAAGGATCGAAATCTTCTACTATATGAGAAAGTCTTTACCCAAATTTTTAATGGTTAAAGAAGTTAAGGAGATAGATATAAAAGGAAACGCCCTAGATATTTTTATGCGGCGTTACGCCCTAAAAGGCGAGGATGGGAAGCCAAAAGAAACTTTAGAAGAGGCTTTTTGGAGAGTAGCGAGTTATGTCGCAGATGCGGAGAAGTCCCCAAGCCTAAAGAATCATTACGCCAAGCTTTTCTATAATCTGATGGCCTCAAAAAGGTTTATTCCCAATACCCCGACTTGGTCTGGGTCCAAAACAAAACTTGGACAATTGGCCGCGTGTTTTGTTCTCCCTATAGAAGATGATATGGGGAGGGATAATGCGGGGATCTTTAATACATTGCGGGATGCCGCCCTAATTCAGCAGTCGGGAGGTGGTGTTGGATTCTCATTTTCCAGACTAAGACCAAAAGGGGACATCGTCAAATCTTCAAATGGGGTAGCCAGCGGTCCTGTTAGTTTTATGGAGATATACGACGCTGCCTTTGGAAGGATTGCGCAGGGAGGAACGCGGAGGGGCGCCAATATGGCAGTTTTAAGAGTAGACCATCCGGATATTTTTGAATTTATCTCTTGCAAAGCCAAAGAGGGGCGTATCTCAAACTTTAATATTTCAGTAGGCATATCAGATGATTTTATGAAGGCGGTTGAGGAAGATAGACCCCTTAATTTAATTAACCCTCATAGTGGGGCGGTAGCAAAAACAATTAACGCCCGAGAACTTTTTGACGAGATTATTAAATATTCCCACCATAACGGTGAGCCGGGAATGCTATTTTTGGATAGGGCTAACCGTGACAACCCTGTCCCCCATCAGTATGTTTTGGAAGCCACAAATCCTTGTGGTGAGCAGTGGCTTGGACCTTACGAAAATTGTTGTTTAGGGCATATTAATCTAAGTGTCGCTGTTTCGGATGACGGACGTATAGATTGGGAAGCCCTTAGAGAATCCGTTGTTCTTGGGACAAGGTTTTTGGACGATGTGGTCTCAAAAAATGCGTATATAAGCGAGGTTCCCGAATTAAAAGAAGCCGCCCACAAAAATAGAAGAATTGGGCTTGGATTTATGGGACTTGCCGATGCCATGTATAAAATGGGAATCCGTTACGGAAGCGAGAAAAGCTTGGATTTTACCTCGCAAATAACAGAATTTATTAGGTTCTATTCCATGAAAACTAGTATTTCTCTCGCCGTAGAGAAGGGGGCATTTCCCGGAATAAAAGGGAGTATTTATGACCCAAAGAATCTAAAATGGAAAATCCCAACCTCTTTAAAAGAACATCAATTGGATTTTGAAAGACCGAATCTTGATTGGGAACAAATTAGTTTGGATCTTAAGTCCTGTGGAATCCGCAATTCCACGCAATTAACCGTAGCGCCTACAGGAATTACCTCCACAGTTTTTGATGTTGAAGGGTATGGGTGCGAACCGGTTTTTGCTTTAGCCTATTTTAGGAATGTTTATCAGTCGGCGGGAGGTCAGGAAAATCTTCGTCTTGCCTATGTAAGTCCTTCATTTAAAAGAGCCTTGGATGATTCTGGGATACCCGAAGAGCAAAAAGAAGCGATCATTCAAGAGGCTTTAAATAAAGGGACAATACAACATGTTACTAATATTCCAGAAAGACTTAAGGATATTTTTGTAGTTTCCCAAGACATCTCGGCAGAAGAGCATGTTTTGTTGCAGGCTACAATCCAAAAATTTGTTGATAATTCAATTTCTAAAACCTGTAACTTTCCGGAGGGGGCGACGGAAGAAGATGTTAAGAAAGCTTATATAACCGCATGGCGCCTAGGTTGCAAGGGATTAACAGTTTATGTAACAGGATCCCGCAACGAGGTGGTGCTGGAAACTAAAGAAACTACAGACAAAAAGAATAAACAGGAAGAACTTCCCATAAGTGTCGAAGAAGATATTAAAAGGCCGCGTCCCGCGGTTGTTGTTGGTAGAACCCACGAAATCCTTACCCCTTTTGGTAAAGCGTTTATCACGGTAAACCGTAATAGCGAGACATCAAAGAAACCATTTGAAGTATTTATTAATGTTGGGAAGGCGGGAAGCGACACGGCGGCACTAGCGGAGGCTTTAGGAAGGTTGATTAGTGGTTGGTTACGAAGTACTAAGAATCCAGATAAAGCTTTAGAGGAAATATCCGATCAGTTGCAAGGGATAGGCGGATCGCAAAGCATCGGTTTTGGGATTCATCGAGTAACCAGTGTTCCAGACGCCATAGCCAAGGTTTTAGCAAGGGAGATGGAGCTAACATCAAAAATGGAAGAGCACGCGGAGAATCTTATAGAGGCTCACAAGGAAGATTTGGTTGATGCGGAGCGGCCTGTGGGGGTTTTTAAAAACGCCTCGGTTTGTCCTTCATGTGGAAATATGACCCTTGTTGAAACAGAAGGGTGCATAAAGTGTTTTTCCTGTCAGTATTCGAGGTGTTAATACCTTGGGTGCTCTTCCGTAATCTTGGATTTTGCCGCAAGATATCGCGATAGGATAAAGAGAAAACTGGAAAGTCTGTTGGCATAGGGTAGAATATCTTTTCTTAACCACCCCTCTTTTGCCAGCGCGACCAAATTTCTTTCAGTGTTTCTGGCTACAGCTCGGCACAGATCTCCAAGTGCCGATTCCACGGTGGCTCCGGGGATGACAAACGATTTCACCTCGGGAATATTTTTAGACATTAATGCAATTAGATTTTCAAGACCCCTTATTCTCCCCGGACCGAATTTAGGAGGTTTCTTTCCCTTGTATATTAAAAAAGCAACATTTGCCTGAATAGTAAAAATATCATTTTGAATTGTAAGGATAGTTTCCTTAATGCTTTTATCTTTCAGGGAGGCGCGAAAAAATCCAAGAAGGCTGACAAGCTCGTCAAGATTGCCAAGACAAGAAGTAATAGGACTGTTTTTGTCAATTTCACATCCAGAAACAGTACTTTTTCCTCTGTCGCCTTTTCCAGTAAAAGCATGCTTCATGCCCGTATTTTAGCACCTTTTAGACTTATCTGAGCAAATTCTTGTCCTCGCTTTATGCGGGGATTTATGGTATACTAGCGAAATATTGCGGGTGGGAGGTGCAGTATCTCGCGGGGCTCATAATCCCGCTTAACCTCGGTGCGAGCCCGGGGACCCGCGACCAATTAACTAACAAGTCGCACAAAAAGGGGCTTTGTAGCTGTTATTTTTTCCCTGCAAAAAGCATCCATAATATTTTTAGCAGTGGCTGGCATTACGGGCGTCAGAATTAAAGATATTTCTAATATTTTATCTATAGCTTGTTTTAACGATTTTTCTTTTTCTTTCCCCTTTAATTTCCATGGCTCATCTTTATTTAATTTTTCATTTGTCGCGGTTATCAGTTCTCTAACTTTTTCAACAACGCTTAGTAAGTTATATTCTTCGAAACCCTTTTTTATATCCAGATACTTTTCTAAAACAGCGTTAAAGTCATTATCGCTTTTATGAGAGATATTCAGTTCTGATGCCATTTTAGAAACGCGGGAAACTAGGTTTCCAAGACCATTGGCAAGATCGTTATTATAAACCTCGTCAAACCATTTTTTGCTAACGCTAAAGTCCTCAAAATAGGGTTCGCTGGCACACATAAGATAACGCGTGCCATCAACCCCAAACTTTCCTACAAGATCGTCCGGGGATATAACATTACCCAAGGATTTACTCATCTTAACGCCTTCCACATTGTAGTAGCCGTGAACAAAGATCCGTTTGGGCAAAGGTAGCTCGCAGGACAATAAAAGCGCGGGCCAGATAACGGAATGAAACCAGTTGTTTCCTTTGCCAAGAAAGTGGACACTTGCTGGCCAAAAGCTTTCTTTATCATAAATTTTTGTTGCGGAATAGTAATTCATTAACGCCTCCACCCACACATAAATTGTTTGCGATTTGTCCCAAGGCAGTGTTATTCCCCACGAGACTTTCTCGCGAGAAACGGAAAGATCTGTAATGTCATCGTTAAGGCGAGAGAGAATTTCCTTCTTTTTTCCTGCAGGAATTAAATCAATTTGACCATCTTCCAACATTTTTTTTACAAGGGGCGTGTATTTGGAAAGTTTAAAAAAGTAGTTGGTTTCTTCACGGTATGAAATTTGATCGGGACGATGCTCGGGGCAAGTTCCATTTACAAGTTCTCTTTCGGATTTAAATTCTTCGCAACCTGTACAATACATTCCTTTATAAACACCTTGATAGATGTCTCCTTTTTCTTTTATTTTTACCAAAAGTTCTTGGGCAATTTTTTTGTGACGGGGATCGGAAGTCCGCATAAAAATATCATTTTGGACATTTAGAGATTTCCAATATTTTTGCCAACGGATTGCCATTTCATCTACAAATGTTTGTGGATCCTTACCCGCTTTTTCTGCTGTCAGCGCAATTTTTTCTCCGTGTTCGTCAACCCCGGTTAAAAATAGGGTGTTATCGCCAATTAATCTATGATAACGGACGATAATATCCGCAAAAATTGTTGTCGAAAGATGACCCAGATGAGGGGCATCGTTTGAATAGTAAATGGGGGTGGTTAGGTAGAAGTTCATAATTTTAACTAATTCTACCATATTTTTACTTCGGCGGTTGGTCTAAAAGGTAAATATCCGTAAAGTGTGATCCTTTCCACCCTACTTCTGCCGATTGGGCGTGAAGATCGTAAAACCCTACATCAATCTTACCGCCTTTTATAGCGCCGCCAACATCCAAAGCGTGGCATAGGCCGTATCCGGGCACAAATATTTCAGTCCATATTTTGATAACTTTAGGATCTACTGCACAGGTTCCCATATCAAGCCTTGTTCCAAGCGCTGTCCACTCGTCGCACCCTTCACAACTTTTATCATAACTTGTGGCCCACACATGGGGAATGCTCTTCCAATATTTCCGCGTGCCCTCGGGGGTATCAATTTCCTTCCACACCACTTTTGTGCCAACAGAAACAACTTCCGGAATTGGTTCTTCTCTTGTAGCTTTAATAAGCGTTTTGCCGGCTTCTCCTCCCTGCCAAAAGGTAACTAGATATTTTTTAATAATTTTCCCATCAACACCCTTCCTTAGCATCTCCGTTTTTCCAGTTTCTAAATCGGGATCTTCTTTTTCTTTTACGGGGTAAGGTATTGGTTCTTCTTCCGCTTCTTCTTTTTGGGTAAAGGAGGAGGAGGTTTTTGGATTTTCCGCGGTAACAAACAAAGTCTTTGCCCCAAGTACCTCCGGAGCTTTTTGAAAGAAGACAAACGAGTTTATTGTAAAAAAAACAGATGAGATAAATTCCGGGAAAGTCATGTTGTAGTTGCCATTATAGCGTACCTAAATTTGTCCCGTAGTCCATACCACAGGACTGGGAGTTTAAAATTTTGACCGTTCTTCTTCCAGAAAATTTAAGAATTCATCCACACTTCTTTTAAAGTGGCGAGGTAGAGCTGGATTTGGGAGAGAAGTTGAAATGTCGGAAAAAATTAAATCCTCGGGGATTTCTTCTACAAACCGTGACTTTACTCCATAACTTGTTGTGCCAAAATATAACCTGCGCTTTGCGTAAGTTAGATATAAAAATTCTTTGGCCCGGGTCATTCCCACATAACAAAGACGGCGCTCCTCTTCGATATCCCCTTCCGATTCCAAAGATCTTGCATGGGGGAAAAGTCCCTCCTCCAATCCCACCAAAAACACCGATTTAAATTCTAGGCCCTTGGCCTGATGCAGTGTCATCAAGTTTACTGCGTCAACATTGTTTTCGGCTAGTTTTTTTTGGCCGTTGGTTGCTGTGTCCTGAGGATTAACTAAAGATACATTCTCCAAAAAATCCTGCAACGATTCAAACTTTAGAGCAACGGATCGTAATTCTTTCAGGTTTTCGATTCTGTATTCCCCTTCCTCCGTTCCGTCATCCAAATACTTTAAATAGCCGGATTTTTCCAAAACAAAATCAAGTAGATCTACGGGCTTTAGTTTTTTGGCTTCGTCCATCATTTCCGTTACGGGAAATGTAGTGTTTTTAGCGATGTAGCTAACATCAAACTTTTTTTCTTTAAGAGTCTCCAAAGCTTTTTCGCCAATTTTTCTTGGAGGAACATTTATTATCCGTTCCCACGACACCATATCTTTTGGATTGTGGAGAATTCTTAAATACGAAACGGCATCTTTTATTTCTTTGCGGTCGTAAAATCGCACCCCGCCTACAAGCCTGTACGGAATCCCCTCTTTAATCAATTCCTCCTCGATACTGCGGGATTGCGCGTTGGTTCGGTATAAAACAGCAAAGTCGGAGTATCCGGCACCCTTTACCAACTTTTCTTTTACGGTATCCGAAATAAAACGGGCTTCGTCTTCCTCGTTACCCGCCTCAAAAAGATAAATTTTATCGCCGTCATTGTTATCGGTATCCAGATCTATTTTTATATGGCTCTGATTATTCTCGATTAATTTTTTGGAGGCTTTAACGATGGTTTTTGTGGAGCGGTAATTTTTTCCAAGATGGAATATCTTGGCCGTCGGAAAATCTTTCTCAAAAGATAGCACATTTCTAAAATTGGCCCCGCGGAAGGAGTAAATGCTTTGGGAAACATCCCCAACCACGCAAATATTTCCCATGGGATTTGTGATTAGTTTGCAAAAAACATATTGCGCGTGATTAGTATCCTGATACTCGTCAATAAGAACAAAAGAAAACTTATTTTGATAGTATGCTCTAGCATCCGCGTTTTCCCTAAAAAGT
>PEYT01000013.1 GCA_002774285.1 candidate division WWE3 bacterium CG08_land_8_20_14_0_20_40_13 | reverse complement strand
ATAATTTCGTTTTTGATGTTTGATTACAAACTCGCTTTTAAGACATAGAGGGCACCTTGGATGTTTAGTTTTTTTTAACCATAATTGGCTATTTTAGGGGAAAAACTGAAGATTTGCTCGTTATGAAGCTGAGAGATGGCTATTTCACCCACCACTTTTTGAACGCTACCAAAATATCTTGTTCTGAGCGCGAAGTTCTTGATTGGACCAGTGCAAATTTATTGCATCTCTCTTCAAACTCCCAATGAATATACTTACTGTCATCAAGTTAGCTTGCACAACAGCCAGTTTTTCGAGAAGGGTCTTTAAATCCTTTGTATCCAAACCCTCTATTAGTAGAAGGAAATCTGCGATTTCCACAACAGCTTTGTTCGTGTCAAGGATTGCCTTGGTATAGATATCTTCTCCCGAGGACATTTTATAGCACAAACAGGAACCATCTTTTACTTCTTGTTCTGTACCGAAAAAGTATTAGAATTTAATATATGCTCCTGCCGAAGTGGAATAGATACACCAGATACGAAAAGCTGATAACCGCGATTTTGCTTGTTTTTCTTGTCGCATATTCATTTTTCCCTAAGTTTATCAATGTGGACAAATACACCATGATGCTTTTGGCTCTTTTGGTTTTGATTGCTGTAATGCCTTATATTTCATCTGCCAAACTCCCCTATTTTTTAGAATTTAAGAAGAAGATTGTAGGATCAAAGAAATCAAAATGAAGCGTCACTTTTTGCCCCATCCCGAACACGGCTTTCGGGCTACTTTTATCTCCTACCCCGCGATTTTCGCGTATTTTGTTTTTATTTTTTTTCTAAACCTCTCACTTAATAAAGTGGCGGTATACTACCCGCAGATATTAGGTTACGCCACAAACATTAATATTTACGATCTATTAAACGAGACCAATGATGAAAGGGTCAAAAATAATCTTTCTCCGTTGGTTTTAAACGACAATCTTTCACAAGCGGCCCAAAAGAAAGCGCAAAATATGTTTAACAATGGGTACTGGGCTCATATTTCGCCAACAGGCGTTACTCCGTGGAGTTTTATTCTTAATGCTGGTTACGACTACCAATACGCAGGGGAAAATTTGGCGCGCGATTTTAACAATTCCGGTTCTGTCGTTACGGCTTGGATGAACTCTCCCACCCACCGCGATAATTTGCTAAGTTCCAAATATTCTGATATCGGTTTTGCGGTGGTTGATGGGAAATTGGATGGAGAAGAAACAACTTTGGTTGTGCAAATGTTTGGTACTTCAAGATTTGCTGTAGCCCCAATTCCCCAAAAAAATCCGGAGATAAGTGAGATAGCGGTACAATCAGCAAATGAAGTAAAAGGTGTTGTCTTTGCCAGACCACAATTTGATTTATCGGCGGTTAGTCGGACAATAAGCTTGGCACTTGGATCTTTTATGCTAGGGCTTTTTGTATTGGACGCTTGGTACATTAGAAAAAATAAAATTCATAGACTTTCAGGGAATACTATTGCGCATATTTTAATACTACTTGTTGCATTGGGAGGAATTTGGTATTCGGGATTTGGGGCAGTTTTATAAAAACTAAGTATGTTAATGAAAAAGGATTGGTTCCAATATACGCTTTTAATACTTGTGCTTGTCGCAGGCGTGTATTTATATCGCCTATACCCTGGATCATTGCAACGATTTTATATTGTTTGTGCGACTTCAATATTGTATGTGGCATGGGGGATTTACTATCACTTAATGCATGAGAGGTTGCAACTTTGGATAGTTACGGAATACCTTTTGATGGCTTCATTGGTCATCGCCTTTTTTGCTTTTTCCCTTAAATTAGGCTAAAATTTTCGCATTTACCATGCATATTGTTATTGTTCTTCCAACTTACAACGAGAGGGAAAGCGTAGGATCCACAATTGATGGGATCCAAAAAGTCCTTCCCCAGATAAAAAACCACACCTTTGATATTTTGGTGGTTGATGATAATTCCCCAGATGGAACGGCGGAAGTTATTAAACAATATATAAAAAAATATCCAAATATTTATCTTTTGTCTGGCCAAAAGAAGGGACTAGGGGCGGCGTATGTACGGGGTTTTAAACACGCCATGACAAAAATGAGCGCCGATGTGGTTTTTGAAATGGATGCCGATGGTCAGCACGATCCTACATACCTACCTAAATTTATGGCGGAGATTGACAATGGTTATGATTATGTAATTGGCGCACGGTATATCCCCGGTGGCTCTGTTCCTAAAGAATGGGGAATTCATCGTAAGATCGTTAGCTATTTTGGAAGTATCTTTGCCAGAGTAGTTTTATGGATGCCGCAACTTACCGATTTTACTACCGGATACCGCGCCACTCGCGTTAAAGGGGTATTGGACAGTGTGGATCTGGATCATCTATTATCGTATAAATTTGCTTATAAAATTCATATTCTTGCGCAATTTATCGAAAAAGGGGCAAAAATTAAAGAGATCCCTCTTAAATTTGGTCTTCGCGAGAAACAGCAAAGTAAGGCATCGCTTAATACATTCTTTGAATCCTTACGGGTGGTTTTAATCTTGCGTTATCGCATGTCACAAAGATTTATCAAAGTCTGCGTTGTGGGAGCAATTGGGGCCTCTTTGCAATTTTCCGGATATTTTATTTTAAAAGAAATTTTTGGGAGTTTTAGGGGTGTTGGGGTTTTTGGGATTGTTATTTCAGAAAAGGGGATATTTAACGCAGTGGCTACAGAGGTTGGCATTGCGGCGAATTTTGCAATTAATAATATTTGGACATTCAAGGATAGTAAAATTTCTGGGTTTTTTACAGTTATTAAGAAATTTCCTCAGTTTAATTTTTTTGTTTTGGGATCCTTGGTTATCCAAGCGGTAGTTTTGGAAGTTGGTACAAGAATTACCGGAATAGACACTAATTTTTTTGATTTTGTTCTTATATCCACCGGAATTCTTATTGGCTTAATATATAATTATCTTGTTTACAAAAAGGTCATATGGAAGACAAAAAAATAGGTATCTCTATTGTTATCCCAACCTTCAACGAGGAACAAAGAATAATTCAATCCTTAGAGCTTCTTAAATCGTATTTAAATTCTAATAATTATGATTGGGAAATTATTGTTTCCGACAACGGCTCAAAAGATAAGACTGTCCAGCTTGTGGAAGATCACATTAAAAGAAATACCCGAATCTCCATCTTAAAAAGCGAATTTCCCGGGAAAGGTCCAGCAGTTAGGGCGGGAATTTTGGCGTCAAAGAAAGATTTTGTTCTTTTTATGGATGCCGATATGGCGACTCCAATAAAGGAATTGGAGCGGCTTTTTATTTGGATTTGCGAGCAGGATTACGATGTATCTATTGCTTCCAGAGAGGGTTTGGGGGCATTTAGGAAGGGCGAGCCTTATATAAGGCACTTAATGGGTAGGGTTTTTAACACTGCGGTACAACTTTTGGCGGTTTCCGGAATTAACGATACTCAATGCGGATTTAAGCTCTTTAAAAAAGAAGCTGGGCGTGAGATATTTGGAAAGCTTATTGTGTATCGCGATTTTAACGAGAAATCCCGCCCGTATCTGGGCGCTTTTGATGTAGAGGCTCTTGTTATTGCGAATATTTTAGGTTACAAAATAAAAGAAGTGCCGGTAAGTTGGACTTATGTTCCAACAAAAAGAATTAGCCACATTCGGGATTCAATTAAGATGTTAAGGGATGTGATTAGGATTAGGTTAAATGTAGTTAAGGGAAATTATTAATGATAGTTATTCCAACGCATATGAAAATATCAGTAATTGGTACCGGTTATGTGGGATTAGTTACCGGAGCGGTTTTTTCCGATTGGGGCCACGATGTGGTTTGTGCCGATATTATAGAAGAAAAGATTGCGATGCTTAAAAAAGGCGTCATGCCCATTTATGAAGATGGGTTAAAAGAACTGGTGAATAAAAATGTTAAAGAGGAACGACTTTCGTTTACCACCGATGTTGCAAAGTCAATTAAAGAATCGGAAGTAGTTTTTATCGCGGTGGGAACCCCATCAAACCAAAGTGGGAGTGCGGATCTTTCGGCTGTGTGGGCTGTGGCAAAGACCATCGGGGAAAACCTTAATGATTACAAGATAATTATTACCAAAAGTACGGTGCCGGTGGGAACAAACGAAAGAGTTTGGGAAATTGTTAAAGAAAATTCCCCCGAAGGCGCCAAATTTGCGTGTGTGTCTAATCCTGAATTTTTGCGCGAAGGAACATCCATTTACGATGCTAATAATACCGATAGGGTAATTCTAGGGTCCGACGATCCAAAGGCTATAGATAAAATTGCTACATTATATGAGCATCTTAACGCGCCAATTGTAAAATGCGATTTTAGAAGCGCCGAACTAGTTAAATATGCTTCCAATGCCTTCCTCGCGACAAAAATTTCGTTTATTAACGAGATTGCCCGAATTTGTCATAGCGCTGGAGCGGATGTAAAAGTAGTATCCGAGGGTATGGGACTTGATAAAAGAATCGGGCGAGCGTTTTTAAATGCCGGTATTGGGTATGGCGGTTCTTGCTTTCCTAAGGATGTGGAGGCTTTATACCGGACAAGTTCCGATCACGAATATGATTTTAGATTACTGCGAGGGGTAATGGATGTTAACGAAAGGCAAAAGTACTTTTATATCGAACAGATCGTTAGGCATTTTAAGGGAAATTTGTCGGGAAAGACATTTGCCTGTTTGGGTTTGGCGTTTAAAAATAATACTGACGATACAAGGAAGTCCGTGGCCTTGGAAATTGTCAAAATGCTTCGTGGCGAGGGGGCAAGGCTTCGCGTTTTTGATCCAGCCGCAATGGAAAATGCCAAAAAAGTGTTGGGAAATGATGTCATTTATTATGCAAAAGATTTAATGGACGCGATAGAAGGATCTGATGGAATATGTATTTTAACCGAGTGGCAGGAATTTGCGGAAATAGATTTAGCTGAAGCAAAAAAGACACTAAAAAAGGCGGTAATTTTTGACGGTAGAAATCTTTTGGATCCCGCGTCTGTTCGTAAAGCGGGGTTTGAGTACTTTGGAATTGGAAGAAGATAGTTTATGAAAGTACTAGTAACCGGTTCAGCAGGATTTATCGGATCGTATGTTAGCCGCGCGCTAATCGCCCGCGGTGATAATGTTATTGGTTTTGATAATTTTCAGGAATATTATTCAAAAGAGGCAAAGGAATGGAACAATAAATTAACCAACGATTCAATTGGTACAAGCCACGGAACTTACTCATTTATAGAAGGTGATATTAGGGATAGAGACACGATTTTTGATATTTTCGCAAAACATAAACCCAAAATGGTGATACATCTTGCTGCCATGGCCGGAGTTCCCGCTTCGCTTAAAAATCCCAAACTTTATGTAGAAGTAAATATTGATGGCACAACAAATCTTCTTGACGCCGCGGTAGCGGGGAGCGCTAGAGGATTTATTTTTGCTTCTTCGTCATCGGTTTACGGCAACAGAACCGACATTCCCTTTAAGGAAATCGGCAATGTTGACTATCCCATCTCGCCTTACGCCGCCACAAAACGGATGGGGGAAATACTGCTTTGGACCTACAATCATTTACATAGGATTCCCGTTACGGGACTTAGGTTTTTTGGAGTTTACGGACCGCTCCAGCGACCCTATGGAATGGTGGTTCAAAGATTTATTAAACAATTGGACCATGACGAACCCTTTACAATTTATGGCGATGGCTCTATGGTCCGCGATTATACTTATATTGACGACATTGTAGATGGTGTTCTTTTAGCTGTTGATAAAAATTATAATTTTGAAATATTTAACTTGGGAAATTCTTATCCAGTTACCGTTTTGGATGTGGCAAAAGATGTTGAAGAAGCAATGGGTAAAAAGGCAGAGATTAAGTTTGTCGATCAACCGGTAACAGAGGTAGAGATTACTTTTGCGGATTTAACCAAATCAAAAGAAATGCTTGGTTATAATCCAAAATGGAATATTAAAAAAGGCATTGCAGAACAGGTAAGAATTTATCAACAAATGCCTCAATGGTACAAAGATCTCCCGTGGTAAAATATATCGCATGAAAGCACTAATTACAGCTGGTGGCAGGGGAACCCGTTTAAGGCCTTTGACTCATTCCAATAACAAACATCTTCTTCCTATAGCCAATAAACCAATGATCTTATATCCAATTGAGCATTTGCGGGATGCAGGAATAACTGATATTGGAATTATTGTTAACGAGACACGATCCGAAATAGAAGGTCTTTTAGGAGACGGTTCCAAATACGGAGTAAAAATAACCTATATTTTTCAGGATAAACCACTAGGCCTTGGTCACTGTCTTAAAATATCCGAGGGTTTTTTGCGCGACGCGGATCGGTTTGTGATGTACTTAGGAGATAATATTTTGGCGAAAGGTATAAAGGAGTTTGTTGACGATTTTAAAAATTCTTCCAACAACGCTTGCATGACTCTTGTAGATATAAAAGATAGGGAGAGATTAAAATCATTGGGGGTGGCGGAGATTAAGGATGGGAGGATAGTAGCTACAGAAGAGAAACCACAAGATCCAAAACCAAATCATTTGGCCGCCTCGGGAATTTATTTTTTTGATGGTAATGTTTTTAAGGCGTTTAACGGGGATGGCGCGATAAAGCCTTCTGCCAGAGGAGAGTTGGAAATAACATCCGGAGTTTTTAGATATTTAATAGAACATGATTATAAGGTCGGTTACTACAATATTACCGGTTGGTGGAAGGATACTGGGAAAATGGATGATTTAATTGATGCAAACCGATTAGTTTTAGATAAGTTTGATGGTTTTAAAAACGAAGGCACAATTTCTTCCACTTCGGAGGTGGAAGGAGATCTATTACTAGGTAAAGGATCCGTCGTTGAAAAAAGTCAAATATTAGGTCCCGTAGTTATTGGAGAAAATGTTGTTATCAAAAATTCTCGGATTGGCGCTTATACTGCAATAGGAAATAATTGTGTTATTGAAGATTCGGAAATAGAAAATAGCATTTTAATGGAAGGAGCAGGTCTAACAAATTTAAAAAATGTTACGGGGAGTTTAATTGGATTTAATGCTAAGATAAACAAGTTTGTTTCTAAAGAAATAAAAAAGAACGGTGGCGGACCCGATGTTTCTAGAATTATTGTAGGGGACGATAGCGTTATTAGTCTTGCGTAGATTGAATCGGGTGAAACCCTTTAGAGGGTTTCACCCGAACCAAGTAATTATGAATCTATTAGTTACAGGTGGTTGCGGGTTTATCGGTTCCAACTTTATCTACCTTTGGTGTAAAAATCATCCAGAAGATCGCATCGTCAATTTGGATAAACTGACCTATTGTGGCAATTTGGAAAACCTTAAAAGCGTAGAAGACAATCCTAACTACAAATTTGTTAAAGGGGATATTTGTGATAGGAATCTAGTTAGTAAGCTGATGGTTGGTATTGATATTGTGGTGCATTTTGCGGCGGAAAGCCATGTTGATAGATCAATTGAAGATTCCACACCATTTGTAACTACCAATGTTCTTGGAACGCAAGTTCTTCTTGATACAGCTTTGAAAAATAAAGTTAAAAGATTTCATCATATTTCAACTGATGAAGTTTTCGGTTCACTATATCTTGATTCCACCGACAAGTTTAATGAGAAAACTTCTTACGACCCGTCAAGCCCTTACTCGGCATCTAAAGCGGCGTCGGACTTTATGGTGCGCTCTTATTTTAGAACTCACGGGCTTCCAGTTACAATATCAAATTGCTCTAACAATTTTGGTCCATATCAATACCCAGAAAAACTTATTCCTTTAGTAATAACGAATCTGTTAGAGGGAAAGAAAGTTCCGGTTTACGGAGATGGGAAAAATGTGCGGGACTGGCTTTATGTTATGGATCATTGTAGGGCAATTGATCTTATATTATCGAAAGGTAAAATTGGTGAAACCTATTGTATTGGTGGACAGAAAGAAAAAGAATACTCCAATATAGAGGTCGTTCGTTTAATTTTAAAACTTTTTGGGAAAGATGATACATCAATAGAATTTGTAATGGATCGCAAAGGTCACGATAGAAAATACGCGGTAAATTGGTCAAAAATAAATACGGATCTTGGTTGGGCCCCCAAGCATTTGTTTGAGGAGCATTTGGAAAAAACGGTCAATTGGTACAGAAAAAACGAAAATTGGTGGAAAAGGCTTAAGAGATAACTTATCTATGCTAGTTTTAAAAACTCTCCCTAGAAATCCGCTACTTGTTGGATCCACATTGTTTTTTGCTGCTAACGCGGCTTCAAGCTTCTTTAGTTATTTTTTTCAGCTTCTGGCCTCGAGACTTTTGCCACTTTCCGAATATGGCGAGCTAGTGGCGCTATTCTCGGCTATTGGGATTATCACTATTCCCTTTATTGTAATTAATCCTGCTGTAGTAAAAAAAGTTTCCGAATATAAAGCAAACAAGGATTATAAAACACTCACAAAACTATTCTTTGAACTTGCGGCACTAAACTTGCTTTTTTTTGCTGTTCTCTTTGTATTCTTCGCGGTTTTTTCCAAGCAGACGGCAATGTGGTTAAATATTACGGACAAAAACACTATACTTGCCTGTTCGGCTATTGCCGGTGTCAGCCTAATAGCAGGTCTCCCGTTTTATTTCTTGCAGGGGCTCCTCCGTTTTAAAGGAGCCGGTTTTGTTGGCATTACCTCATCTATTTTTAAATTAATTTTTGGAATCGGTGGTATTATTATATTACGGGGGGTTCTTGGCGCTTTTTATGGTTTAATCTTAGGGTCAATTTTACTTTTTATAGTAAGTTTTCTGGTTTTAAAAAAGAATTTGTATTTTAACGGCATTGCAGAATTGGATTTTTCTCGGGTAAGAAGCATTCTTCCATACGCTTTTTCGTCAATACTAGTTATCGTTCCAATTACTGTAATTTTTAACATGGATACGGTTTTTGCTAAGCATTATTTGCTTCCTGAAATTGCCGGTGTTTATTCATCGGTAGCTGTGATTGGAAAGATTATTTTTTTTGGAGTGTCGGGATTTGGCGCAATTGTTTTTCCTGTAATTTCGGAAAAGGTTGTTAAAGGAGAGTCGTTAAATAAAGTTATATCCGGAAGTTTAAAGCTTTACCTAGTCCTGCTTTTATCAGCGGTTTTGATCTATAGGATTTTTCCGGAGGTTCTAGTAAATCTTCTTTTTGGTCAAAGATATGCTGGAGCAATCCCTTATCTTGGAGTTTACTCTATTTACATTTCTTTTTACTCGTTAATATCGCTCTTCGCCACAATGTATTTGGCAGTCTCAAAATTTTCTTATGGGAGGGTTCTTATTGGAGGATTGATTGCGTATATTCTTTGTGTGACGCTTTTTGAAAAAACTATTCTTGGGATAATATATGCTGGTATACTGTCGATGGGATTAACCGTAATTGCGACAGTTATTTATCATTATGTTTTTATCCGTAATAGTTCCAGCGTACAAGCAGGAAAAAACAATTAAAGAAGATATAAAAAATATCGAGAATATCATTTCTCAAACCAGATTTGATTTTGAAATTATTGTTGTTAACGATGGATCGCCAGATCATACTCAACGCGAGATTAAAAAGATTAAAAGTTTAAAAGTAATTGTTTGCGGTTACCCTTCAAATCATGGAAAAGGTTATGCGGTGCGATATGGAATGGCGCGGGCAAAAGGCGATCTAATCGCATTTATTGATTCTGGTATGGAGCTTAACCCAAATGGCATCTCTATGCTTATTGAGCACATGCTTTGGTATGAAGCGGATGCAATGATAGGAAGCAAACGACACCCAGCCTCTAAAGTTATCTACCCATATCACCGCAAAATCGTCAGCTTTGGGGCGCAAATGTTTGCCAGAATTTTTCTTGGAATAAATGTAAAAGATACTCAGGTAGGACTCAAGCTCTTTAAAAGAGGGCTTTTAGAAAAGGTACTGCCTCGTCTTATCATAAAACGCTACGCTTTTGATATGGAGATTTTGGCGGTTGCAAATCATCTAGGCTTTAAAAGAATTTACGAAGCCCCGGTTAAACTTTCCTATAATACTTCCGATTTTACCCACGCCATTGGGTTTAAAGTATTGTGGCGGTCGCTTTTGGACGCGATGGGGATTGTCTATCGCATGAGAATCTTGCGCTATTACGACGAAGCGAATAAAAGAAAGTGGGTGTTTGATAAGGAGTTGGAAATGAGGGTGAATATA
>PEYT01000008.1 GCA_002774285.1 candidate division WWE3 bacterium CG08_land_8_20_14_0_20_40_13 | reverse complement strand
ATAAGAACCTCGCCTCTGGCGAGAACCTTGATTTCTCGCTTCGCTCAAAATTAACGGAAGCGCGGGGGGTGGGCACATTCGCAAGCTCAGTGTAGAGGCGCCGCGCGAAAGTAGCGAACCCCGCCGTGGCGGGGCGAGCTAATACATTAACAATTTTCTTTGAAATGCGTTTGAATTTTTCCAAAAACGAGCACCAAGAAGGGGTGCGGGCTCAATGAACACCCACGAGTACGAAGTACGAGTGAAAGTGTAAATTAGTCCATAGCTGATGAGAATAGGAAATAGAATATCGAAGGAACGGTGGATGTAGTTTATGGATATTTGTTGGGAGGGGTGCGGGAGCGGTTGAACCGGCTGGTTTCGAAAACCATGCGGGGCGAAAGTCTCACGAGAGTTCGAATCTCTCCCCCTCCGCCAGGTTTTACTGAAAGTATGTACTTTTCCATAGCATCTCCACAATTTAAAAGGGGGAGAAAAGCCGATAGATTATTAGTTGCCAAGAATGCAAAAGGGGGTTCTGCGTAATTATGGTGATTATTTAGATCTACTCTAAAGAAAGCTTTTGGGAGGCGCGGTTTTGAATTTTTTCTAACAATCCTATACTTGGCGTTTCTTCTTCCGAAATATATTTTGCCACAAGCTTTTGAAGCTTTTCCCCATCATCCTTTTTATATATCAAAAACAGACGGCCGGGAAATTTGGCCTTGGTGTTTATATTTAAAACCTCGCTATCGTATTTTTTGGCAAAGAAAAACGAAAGAAGACTTTCCCAAGGGTACATTGTCCCAGCGTACGATAGTCCACGGGTGGTTATTTTATGCTCCACCTCTTCGGGAGGCACTGTAGACAAAACATAGTAGACAAAAGTTAAAGAGATAATAACTCCGATAAGCAAAAATTCTCGGATAAAAACCAGAATTAAAGAAAGCACAAAGATAATAATAAAGATGGTGGTAAAGTATTGGCGGTCCCGCTCTTTGTAAGCTCTAGATGGCGCTTTCCATTCAAATAAAGTTTTGAGTGGCTCTTGAGGAACTTGTGGTCGCTCCACGGGTTCCGACTTTTCCTGAGTTTTCTGTTTTCCGAAAGGCATATCCCTATTCTAGAACTTAGTTATGTTCCACGCAATATCTTCGTCGGTTTTGAATTCGCGTTCCACCCTTAAGGAGGGAACCCGTATTAATTTAAATTCCTAAATTTCCCTTAATATCATCGATTTCCTTCTTTAATTTTAGATCAATAGGAATTAATCTTTTGATCTTCTCCGTTCCGTGGATTATCGTAGAGTGATCGCGTCCGCCTATAAGTCCGCCAACAGCCATAAGGGAAATCCCCGTTTCAAATCTTATTAGATACATAGCAACATGCCGCGCCAACACTATATTTTGCAAACGGCTTTTGCCAAGGATATCTTTTTGCCGCAAATTATAATAAGTCGCCACAGCGTTTATTATCTCGGAAACGGAGAGCATTTTTGATTTCTTTTCCTCTTTGGCGATTTTTAGCGCCTCCCTAACAATATTCACGGTCAAAGGTTCCTCCGTAGTTTTTTGTTTTAAAACTACCTGCATAAAAGCTCCCTCCAGCTCTCTGATATTGGAAGTTACTTTGTCGGCCACAAAATCCAATATTTCATCGGTTATTGCTACACCGCTCGCGTCTCTTTTTTGCCGTAAAATAGCCCTCCGTGTTTCCACATCGGGAAATTGCATATCTACTATAATTCCGGAAGCTAGTCGAGAAGAGATTCTAGGCGCTAATTTTTCTATTTCGTGCGGAGGACGGTCGCATGTGACAATGATTTGTTTTTTGTCCAAATACAACGCGTTAAAAGTATGAAAAAATTCCTCTTGCGTGGCCTCGCGCCCCGCAATAAATTGCACATCGTCCACGATCAAAACATCCACCTGACGGTATTTTTTTCTAAAAGCCGTGGTAGTTTGCTCCCGCGATCCTCTTTTTATCGCCTCTACGAGTTCATTGGTAAAATTTTCTCCTGTTGTGTATACCACTTTTTTATTTGGATATTTTTTTAAAACCTCGTTTCCTATAGCCTGCGCCAAGTGAGTTTTGCCAAGGCCGACATTAGAATATAAAAAAAACGGGTTATAGGCGTTTCCCGGATTTGCCACAATGGAAGTGGCTACAGCGTGAGCCAATTTGTTATTTGTCCCCACAATAAATTTATCAAAAGTATAATCAGGGTATAAATTTGCCAAATGAGAATCCCGTTCTTCTTTTTTGACTGCGGAAAACAAAGGCCCAATCTCTTTTTCCTCCAACGGTTTTTGCCCTATAACAAAAGCGAGTTCTACAGAGTATCCCAAAAAGTTTTGCGAAATTTTTTGGATTTGCGAATAGTACCTTCCCTCCAACCGCTCGCGGGTTAAAGGCGATGAACAGGAGATTGTAATAATATTGTTTTCTATTTTTGAAATATAGGAAGGGAGAAAAAAAGTCTTAAAAGTGGCGGAGGCGGTGGATATTTCCAGCTCTCCAAGTACGGTTTTCCAGAGCTTTTCGCAATCATTCATGTAGGTGGCAGGAAACTTTGGGGGAATCTAGTATCTGGATAAGTTTTACCAACTTATCCACAAAGGTGTCAATGGGATTTTAAGACTAAAACCGATTCTGGATGCACTTCGTTTGCCAGAATAACAAAAATGTGCCGCTTCGTCATTCTGGTAAGTGAGTTCTCGAACGCATCCAGAATCTGCATAATACCGATTCTGGAGTCGCTACGCTCCCCAGAATGACAACATTACCCCATATGAGATTATCGTACTTTTTAGTAGAATAAATGTTAATGACAAAAAAGCTTCTTGCGAGGTCAATTTTTCTTTTGCTTCCTCTTCTTATCTTTGTGATAAATCAAAAGGGCAAGGCTTATTCGGCCGAAACCCCGGAAGATCCGGGGGGAAGTTGCATTAGCCCAACATTTTCGGGAATTTTTACGCACCCAGATTGTGCTGGAAACGGTGGGGTGGCCGGAGCAAGAGTTAGAGTAGAAAACGGTAACGACCCCTCATTGAAAGCCTCGACCACTACCAACCAAAATGGAGAGTTTTCTCTTACTGTTACCTGTAATCAAGGAGAGATCGCAAGTCCGTTAGATCCCTCTTACAGAAGATTTTTGATAATCGTAGATTACACAGATACAGCGGGTTTGGTTTGTGGCGGGGCTTTTAACGACACAGTAATTTTTGACACAACAGATATACGGCGGCAGAAAAGTTACGATAACAATATTTCAAAATGCAATCCGGGTGATGTTTTAAGCTGTTCTGCCACATCTTCCAATCAATGCGCCCCTATTAGATTTGTCGGGTTGGTTAAAAGTAGATATTTTCCGGCAGGCGTTCCTTATACCAAGGCTGTGTTTATAAACGCAGACGACGCAACTGTTGGGGGCTATTATGTTACAGGAACTGACGGCACCTACAATTTGCCAGTATCCCCGCATCCCAAAGAATTTGATAGCGAGAATTCCATTTATCGGACCTTTAATTTTTTTGCTGAGTATACTTACAATAATGGAACAAAATGCACCAGTCCTCAAAGGACTGTTACTGTAGTACGACCATATCAACAATGTATTTATGAAGCGATACAGGATGTGGGTGATATTGATCTTGGGGAATGCGGGCCCAAAACTAGCGCCGATTTTCCCACAACATTGCCGCCCACTGGCCCCGGCACAGGCCCCTTGCCAACTCCTTCCCCTCTCCTGCTTCCGATAACCGGTTCTTTGGTATGTCGGGAAGGTATTACAGGACTTTCGGGAGGAAATTGGGATTCAGGTTTTTTTTCACAACGAACGATAGGATATTTTAAAGATCTTGGTGTTACTTATACTCGTATTACCGCGCGTTGGGATAACGCTGAATCTTGGCCAAACTACCCAAATGGTAGTCCAGTTTTTAATTTTACTGATGGTGATAGGGAGATTACTGCAATGAGGCAGTCAGGGGTTAAGGACGCTATTACACTTTTTGTGGGCCCGCAGTGGTGGTACGCAGATGGTAATCCCGACACGTGTTCGGGGATGTCAGGGTCGGACTTTTCTGATGTATCCAGTTTTTGCATATGTTATCGTGCTCAAGAATGCAAACCAGGTGGTAGAGGCATTGGAAAATGGTGTGGTACTTCTGCTCAAAGGGAAGAAAATGCCAGGAACCCAGCTTTGTATTGCGGGATTTCAAAAAGCAAAGAGGGTTTATACAGGGAGTCCATAAAGAAAATAGTCGGTCATTACTACAATAAATTCGGACTTACACTATGGGAGTTTTGGAACGAACCAGAAATGTACAGGAATGGTATGGAAGACCCAGAAAATTACGCGTGGGCTTTAAAGGTTTTTTACGAGGAAGCAAAGAAATTCTCGGGCGTTAAAGTCGCCTTTAATGCTAATTGGGGCAAATACGGAGGTTCACTCGATCCTAATTCTTACGATGCCGCCGTTATTCACCCGTACCCATCGCAACCAGCAACAGAGGCAATTGATAAGGGGAAAATTGAAGAGTTACGAAATGGTTTGGCCTCTGCTGGAAGATCTGACGCTAAAATTTGGATTACAGAATGGGGTTACGAAATGCTAAGGAGTGAGTGCGACCTTCCCTCCACATCGGAATCTGATCAGCTACGGTTGTATAAAGAGGCAAGAGATTGGTTAAATATGCAGTCAGATATAGAATACGCAATATTTTTTATTCTTGACGATAAACCCAAAGTTAGCTCATCTCACCCTTATGGTCCGGGTGATAATGTATGCTGGGGAATGATCAAGGAAGATTTTTGGAACCCCAACGCTACTCCGACAAAAAGACCTATCTACGATGTATTTAAAGATAAAAAGTCGTGCACTTATACAGTTTCCGCGGGAACTTGCGAAGAGCCGTTAAAATATACTTCCGCTCCAAGTTGTGAAAATCTAACAATAACCGCGCCAGAAACAGGAAAGCAAGAGTTAAGTGGCGGATGTACAGATGTTAGTGCCACAATTATTCCCGATTGGAGATGTGAGTGGAAAATGAAATACACCAGAAATTGGAGCGATGTTAATGGGTTGGGACAAAAAAGTAGATACAAGCTAACGGCGCCGGATTTTTCTGAATACTTTTTTTGGTCCAGGGCTCAAGAAACAGAACGGAAACCTGTTTTGGTAGAACTAACTGGCGAACCGGCAATGGGAAACGAGAAATTTGTAACAGCAATCCAAAGCGGAAATCCTAAACAAAACAAATACGGACTCTTTAGCTATTTTTCATCCCCTGAAAGGACGACAACTTACTACAGCGACAAGTTTCAAGATTTACAAAATCAGGCCACCGGATACAAAGATCGGGCGGCGGCGGTACTTTTGTCCAAAGATAGTATTGCTCTCCTTGGTGGTAGTGCTGGAGGTGTTTCCCTTATTCCGGTAACACAAACAACTTTGGGTGGGGCCCGCTTGGAAAAAAAAGAAGTAGCTTTGGGGGGTTACGCGGCAATGGCGTCTTTGTGCGCTATTGCCGGAAGGGTTGGAGACACAGATTGCGGACCAAGAAGCGGGATCACCAATTTTAATCTTTTTGCCGCGGCGGTTCAAAACGATTTTGGAAATTATACCGGAGATCAGCTTGCTGTTTATCCAGAATCTCTAGTTAATAACACAATGGCTTGCGCGGGACCCACACCAAATATCAAAAGTAATGGGCAATTGCTGGCGTCAGCTATACCTGTTTCCACCGCTTCCTCAATTGATACTTTAGACACCCCTTCCTACTCGGCCGAATCCTTGCCGGGCCAAGTATTAGGCGCAATTCCGTGTTATTCAACCAGTTCCACCTCCAAGAATTTGGAATGCCCCTCGTCAGGAAGTAAAGCAACAACCGTGGAAAAGGATATTATTGATATAAAAGGGATAAGTACAAAGGAAGAAACATGCACAAAGAATGGATCTGGTTTGTATGCCCCATCATCGGGTTCTTGTAGCACAACATTTACAATTAACGCTCAACAAAAAACAATTTATTCTTTTGAATATCTAATCCAGAATTTAATAATGAAAACGGCAAGCTCTATTGCCACAAGTCCGTCAGTCCAAGTAGCTAAAGTATTAGACTATACCGACCGTAAACATAATGAAATACCCGCCGGAGGAGGTATTAATGTGGATTCCACAAAAGTGGGGTTTGTGGTTGATGGAGTAAAAACAAAATGCTTATGGGAAATTCTTACAGCTTCAATAAATAACTCCCCAGCTCATAAATACGATCAACCGGATCCAAATTGTTTTGAAACCACAAACCCCCCAGATTCAGTAGCTACATCTTGTAATATGTTTGGTCTATGGACAAACGCAAATACGGTAAGTTGGGACGATCAGAGTAAACCAGAGGACCCCAGCTTTGGACTTCCGGAATCTTCACTTATAAAGCTAACATTTATGTTAATTGCCCGGGATGCGGAAACATTTACCGCGACAGGAAACGCTTGTACGGGATGTCCTTATAATTCGGAGGGGCCAAGAAGTGGAATATCTGTAAAGTATCAAGGAAACACAAAAACCATGGTGTGGAAAACTATCGGCAAGGCACACACCCTGATAGGTAACCTAAGGATTCCTATAGGGGCAAAGTACGAAATTTTTTCTGGTGTTGGTGGCAATACTGGCGAAAGTTCTCCTTGCTACAATCGTGTAACTTTGGTGAAAAGAGATGCTACAGCGGACATCTGCTTGCAATCCTATGTGTACCCCATCGTTCATGGTTCCACGACTGGAGAGGAGTATCAAAAGACGAATAATTCTTGTGGCAATACAAATACATGTTTTGTTGGGAGACCATGCAGTGCAACGACACCGGATGGAAACACTCCTTCGGGTTGCGATGACGGGAACTCCGAGGCGGGGCTCCAAGATTCTGGTCATTACTGGGCTTCTATATTTGGCCGACCCATTGGAGCTCTTCCATGCAATTTTGGTTTTGACGACATCTCCAAACAGATAAATCTGGCCGAGGTAATATTTGAGGATGTGGCGTGCAAAAGCGGGGGGTGTATTGCAGTAGGAAGAAACAATGGGGCGATGTGGACAGATGGCTTCGTAGCAAGATCCTCAAATGATGGAAATGCGTGGAATGTTTCGTTTAGAAAAGACAAAGCGGGGATTTATGAAGGAATGTTTCATGTAAGCTTGTTATCTGGAATGGAGGCTTTTATCGGAGGTCAAAGTGGTCAGATATTATATGGGCAAGATTGGAAAAACCCCTCGGTTAAGTTTTTAAGCCAGCCTACCGGAAAACAATCGTATATTCTTGGTCTTGGTATAAAGCAGGTTGGCACCGATGTTTTGGGATTTGCCGGACTTTCCGGTTTGGAAGTCTTGAAAAAGAGTACAGGGGCAAATCCAACATGGGAAGGTTTTACTGTCCCGGTTTCGGCATTTAGGACTGTTGATGATTTTGCATTTTCCTCAACCGGTAGTCGCGTTATTGCCACACAGGCCGGTGGTGGGCAGGATTATTGGATTGGTTCCACGACAGATACATCGGGGTGGGAACTAAAAGGCGGTTTTCCGGGGACATGCTCCGCGCAAGGAGTAGGAAAGCTTCGAGTTAGGGCGTTGGATGATAACTTAACCAACTTTGTAGTGGCAACGGGAAAAGAGAAAGAATTGGGCGGCAAATTTGGATGTTTGGTTAAATGTACTGGCGCTGTGGCACCAATCTGTACAAACAAAGCGGTATCGGACTCTGCTATGTTTGGACTAGACTTTGGACCAGATAAAAAGACCGGTGTTGCTGTGGGGCTTGGTGGGATGATTCAAATAACCCGTGATGGCGGGGAAACTTGGGAGCTTTCCAATTCCGGAACAACAGAAGACCTCCGTGGAGTAAGCATGATAAATGATTTCGCGGCAGTCGCCGTTGGAGATAAAGGAACTATTTTAAGAAGTGAAAATATTCAAAGCGCCACTCCAACTTGGGAGAAAAAGAATCTAATACAGAATGATTATTTTGGGGAGGATTGGTAATCCGCGGAGAATTTATTTCTTGATTCTTTTAAAAAACCTTTTCTTGTGGGAATTTGGAGTTGGGGGTGGGGTTGGTAAAGATTGTGAAATAGTATTTACCGCTCTTGCAACCTTATCTTTGATGGTATCCGTTATATTCTCCTCAATTTTTTCTTTAATTCCATCTTTTATTTTCTTTGGAATTAAAAGAGAACCAAAAGCAACACCGGCTAAAGCCCCAAGAGCCGCGCCAACGACAAATCCGCCAGTTTTAGAACTACTTTTTGTGGTGGTGTTTTTTTGTTCCATACTTTCATATGGGGTACTACCCCTACGGGGTAGTACCCCCTTTTCAATCCAAATACCTCGGGTTTCAGCTTTTATTTTCTGGTGAAGTATCTTTAGTAAACCTTTCTTTTAGCACTTCCACAATCTTATAACCTTCCGCAAAACCGGCTGCCAAAGATGACAGTGACGAAAACGGCGTTTTGATGCTTTCCGCTGTTTCTTTAACAGCATCAATTAGCTCATTAATCCTAATAATGGTCTTTCGGGCTTCTTTTAAAACCAAAATAACATAGGCGATGAGAAGGACAAAGTTAATTGTGAGGAGGACTATTATAATTATAAGAATCGTTTGTACATCCATAGGGCAGCTTAAACTAATATACTACTTTGGACTTTTGGTGTAAATGTTTTCTATTACCTCCCCTTCCTTCCCCATTACCCCAAGAAATTCCCCGTTTTTGGTAATCCTCGCCACTCCGGCATTTCCGGCTTTAATTTTAATCTCCCTTTTGGCGTTAAATGTTACTTTTGCTCCCGCAAGCACAATGCCGTCAAAAGTTTTTTGGGAATCGGCAAAAACCGTAAGATACGAAGCGTCTTTAATTATTTCAATATTTATCTCCAAATCCTCCTTTATGGCTTCTTCCCCGGTTTTTTCCGTTACGGCTCCCAAAACCGATAAATCCTCGTACTCGGCTAAAATTTTTCTTGTAATGGATGAGCTTTTACCAAGTTTATTTACGGCAGTAAAATTTAGCGCGTTTACTCCTTTAGAAAGCGATACGGTAAAAGCAAAAGAGCCGTCTGTTTGAGGCAAAAGTTTTTGTCCGTTAAGACCTACTTCGGCCTCCGGATCGGCCTTTAAAAAAATGTCAAGGCTGGGGCTTTGTACCGCAATATCGGACGAGGGGCTTTCCACCGCTAAAAATGGCGGTTTGGCGAAGGAACGGTATTGATAAAAGATGTATGAAAAAAAAGCGATAAGAGATATGGTTATAAAAACCCAAGCCACCGCTTTCGGGGAAAGGTGAAAAAAATTTAGGTTTTGCGTGCGATAGGTAAGACTCCGCGTTTTGCGAACGCTTTCCTCGTCATATTCCCTTCTAAAAAATGCCAAAACCTCGTCCTTGTTAAGCCCAAGGTATTCGCAGTAATTCTTTAAGAAACCTTTAAGTTGAATGGGATTAGAAAATTTACTGTAATCGGATTCTTCCAGAGCTTTTAAAAATTTAGGGTGAATACGGAGAGCCATTGCCGCTTCCTCAAGGAGGATATTCTTCTCCACTCTCCGCTCTTTTAATATAGATCCTACTGATTTCATGAAGACTTATTAAGTTGGGACAGGTACTTATCGGCATCGCTTATTAATACATCGCGGGGCTTGCTTCCGTCCCCACCGGACACAACTCCCATTGTTTCCAGTTCATCTAAGATTCTTGCCGCCCGGGCATATCCGATACTTAACTTCCGCTGTAATAGAGAAGAAGAAGCTTTTTTATAAAGTACGACAAGTCTTACGGACTCGGAAAAAAATTCATCCTGCGACCCGCCTCGGTCAAAGGATTTACCATCTCCGCTATCGGAAAGGGAAACCGTAGCAATATCGGTGTATTCGGCTTGGACTGGAGCTTGCCGCAAAAAGCCGGTTAAAGCTTCCCGCTCTTTGTCCGAAACGAAAACTCCCTGAATTCTTACGGGCTTTGAAACATCTGGCGGGACAAAAAGCATGTCCCCACGACCCAAAAGTTTTTCGGCTCCGGGTTGATCAATAATAACGCGGGAATCTATTTGTGAAGTAACATTAAAAGCGATACGGCAGGGGATGTTGGCTTTAATAAGACCGGTTAAAACATCCACAGATGGTCTTTGCGTGGCCAGTACCAAGTGAATTCCCACAGCGCGGGCCAGTTGCGCGATACGACAAATGGCTTTTTCCACATCGTTAGCCGATGTCATCATTAAATCGGCCAACTCGTCCACGATAATAATGATATAAGGAAGTGCTTGAAATCCCGACATCTCGTTATAAAGATCAATATCGCGAACTTTGGCATTTTCCAAAAGCCTGTATCTTCTTTCCATTTCGGAAATTGCCCATTTAAAAGCCGGGAGAGCTTTGTGCGAATCAACAATAACAGGCGTCAAAAGATGAGGGATATCGCGGTACCCCACAAGCTCAACCCTCTTAGGATCTACCAAAATAAACTTGCATTCTTGTGGGGAACATCTAAAAAGAAGTGTGGAAATAATTGAGTGGATCATGACCGATTTTCCGCTTCCCGTGGATCCGGCAACCAACACATGGGGCATTCTTGCAATATCGTAGGATATCGAGGTTCCGGAAACATCTTTTCCAAGCGCCATCATAAGTTTTGATTTGGATTTGGCTACCTTTTCGGAAAGCATAATTTCCTTAAGCGTGACAAGCTCAAAGGAGTTATTGGGAACTTCCACTCCAATTAGAGATCTTCCCGGAATCGGGGCTTCTATTCGGACAGAGCCTGTTGGGGAGGCTAAAGCCAACGCAATATCATTTTGCAAGGATGTAATTTTAGCGATTTTTGTCCCCTGCGCTGTTTCCAAAGCGTACTGCGTTACCGCGGGCCCTTTATTTACTTCTGTCACTTTAGATCTAATACCAAAAGAATCTAAGGTCTTCTCTATAATTAACGCCCTCTGTTTTACATCGCCGCGGTCGGCCCGAATTTGTGGAGGGTCGGACAAAATGCTTAAAGGCGGATATTCCCAAACAGTGTCATTATAAGGAATGTTGGTTAGAGTTTTTGCCGTGGGGGTTTCCTTGGCAAGCGTTTCTTTAACCCGGGTTTTCTCTTCTTTTTCCACAGGTTCTGATGGGCCTTGCACCAACTCAAAATCAAGCTCCCTAATAGGTTTTGCAGAAGAATTTAAACCCACCAGTTCTTCCCCAACTTTTTCCGTTTTAAAGTTTGGTATTTTAAGGGATTTTACGGCCCTCGCCAGATTTTTTACTAGACCAAAGACCCCCCCCAGATTGGCAAAAATACTTTCCAGACGGAACTCAAAAATAATGATAAGAGAGACGGCTAACCCCAAAGAAAAAAGCACCTTGGCACCGACTTCCGAAAAATATAAGGACAGCTTTTGACTGGCAAGTTGCCCCACAAATCCTCCATAATTGCCAAAAATCCCCACCACGCTTCCAAATAACACTATTAACCCAAGAAACACCCTTGTTTCCAATATTCTCCATTTAAGACCGCGGAAAAGAAAAAGACCAAAATAAAAAAGCACCGGCGGAATAAAAAACGCCGCCATACCAAAAGTCTCCCCAAGAGTAGCAGATAGTATAGTAAGCGCTACGCCACGGGACGAATAGATTAAGGACAGCGCAGAGATCACGGATGCCGTAATAAACAGTAAAGAGACCACAGAAAGAAGCGCTCCAGTATTAAGCGAAAAACTTAGCGATCTGCGTTTGGGCTTTCTTCCTCTTTTAGCCATGGTATTATTGTAGCAGGATCCAAAGGGAAAAAGCTATGTGGCAAACTAATAACATCCTCTATCATTTAATAAGGGCCATGCGTCCCAGACAATGGACAAAAAACGCCAGCCTTTTTGCTGCCGCGATATTTTCCGGAGCGCTTTTTGATGGGGTCGATATTTACCGCCTTGCCATAGCCGCGGTTCTTTTTTCCCTTTTATCGTCGGCAACATATCTTATTAATGATGTTAAGGATGCGGAAAGAGACGCCTTACACCCTATCAAAAAAAACCGACCCATTCCATCAGGCCGATTATCCAAGGGTTTTGCGCTGTCCGTTGCCCTAGCGCTTGTAGTTTTCGTTTTATTGATGTCTGTGGTCTTTGTTAATATTCCTTTTTTTGCTATTTGCATTATCTATCTGCTTTTGCAAATCTCCTACTCCATCTATCTTAGAAATATTATTATTGTTGACGCGTTAACTGTGGCTGTGGGATTTATCGTACGGGTTTTTGCCGGAGGGTTTGCCGCCGATGTCTCTATTTCTTCTTGGATTATCCTTTCTACAATTGGGCTTTCTCTGCTTTTGGCTTTTGGAAAAAGAAGATCGGAAAGAACAATTTTGGGATCACAGGATATCGCCTTTAAAACCAGAGCTACATTAAAAAGCTATCCCGATTCCCTTTTGGATTCTATGATTTCCATGTCGGCAAGTTATACTATGATCGCCTATTCCATTTTTTGTTTTCAAACCGGAGTTAGAAGCGACATTTTTTTAAACCGCTATCTTCCCACAACCCTTTCTTCACCAAAATGGCTAATGATAACAATACCTTTGGTCATCTACGGGGTAGCGCGGTATCTATATGTGATTTATGAAAAAAGGGACGCGGAATCTCCCGAAAGAGTCCTAATGTCGGATATTCCTCTTTTGGTTTCGGTTTTGATGTGGGGAATACTTGCTTTCGCGATCATTTACTAGAAAGATACGAAGAGCTTACCCAACCTTCTTTTGTTCCATCAAATTTTACTTTTGTCCACCCGCTATTCTCTTCCAAAATATCTACTATGGTACCTACCTTTAACTCCCCTATCTTTTCAAAGGCCACACCCGCTCCCGATCTTACATTAAGCCCAAAATCTGTTCCTGTTTCTAGCACTGTTGCCTTTTTGGACGAAGTTACGGTACCTTTTGCCCCTAGTATTTTCTGAATACTGGAAACAGCTTTTTCTGATAATGGGCCGGCTGAAGTTTGCAAGGCGCCGATAATAAGAGGACTTGGCGCACTTTCCGGAGGCGAGAAATTTGCTAAATCTTCAACCTCCCCGGTTCCAATCTTATAAACGACTCCATCCAAATCCACAAAGTAACTAAATTCTACCAAAGCCCCGCCGCGGGTTTTCTTATAATAACTTATCGCTCTAACCCATACGGAATGAGGAATTTTTAACGAAACTTCGGGATTAACAATGCCAAATATTTTAGCGCTGTCGGTGCTTTCAGCCAGCTCTTTGGGATTTTCCCTAAGCGGAAGAAGAAACAAATCCACTATTGCATTGGCCCTGTACCACTTCTTTGGGATAACGGAAATGGATTGTCCCTCGTAACCCGCTAGCGACAACTTCACCTTATGTTCTTTGTCTGGGGTTATTATCTTGGGATCAGAAATAGCAACAGGGGTTTTCCCCACGGCAATACCATCCACGGTAACTTCGACTCCAACAGGGGTAGAGACTATCGAAATGGATGGCAACGCAGTATTAGATTTTTCTATAAAAACCGTCCTTCCCGATGAAAACTCCCCGGAAACTCCAAGATCCCTGCTAATTGACACTTCGGTCCCCGGACTGGGCCTAATTGTTGTCTCAAAACTATTAGGTTCTCCTTTTATCACAAAGCTTAAAGGGGCAGAGATGTTTTTTTGACCTTTGTACGGGGTGTTTCCAACAAGATTTCCATCAATAAATACCGGCGCGTTAGTATAAAGTGAATTTACAGAGATTGTTACCGGACCAGACAAATTTCTTTTGCTCCATCCAATATAAAAAAGAGCGCCAGCCAAAGCTATAAGAAGCGGAACGGCAATAAAAATTAATTTTCGAATATCAAAATTTGGCACATTTAAAATATAACCCAAATTAGAAGATCGTTCAAGTCCTTGACACTCGTGCCTTATGTTTGCTAGTCTCTAAGAACTATGATTAACATAAAACCTCTTTTGGACAATATTGTAATAGAACCTTCCGAAAAAGAAAAGAAGACCGCGTCGGGAATTTTGATCCCCGATAGCGCCAAAGAAAAACCTCAGGAAGGAAAGGTGGTAGCAGTTGGTCCCGGAAAATTTACCGAGTCTGGGCAGATGATTAAACCCGCAGTAAAAGTGGGAGATACGGTTATCTATAAGAAATGGGGAGGGAACGAGGTAAAAATTGAAGGAAAGGATTACTTGATAGTAAAAGAAGAAGATATTCTAGCAACTTTATAGAAATAAAGTCGCAATTTCTAATTATTAATTTCTAATTTCTAAATAAAAAATGGCAAAACAAATTCTTTATGGCGAAGAGGCCAGAAAAAAACTTAAGATCGGCGTAGACAAGCTAGCTAATGCAGTTTCCACAACCCTTGGCCCTAAAGGACGAAATGTGGCTTTGGATAAAAAGTGGGGAGCTCCCAGCGTGGTTCACGATGGCGTTACTGTAGCTAAAGAAATAGAACTTCCCGATCCTTTTGAAAACATGGGGGCACAAACTGTAAAGCAAGCCTCCGAAAAAACCAACGATGTGGCAGGAGACGGAACAACCACATCCACATTGCTTGCGCAATATCTGGTGGATCGCGGTCTTAAAAATGTTACCGCTGGCGCCAACCCAATGATCATAAGACGCGGTTTGGAAAAAGCGGTAAAACAAATAGAGGAGGATATTAAAAAAATGGCGAAACCCATAACTACTAAAGAAGAAAGGGCACAAGTAGCCACGGTTTCGGCTCAGGACGCTGGAATTGGTAATATGATAGCAGACGCCCTAGAAAAGGTTGGTGTTGCCGGGGTGGTTACGGTGGAAGAGGGAAAAGGGCTTAAAATGGAAGTGGAATACAAAGAGGGTATGGTTTTTGACAAAGGGTACATCTCCCCATATTTTGTAACAAATGCCGAACGGATGGAAGCCGAAGTGGAATCGGCTAATATCCTAATCACCGATCAAAAGATCACATCTTTGCAGGAAATACTCCCGATGCTTGAAAATCTTATTAAGATTTCCAAAAATCTGGTTATAGTGGCGGATGAGATAGAAGGCGAAGCACTGGCCACACTGGTTGTTAATAAAATCCGCGGCACATTTAACGCCCTTGCCGTTAAAGCCCCGGGCTTTGGCGACAGGAGAAAAGAAATGCTCGCCGATATTGCCACACTAACTGGGGGACAGGTGATATCCGAGGATACCGGAAGAAAACTTGACAGTGTTACGGTAGACGATTTAGGAAAAGCGGACAGAGTTATTTCTGGAAAAGAGGAAACTGTCATTGTGGGAGGAAAAGGCGATCTAAAGGCGATAGAGGCAAGGATTTCTCAAATTAAAACGCAAATTAAGGAATCCGACAGCGATTTTGACAAAGAAAAATTGCAGGAGCGCTTGGCAAAGCTTTCAGGCGGTGTTGCCGTAATAAATGTCGGGGCCGCGACAGAAACCGAACTTAAAGAGAAAAAATACCGCGTGGAAGATGCGGTTAACGCCACAAAGGCCGCCATGGAGGAAGGGATTGTCGTAGGTGGTGGGGTGGCCTATCTTAAACTGCGGAAGGGGTTGGATGCTATGAAAGTTGAGGGTGATGAAGCACTTGGAGTTAAGATTCTTTCCGAATCCTTGGAAAATCCCGTAAGAAGAATTGTAGAAAATGCCGGGGTTGACGCTGGTTGGGTAGTAAGAGAGGTGGAGAAAAAAGGTGGGAATTACGGTTATGATGTAATGAAAATGGATTTTGCCGATCTTGTGGAAACTGGAATTATAGATCCAGCCAAGGTTGTTAGAGCCGCCATTCAAAACGCTGTTTCTGTTGCGGTAAGTATTCTAACAACGGAAGCGCTGGTTACAGATATTCCAGAAGAGAAAAAGGAAGCCCCAGCAATGGGTGGGGGTATGGGGGATATGGGAATGTAAGAACCGCTCGCGGACTTGCGAACCTTGCTACGCTTTCGCTGACGCGAAATAATTATTAGGGTGTTTTCTTTTATCTTGTAGTAAGTTTTTTTGGGTGGAAATCCTCGCTTTTTGTTTTTATAATCGGTTCGGGTTTTGTTTGACGAGGGATAAAATTTCTAACATAACAGATAAACAAAATCGCAGTATTCAAGGGCAGAAAAATCAGAAAAGCTCTTTCCACCCCCCACCAAAATATTTTCCCATTCAAAAATATTTAACCTTGTGATAGCATACGGATATGCCTAAAAGGACTTGGCAACCAAAAAAGAAAAAAAGGGCCCGCAAGCATGGGTTTTTAAGAAGATCCCTAACACCGGGCGGGAAAAATGTTTTAAAAAGAAGAAGAGCAAAAGGCCGCGCAAAACTAACAGTCAAAGTCCGTAAACTCTCCTCCTAGTTTGATATGCTAAAAGCGCAAAATCGTCTTTTAGACGATTACGATTTTAGAAGGGTTAAAAGACTGGGGAAGACTTTTGTCACCCCACTTTTTGTTTTAAGCTTTGCTCCTGCAAAAAATCCTGCCGGTCCTCCCCGATTCGGTTTTGTCTTTGCCACAACATTTGATAAAAGGGCGGTCGTTAGAAACCGCCACAAAAGAATTTTAAGGGAAGCTGTGCGGGTAAATTTGAATAAATTCCACGCGGGATTTGATATTGTTATAATTCCAAGGCGTAAGCTAATTGGAAAAACCTATGAAGAAATTTGTCGTATTTTTGATTGGACTCTACCAAAAACTCCTCTCGTTTGAAACCGGTATCCCATCTTTGTTCTTTCGTGTTAAAATATGCCGGTTTACGCCCACTTGTTCGGAGTATGCAAAAGGAGCGGTTAAAAAGTATGGGGTAACGAAGGGAATTGAAATGTCGTTGCGAAGGATTAGTAAGTGTCATCCGTGGAACCGTGGGGGATACGATCCAGTCGGACCAGTTTAGAGTTTAGAATTCAGAACTTTCTGAAACCCTGAAATCTAAATTAAATTCTTAATTCTAAACTCTGAATTCTTAACTTATCTTATGATAAACATTTTTCAATTACTCCTTACCGACCCATTACTAAATCTTCTGATCTTTTTCTACAAACTTCTTTTTGACAACTTTGGTTTGGCGATTGTTGGGCTAACACTTCTTTTAAAGATTGTTACACTTCCCTTAACTATCCCGTCACTTAAAATGATGGCAAAACAAAAAGACATCGCGGGCGAACTTGCCGCTTTAAAAAACACTTATGGGAAGGACAAAACGCTTTTCGCCAAAAAACAGATGGAACTTTACAAAGCGCATGGTATTAATCCGGCTTCCGGATGCCTCCCCCAGATTTTACAATTTGTTATTTTGATTGCGCTTTATCAGGTCTTTCTGGCCTTTCTACGCCATGCCGAATCGAGCGCAAGCGGAATGAATAGCAACCTGTATTTTGATTTTCTTAAATTTTCTCCGGAGGAGAAAATCAATACCACATTTCTTTATCTTAATCTGGCAAAGCCGGACCCCTATTATATTATGCCGGTTATCGCGGGAGCCGCTCAATTTGTTATGTCGAAACTCATGATGCCAAAACAAGTTGCCAAACTTGAAGGGGCGGTGGTTAAAGAAACCGAAGAAAAAAAAGATGACATTATGTATAATATGCAAAAGCAGATGATGTACATGGGACCTGCGATGACAGTTTTTTTGGGGGCTAAATTCCCTTCCGGTCTTGTTTTTTATTGGTTTTTACAGACTCTGTTCTCTGTTGCGCCGCAATGGATACTCACGAAAAAGAAATAGAGAAAATCTTAAAAGAGCTTTTGGATATTTTGGAAATAAAAGCCAAAATCAGTTTTTCCGATAAGACGGACGAAAGATTAAATGTTACACTAGAGGGTGAAAATTTGGGACTTTTAATTGGGTTTCGCGGAGAGACCTTAAACGCAGTGCAACTGTTTTTAGAAATCGCGCTATATAGAAAAGTAAATGAGTGGGTTCCCGTTACTTTAGACATTGCGGGATACCGCAAAGAAAGAGAAGAACAGGTAAAAAAGCTTGCGGAAAAGTTTTGCGACAGAGCGAAGTTTTTTGCCAAAAGCGTAGAACTTGCCCCAATGTCCTCATACGATAGAATGATTGTCCACACCGTAGTTTCCACATTCCCGGGGTTAAAATCGGAAAGCACCGGAGAAGGAAAGTTCCGCCGAGTTATTATAAGTCCTGTTTTAAAGCCATGAAATTTGAAGTGCTCTTGGATAATTTTGTAAAGGGCCTATCGTACGCCGGTAAGGCTATTTCGGTTAAGGCAACGCTTCCGGTTTTGGCAAATGTCCTTTTGGAAACCGATAAGGGTCGGATAAAAATCTCGGCGACGGATTTGGAAAAATCGGTAAGTGTGTGGGTTGGAGCCAAAGTATTGGAAGAAGGATCTATTACCATTCCCGCCCGCGTTCTGTACGAATTTGTCGCAAGTATCAAGGCACCTCAAATAACGGCGCGCGTAGAGGGGGGATTTTTAGTTTTGGAGAGCGAGGGAGTTTATTCCAAGATTTCCGGCATGGCCCCTGAGGAATTTCCAAAATTATTGGCGGAGGAAAAGGGAAACGAGATTTGCGGAATAGATCCAAAGGTATTGGCCGACGCCGTTTCCAAGGTTTCCTTTGCCGCGGCCAGCGACGATTCTAGGCCAATTTTGACCGGCATTATGATTAATTTTTCAAAAGATTCACTAACTTTCGCGGCGGTGGACGGATTTAGACTAGCGGAAAAAGTAATTACTTTAAAGAAATCTGCCGTTAAAGAATTTTCTTGTGTTGTTCCCGCCAAATCTTTGGCCGAAATTGCGCGCATTTTTGGAGGCGGAGAAAAAGAAGTAGAGGTCGGGTTCTTTGAAAACGACAACGCTTTTTATATTTCCAGTCCTGACATTTTCGCTACTATCCGGGTACTGGAAGGAGATTTCCCCGACTATAAAAAGATAATTCCTCAGGACTCTACTTCCAAGGCGGAATTTGCCACCAGCGATTTTTCCCAAAGCATAAGACTCGCCGGGGTTTTTGCCAAGGACGAATCAAAAATCATTAAATTAACTTTGATTAAGGAAAAAGAGGAAATAGAAGTAAGATCAGAAACTCAAGAAGTTGGGGAAGTATTGGCCAAGATAAAAGCAAAATGCGAAGGAGACGATATAACTATTGCTTTTAATTCAAAATTTCTGGCGGATTTTTTGGCAAATCTTCCAAACCCACAGGGAGTACTGGAAATGGTGTCGATGGGCCCCCTGTCCCCAGCACTTTTTGTGGTTGAGAAGAATCAAAATTATCGGTATGTGGTAATGCCGGTACGGGTGTCGGGCTAGTTCCAGAAAATTTCTTTTTAAGTTTATCGACTTTTGTTTCTTCTTCCCCCTCCTTCATTTTTATAAGCTCCGCAGGATTTGTAGTAATAAGCTTGTGTTCATATTCCGATGCCACAACTTGCATAGCTACATGATTGGATCCGGCAAAAAATATACCCTCTCCAACACCGGCCGATAGAAGTAGCCTTTTTTCTCCTTCGGACAAGTAAAAAACATCTGCTACCTGATCAATGGCCGCCGGATGCTGGCGCAAAAGTATTTGCATAGAGGAGTTTGTAATAATAGTTTTTCCGTATGGCGAATCTAAAAAGTCGGAAACATCTTGGGTAATCGTAGTTAAACCCAAATAATACTTTCGGGCTCTTTTAGCGACGGAATATAAAAACCCTGCAGAATCGGGGTTTTGCATTAAATACCAAGCTTCATCAACAACCATTATTCTTCTTTTTAACTCCCCCTTTATCTTTGTCCACACAAAATCCAATATGATATAAATTGCAATTGGCCGTAAAATATCTTCTAAATTTTGCACCGAAAAAACGGTAACGCGGTTTTTAATTTTTACGTTAGATCTTTGATCAAATACGCCCAACAACGATCCTTTAATATATCTTTCCAGTCTTTCGGAGAGTCCTTTGGCTTCCGGTTCCTCCATCGCAAGAAGAACCTTATACAGATCCTGCATTATCGGAGGTTCCTTTGACTGTGTCGCCGGATCCTGCGTTATACCCTTAAGTTTATAGGTTGTTACCAAAGAATTGTCTAAGACCGCTTCTTCGGTAGAATTAAGGCTCCCAAGCATAATTTTAAAAAGGGTATGCAACGTTAATATCTTTAATCCCAAAACATCTTTTTCCTCGTCGCTTCCTACGATAGGTTCTGGAAGATCAAAGGGGTTAATACGGGAATTGCTGTTTATGGAAAAGTCGATGTAATCGCCACCTAACGCCTCGCACATTTTTTTATATTCGTTTTCAGGGTCTATTACCATTATCTCGCACCCAAATAAAAGCGATCGCATAATTTCTATTTTCACAAGATAGCTTTTTCCGGCACCAGACTTGGCAAAGATAACCGAATTAGCGTTTTCCAAAGAGAAGCGATCAAAGATTATCAAGGATCCGTTGTGTTTATTTATTCCATACAGGATTCCTTCGTTTGCCGAAAGTTCGCTTGAAGTAAAAGGAAAGGTTGTAGCAACACTCGTGGTATCCATATTCCGAGTTATAAGAAGCTTATCAATACAGCAGGGTAAGGTAGACTGAAAAGCTTCCTCCATTTGCAAGGTCGCGTGCTTGGATATAAGCATCAAGGACCCAAGGGCAGATTCCACCCTTGTTGATACACGAACCAGTCCCTCATAGGAATCGGCTGTAACTGTTATATAAAAGGAAAATTGGAAAAACCTTTCCATGCCTTTAACAAGCTGTTCTTGAAGCGACCCGGCATCATCCAAAGCGGCTTGCACCGCAGGATCCACTACCCGCCCCCGCTCACGGTCTGTAGAAATGGTTGCCTCCATTTCGGCAATTTTTCTTCTTAAATCATCCAAAACTCCGCGAGCTTCTATTGGGTAATAGAACATGGAAATAATAAGTGAGTGGTCAAAATTGATAATAGGTTCTAGCCAATTGGCTCCAACAAACCGGGGGTATCCCGAAACAAAAAGGGTTCTAAAATATTTCGCGCCAATTTTAATATGATCAAAATCCACCTCGATTGCCGAAGGAGCGATTATATCTTTAACCTCCATAAGCCCCGCGGCCAAGGAGCCTTGTGGATCTATTTCACCGGTTTTCTCTTTTGGTTTTGTATTTTGCTTTTTAAAAAACATAATCTGGGGCGTTACCTAATAATAACTTTTGGTTCAACGATTGGGGCTGTGTATTCATCTGGAGATCCCCGCATCTTTTGCATTCTTGCGCTTTCGGGATTATAAATATCGTAGAAAAGCTCAATAATTTCCTCGGATTTTAGCTGGCGAGCCTTTATATTAATCCGAGAGAATTCTTTTATCAGGTGATCCTTTTTAGGGTCGAGCACGATCCGAGCCTTCTTTTCTATATAATCTATATCTACCCTTTGCTTTTTTTGAGTGCCTATGCCAAGCAGAGACTTTAACCAAAATAAAGGGTCGGTAGAAGGCTTTAAGGACGCTAAGTTGTAAGGAATAACTACATAAAACTTTTTGTCCAAAATTTCGTTTTTAGTCACCAACTCTTCAATAAACTTACGATATCTTCCAAGTTCCTGTTTTAATTTAGGGTCCTTTTGGATATCCTCTTCTTTTTTTACATTGGACACATAAGTAGTAATATCCATCCTTTTACTTCGGATTATTATTTGCAAATAAAAAGACAACGAATTTAAAAGAGCGCTATAAGCGGCAATAGTCGCGTCCTGCTCCCTTTCTGAAAGCAGGTCAAAATTTACCGACGAGGTTTCCAAAATACAACAGGCCCCGCCATTTTTTAAAATAACTAGGTCGTTTTTTACGGCTTCTACATCCAGATGATCTTGGGTTGAGGCGATTATTCTTTGGTTCATGGCAGTTTAGCTTTTATTGTTAAAAAACCGATGGGCTTTCCTTCAGCCTTAAAGTTTATCACATCAAAAACCAAATTTTCGGACTTAGTTTCAATGGTATATAAACCGTTATCCAGGGCGGTAGCGGTAAAAAATTCACCCAAAGAGTTTGTCTTTAAAGCTCTTTCCGGATCGCCTTTAGCGTCTTTGACCAGTATCAAAGCCCCCTCTACTAAATGACCACCGCTATCCATAACACCCCCCTTTAATATATTGTTTTCTATCACAATGTTTGCGGAATTTGGAATTTCAGGATCTTTTGTTTCCCGCGGCGGCTGAATATCAAGATTTTGTATTTTTGGTTGTTCCACAGGCGCCACCTGTTTTGGAGGTTCCTTCTTTGGAGCTTCGGAAACCGGTTTTTCTACTGGTTCGCGTACCTTTTTCTCCATAGTAATAACCCCAGATTCTAGGATCTCACTCCCATTGGCAATCGCTTTCGGCACCTCTTCAGGTTTTTTTAGGACTTCCTTAAGTTTTCCTAAATTTACAACCCCTTTTGGTTTTACGCTTTTTTTGGCCGTTTCTTTTTCGATGTTTATTCTTATTTCATTAACAGTCTTGCTAAGGCTTTCCGCTTTCTTTTTTAATTCTTCCGCCTCCGCCGCAAAATTTATGTCTCGAGATTCTTTTACTAAAATTTTCTCTTGTTTTGGTTCTTTTGTATCTGGTCTTGGAAGAATTATTTCTTTCTCAAAAGAAATATTTTTTAACGGCCTGTCGTGGCGAATGTTTTGGATTTTTACAATAGAAGATATTTCACCAATATATGGAAACTTGTCCGGACCCCGTGGGAAAGCTACTTCCTCGTCTAAAACTCCGATAATTTTAGTGACAGCACCCTCGCTTACTGTTAGTCCTCGCGGCATTGTAATTTCAAAATTTAGTTTTTCCAGAAAATTCCTTCGTTTAACCTCATAAGGATCGTTAATATCAAACTGTTTGATCCCTTTTATATATTCGTACAAACGGGCGCGGCTTTTTGCCGGAGCCACAGCAAGAGCATCCGCCGTTATTGATCTTGCATAGTCGGATAAAAAATAAACCGGAGGGTTGGGATCCTTGTGCCACACCATTTGCGTGGACTTCCCAAGGACTTTTAAGAAACTCATCATCCACACATCAAGACCCCGTTCTTCCAAAGGAACAAATGCCATGGCGGCCCCCATTAAGCCAAAAAGTATTGTTAAAGACCAGCGCGCCAAAAATGGGAGACCGGATTTAAAAAAGACGAGGGCCAAAATTCCTCCGGCAGCTACATAAAAAAACTGCCGCACAGTCATATCCCCCACCAACTTAAATTCCACACTCATGATGTTTTGCGGGACGGGATGTTGCTTTTTAACCTGTTGAACTTCCTTTTGGGGCATAGCTAAATTGTATCCTAATTGGAGACTGGGCGCGATATCTTTCTAACCACAAGGTCCATTCTCTTGGAGATTTTCTCCATTTTTACATAAATTCTGTAAAGAAGGTAAATAATCAAGATTATAGAAACATAGATAACCAAATCGGATCCCCGCCCTATTCCAAAAATATGGGCAAGAAAAAAGGATACTTGTGGGAATAAAACCAAAACCGCACCGGTTGTCCAAAGCAGAATCCACATAGTAACCACCCACACACGAAATACCTTTTTTGTCACGAGACGCCAAAGGGTGGTAACAAAAAAAACAAGGTAAACTGTTTGAAAAACTATCATGATATTGCCAAAAGTTTTCTTGCAACTTTTAATAGATTACTTATCTTCTGACCCTTTTTAAGACTATAGTCGGAATAACAGGCAGTTACGGGGACCTCAAAAACCAAAAGCTTAAGATTTTTTGCAATCATTATTATCTCTGATGATACCTCATATCCACTTGTTTGAGGATAAATACTTTTTAAGGCTCTGGGACCAAATCCCCGTAGTCCCGATTGGGAATCGGAGATCAAAGCGCCAGAAAGCAGAAAGGTAAAAATGTTGGAAAGACAGTTTACCAAGTACCTTATGTAATATCTTTTTTTTAGTTCTAAAATTCTTGATCCTATTATAAGATCGCCATAATTTTCTTTTAGCGCGCGGTAAATTTTAACCGCATCCAAAGCCTTATGTTGACCATCGGCGTCAAATGTTATCACATGCTCGTAACCCCGCTCCCTTGCAAAATCTAGGCCTGTGGCAATAGCTCCTCCAAGACCGATGTTTACTATGTGAGAAATCACTTCTACCTGTAAATTTCGGGCTATATATGCTGTTTGATCCGAGCTTCCATCATCAACAACAAGAATATCTTTAAAGCCGCATTTTTTAAGATCGTTTATCACATTGCTAATGGTTGTTTCTTCATTAAAGGCAGGAATAATTATTAATAGTTTGTCGGACATCGCTTTAAGTTTAGAATTAAGAATTAAAAGTTTAGAATTGAATTTAGAGTTTAGAATTTCTGAAAGTTCTTAACTCTAAAGTAAGTTCTAAAATCTGAACTCTAAACTCTGAGTTTTGTTTTCTTCTATTTTGTAGTATTTTAACATGTATGAGCCTTACAGAATTTACCTTTGGATTTAAAAGGTTTGTTTCATACTGTGTCATTGCAACAATTCTTTATATGGTAGGAAAAGTTTCCGTAAATGCCGGAATTGACTACTACAAAGCAAAGCATCCTATCCCCCCACCCCCTCCCGAGGCCAGATTCTCAAAACTAGAGCTTCCTAATATCACAGCGCTAAAGCTAGCCGATGGTTCCTCCCCTTACTATATATTGGATACAAAAACTGGAAAATTTCCGAGTTTCCCCGAGAGGCTTCCCATTTTTCCTCTTAAGACACAACGAACAACTATTCTTTCCGAAAAAAGAGCCCGAGATGTGGCGATCTTTATTGGTTTTAAAATGGAACCTAACAAACTGTCCACTACGGAATTTGTTTGGGACACGGGACAAAAGAAGGTATCGGCAAATACGGCTTTGGGGCTTTTTTCCCTGTCGTTTGACCTTTTTAACCCACCTTCGGATATGACATTGGCAAAGGCCTTAAGTTTTGATGAGGCTAAAAGATCGGCTTTGGCGTTTTTAAATGCCAACGGCCTTTCCCATCCCGATATTGCCGGAGCGGATGTGGAAACTACTCCTCTTGTAATAAAAGACGGCTTGTTCCGAGTAGAACACGATGTTACAAAAGCCAGCCTTACCCGAGTTAACTTTACAAGAAACACTGCTATTAGCGCCGAAAAATATCCTGTAGTTACGGTAAGAAGAAAATTCCCACTTATAAGCTTAATCGTAGGAAGAGATCCTCTTGATAAGACCTTTGTACCAGCGCTTACCTATACCTATTGGGAAATAGACACAGAAGGTGGGTCCGAATACGCTTTAAGTCCGATAAATAGTGTTTGGGAAAAGGTTAAGTCCGGTGGCGGTCTTTTAACCACACTTTACCGAAAAAATTCGGATGAGTATGAGATCTATCAAAAAGCCGCAATAAAAAGATTTGCGGTAAAAGATGTGTCTTTGGTATATCTGGAAACGGCAAATTACAGTCCTTATCTTCTTCCTTACTATATTTTTAGCGGCGAGGCGGAATATGACAACGGAGAAATTGGTTTTTTCGATATCTACCACACTGCATTGACCGATAGTGACATAATCTACAAGGTAAACGAGTAGGAAGACAGTATCCAATCCAAGATCTTCTTTGTGTCGCCAAACCGATCTTCGCTCCTCATAACAACAATAAGAATATTTTTTCCAAGATTTTCGTACGAAAATACCAAACACCCTTTGGCTTTTTCGGTATTTCCGGTTTTTACTCCTGTAGTCCCCGGAAGATTAAATAATAGTTCGTTGGTGTTAACCACAAAGTAGGGATTTTTGGGATTTATTTGAGAAGGAATGGTAACTTGTTTTGTCATGACTATCCCTCTAAACACTCCGTTTTTCATGGCTTCGCGGGCTAAGGTCGCAAGATCGGAAGCTGTTGAAAGGTGGTTATCCTCTTTGCTATCAAAACCAATCTCGTTTGTAAAATGAGTATCTTTAAGCCCAAGGTCGATAGCTTTTTTATTCATTTTTTCTATAAAGGCTATATGGTCACTGTCTATATTGGCAAGGGCGCAAGAGGCGTCAGAAGCGCTTTTTACAAGCATCCCATACAATAGATTCTCTACGGAAACCTTCTCTCCCTCCAAAAACCCCACATTGGGAGTTTCTTTAAGGCCAAGACACTCTTTGGAAATAGAAACAAGAGTGGAAAGATCATAATTTTCCATAACCACAAGAGCGGTAACAATTTTTGTTGTTGATGCTGGAGGAAGGGGAAGGGAGGGATTTTTTTCAAAAAGAGTTTTTCCGGACACCCAATCTATTGCCAGAGCGGACATGGCGGAGACACCAGATGGTTCGAAGGTTTCCCCCCCTATAAACTTTGGCTCCCGACCTACCCCCACTATTTTGCCAAAAGGAGATCTGGCATCTTTTATTCCCGCTACTCGTGGGGGATTTAAAATATCATTTTCCGAAAAAGGATCCGCTGTCTTATTTGGAATAGAGGACGATCCCACTCCAAAGGCGACACTGGCAAAAAGCAAGGCGAGGCCCAAAGCCTTAAAAAGATTCTTGGGAATTCTCTTAAGGAGTTTTTTTAAGCGGGATTTTTTTGGCATTTTTTTGGGTTTTTAAACTGGAAAGTTTTATATCTACCCGTTCCATGTCGCGGGGAAAAAGGGTCGCTTCTCGGATATTTTCCAGACCCAAAATTTGCATGGTAATTCTTTCGGCGCCAAGAGCAAAACCGCCTTCCGGAGGCATGCCGTATTTAAAAGCCTGAAGATAAAGCTCAAAATCCTTTACATTATTACCGCGCAATTCTACCGCTTTGACAAGCTCTTTGTGATTATTGATTCTTTGGCTTCCGGAAACCCATTCAAGACCTCTTCCCAAAAGGTCAAAACTTAAAGAAAATTCGGGGTCTGCGGGATCCGGCATAGTGTAAAAAGCTCTTTTTGCGGTGGGGTAGTGCGTAACAAAAACTAGCTCCGATCCCTTGGTTTCGGCCGCCCACCGACAAATTTCCCGTTCGTCTTCCGGTTCCAAATCTTTTTCCGCGCGGTGATCTACTCCTGTTCTCTCAAAGATAATTTGTTGCGCCTCTCTCATTTTTATCCTTGGAATTAAGTTTTCCACGCGAGGCACAGTTTGATCAAAAAGAGCAAGTTCGTCTTTGCAATTTAGGTCAATATCGGCAAATACCTTTTTAAAGAGATTTTCCAAAACATCCATTACTTCGGTCCAGCTATCTATAAATCCCATTTCGGCATCAAGACTCACATATTCACAAATGTGCCTTGTGGTAACAGATGGTTCGGCGCGATAAGCGCGAGCGACCGAAAAAACCCTTTCAAAAACCCCGACCATAATTTGTTTGTAAAGCTGGGGGCTTTGGGCAAGATAACAGTCGTGCTCAAAATATTTTATAGGAAAAACATTGGCGCCGCCTTCCGTTGCCACAGGAACAATGGTTGGAGCATTAAATTCCACAAATCCCTGCGATGAAAGGTAGTCTCTAAAGGTTTTTACAACTTGGTTTTGCACTTTAAAAATTGCTTGAGATTTTGGGTGGCGGAGCGTTAAGGAGCGGTAGTCCAAAAGAACCGGCAAAGAGACATTTAGATCATTACCGCCAAGATCAAAAGGAAGCTCGTCCGCCTTTTCTATTACTGTCAATTTCACGATCGCAAGCTCAACTTTTCCTGTTGGGAGTTTTTCATTTACCATTTTTTCCGGACGGGATTTAACGGCTCCTTCTATTTCTACAACATCTTCTCCTCTAAGCTGGATCTTTAGATCAGTTCCGACACATTGGAGAACACCGGTTTTGTCCCTAAGATCGATAAAGGTAATTTTCCCGTGATCGCGAACGGTATTTATGTAGCCTTTTAGACGAACCAGCTGTCCTATTTTATCGACGGTTTGGGAAATGTAGGTGCGTTCCATGAGAATCTATATACTATGTTTTGGATTGTATAGCAAGAAATATCCCATCAGATATTTACTCGAATTTTTAATTTTTAATTAGAAATTTTAAATCAATAACTTCCCACGGCCTCGGCTTCGGTTAGGAAGATCAAGAACTGTATTCAGACCAGTCAGGTCCAAGGTTTCGGCAATCTTGGGATGGATATCAGCTAGGCGCAGGTCGCCTCGGTTCCAGCGCCGGCAGGTCTTCCATGCGCCTATAAGCTCCGCCAAGCCTCTTGAGGATATAGAAAGGGTCTCCGACATCACAACTACGATACGATAATGTTTTTCGTAGTCAGCGATTTGTCGAAGGCGCGAACCGAGCTGGGGGGCTACTTCCCCATTCACCACACCAGACAGGCGGATGACCGTACCTCCTATCCGGTGTCGTATTACCTTCAAAGATCAGCGCTACACTGGAACAAATATTTAAGGAGGACCTTATGTGATCCTCAACCAAGCGTAACACATATGTATCCTCAGCAGAAATCGTCCCGAACATTTTGAAAACAACGGTTGTTCCCGAGTTTCCTGTAGTATATTGGCGAGCCATCTCTACTCCTTTTATTGGGTGATTTTATGGCGACGATTTGACAATTTTACCCTATAGCACAACGGGAAAAGGCAAATGTATTACGGGTTTCACTCCTGCCTGCGCAGGCAGGCTAAAGGGTAAAACCCGATTTTAAAGAGTCAAATCCTAGCACCGGTTGCGGGAGAATGTGAGTAGGGTATTATTAAGAGATGAAGGTTGGAGATGGAAGGTTGAAGGTAGATTGAGAAGATCGAAGATAGAAGATGGATCGGGTTAAAATCCACTTTCTACCTTCTATCTTCTCTCATCCATCTTCCATCTTCTACTATCTACCCTCTTTTTACTATCACTTATGCCAACGGATATCCTAGATCAATTAAATCCCGTGCAACGCGAAGCAGTTCTTTACTCTAAAGGACCCGAGCTTGTTGTTGCAGGACCCGGATCGGGGAAAACCCGTGTTCTAACGCATAAAATCGCTTATCTTGTTAAAGAGTTGGGGTACAACCCCTCTCAAATTCTTGCGGTAACCTTTACCAATAAGGCGGCTTTGGAAATTAAAATCCGGGTATCGCATCTTTTAAACAGCAGTAATCTAACAGGAATCTGGATGGGAACATTTCACGGCATTTGCGCGAGGATTTTAAGAACCCATGGAAAACTTATTGGGGTTTCCTCACACTACACGATTTTTGATGACAACGATTCCAAATCCCTTATAAAATCAATCATGAAAGAGCTAAAAATGGATCCGCAAAAAACAAGCCCCGCGTCAGTTTCGACAAATATCGCAAGCGCCAAAAGCGAACTTGTGGATCCTGCGTCATTTTCCAAATACGCTTACGGCCCGTTTTTGGAAAAAGTGGCAGAGATTTATCCCCTATATCAAAAATCCTTAAAGGAACAAAACGCCTTGGACTTTGACGACTTGATCTGCAAAGTGGTACGACTTTTTAGGGAAAACGCGGATGCTAGAG
>PEYT01000024.1 GCA_002774285.1 candidate division WWE3 bacterium CG08_land_8_20_14_0_20_40_13 | reverse complement strand
TTGCCCTAGTAATATCGGAAAGCATTTCATCTGCCTCACCAATTCTATCTGGAAAAACGCCTAAATTAACGACCGATTTACTTTTGCACAGTTCCACAATTTTCCTCGCCAAATATTCTAATTTATAGGATACCCCACCCCCAAGGTTAAAAACCACCCCAGTTGCACTTTTTGACAATGCGACATTTATTATTCCACTAATTGCATCTTCCACAAAAATATAATCCCTTTTCTTTTGCCCCGAATTTAAATCTATGTTTTCTCCCCGCAACGCTTTGTTTATTATTGTTGGAATTAATCTCGTATTCTGCTGAAAACTCCCATACGCCGTTGACATCCTGACTATAGAGTAATCCAGATCGTTAACATTTTTGTAGTACCTGCAAAAATTTTCCCCAGCTACTTTGGAAATAGCATATGGCGAAGGTGGTAATAGTGACTGATCTTCTTTATACGGCGTTCTTGAATCACCATAAACCTCTTGGGAACTCATAAATACAAACCTAGACACTTTTGATAGTACACTAACTTCTAAAACATTAAGGGTGGCTTTGATATTTGTGTCTACACAATTTTGAGCAATTTTAAAGTCGCGCGTAAGGTCAACTAACGCCCCAATATGAAAAACTATCTCTGGCTTAAAATCATAAAAAGCTTCTCTTGTTTGCTCAAAATCTCTTATATCAACAGTTTCGGTTAAACCGCAAACATTAGCGTCAAGTGATTTTAGTGTATTTACAATATTTGATCCAATAAATCCATTTGCTCCAGTAACAAGAATTTTCTTTGTTTTTATTGGGAGTGGGTCATTAATCATTGATTATTTATCACCTTATCTTTTTCCAAAACAAATTCTTCGGTTTTGCCATTTACTGTAACCTTGTAGCTAGAATCGTTAAGACCGGGCTGTTTTTGGATTAAGAGATTGTAATTTTTGTCGCTATTTGGAAGCGTGTATTCCAAAGAAAATTGCGCTTCCTGTTTTGGCGAGACTTCTAGGTATCCAGAAAATATCGTCTTGCCAAATCCTTCTCCGTTTCCCACGAAATCTCTAAATCCTGTACTTTTGATAATTTTAGAACCCTCGGGAACTAATACTTGAACAAAGTTTTTGTATCCTCGATTTAGCGCCGCATCGTAATCGCCGTTGTTTTTGTACGAAACTGTAAGAGTTGCTGTGACTGCGCCACCTGCATCTTTAGTTTCGTACACAACGCTCTGCTTAACAAAGAGGTTAGATTTATCTCTTCCAACATTGGCATTGGAAATATAAAGATAGTCTCCCTCAGATTCCCTGACAGTCCCCGAAAAATGATATTTTTCCAGAAGATCCTCGGCAGTTTGATAATCCAAATAAACCAAAAGGTTGCCGCTTGCCAATTCTTTTCCAACATTTTTAGCGAGCTCTATCCTTCCCGAAACTGGAACTAAAAAGACCTTCCTCATAACTTCAAATAGAAAGGCTCCTATAAGATTTTTTTGATCTTTATCATTTTGGCTTCTACTTCCAGAAAGCAAAAACAGGCTTTGAAGCTTTGATTTGGCATTGTTTTTATCAAGGGATCCACCATTGGTAATTTCGACTTCCCCAACCACATCCAAAAGTGAGGAGATAAAAGAAGTATTAAGCATAATAACACCATCTACTTCCAGTGCTCCCTGTGTGGAAATCCATAACTTTTCGACAGCGCGTGCGGACTCCTTAAAATCTGGTGAGTAGGCGCCGTCCCTAATAAGAAACCTATTTAAACCTAAATAACGATTAATGTATTGTGGAGGTCTGTCGTAGAATAACTTAGCGCTATCAAAAACCATGGCGTCCCCCGACTTGGCCAAACTTAAATTCCCCCTATTTATAGTAAAAACCGCATAAGATTCCAAAGTTCCGCCCGAAGGCCGCAACTCTTTATCGTTTTGCAAAAACACTAGATAATGCTTTGTTTCTGCATCACCTAAAAGCCCGGGGGCTATCCCAACAAGAGCGACTATATCGTTAAAGGACTCTGATGAAATTTTGGAAAAAGATTGCGCTTGAATAAGATAATCTCTAACAGGGATACCTTTAAAGCTTTCGGGATACCGAGAAGCATCTATTGATTCTAATTTTTTTGACATTGCCCATACTTTTTCCTTGTAGGTTGGAAGCTCTGATGACAAAAAGTTAGAGATTTCGGTCAGACTTGTTTGTCTTGCCGCCTCCTCTTCTTTGGTCGCCTCCCAGCCTTTAAAATCTACGTTTGGTATAGCTTTTTCTAGTGATCCAAAAAGTTTTATCGCGGTATCGACCATATCCAAAGATAATGAGCATATCGTGTCTATATCGGTAAAATAGCCACCTACAAAAGGCAAAAATGAAAACATCTTAAGTCTTTGGGAATTGCTATTTAGTTTTGTTACATCCTCTCTTAGATACTCTAGTTCAAATACCAAAAGATCCATCTCCTGATTAACTAACGCAGATTTTATCGGTGCTATCCTTTTTGGCATTTTTTTGGATAGAGATATGATTGCTATTAGGGGAATTACGAGATAAGAAATTATAAAAAAAGCTACCGCTACGAGAACTCCAGAAATAATTACTTTTTTACCGTTTTTTGACATAGTCATACTTTAACATATCTAATAATAAGGTTTTTTATTGTCATAAAACTATAGATAAAAGTCGTTGCAATACACATAAAAGGATTAACAAACCAAGCCACATCGTGGATTTTAGCATAACCTCTGATGGCGTCCAAGGTTGGTTTGACCAGTGTTAAACTAAAAAAAACATATTTTATAACCGCCCACTCGTCGCCTTTCATTACTACGCTGTATCGTCTATGAGCGTGATGCTCAAAATGATAACTTTCGGCAAACATCAACCGTCTTTTAATGTATATCCAGAAACCGTTAAGGTTAGTTAAATGAATGAGGGAATTTTTGACAAAACCAAACTGGTTGTGGCCGTTCTTAATCACATCAACCATCACATCTATTGGATAATGATACTCGGGACGGACATCCGCATTTTCCATAACTAATTTTCTCCTCATTAGACAACCGTTAGTTCCAATCGTCGCTATTTTTCTGGGGTCGCTTTCAAATTCGACAAGGAAGTAGTTGCCCATATCTTTTGATTTTCCTAGATTTATCCAATGGTCGGCGTTTTGAGGAAGACGATCCGCTTTCCCCAAGTAATAAGGCAATGGCTCGCTAATACCAAAAAGAGCGCAATAGCGATCCATCAGTTTGTAACTTGGAGAATAGTCATAATAAGCAGTTTCCGTAGCTACCATCTTGGGATTCTCCAAAAGGGGTTTTACCATATCTTTTAGCCAAGTTTTGTAAGGAATAAAATTATCATGATCAAGGATAAGAGCGAGTTCTCCTTTGGCTTTATTAAAAGCCACCCCACGGTTGTATTCTGCGTGCTGTTTCTCTTTAGGTATTTTACAAACAATTGCGTCGAACTTCTTTGCAATTTCCAAAGTATTGTCTGTAGAACCGCCGTCTCCTAGAACAATTTCTATTTTCCCTTTTGGGTAATCTTGGTCTAAAACGGCGATCAAACAGCGATCCAGTGTTTTCCCAGAATTAAATGTCGCGGTAACTATCGAAATTGTCGGCCACTGTGTTTCTCTCATCTGTGATAGATAAAACCAAGTAATAATTCCCAAACTCTTCTTGGAAGAAATCTGTACAGAAATGATGTGATGTACGAATCGTTACCTAAAAGGATCCTAGCAGGGGGTTTTCTATCATTGATGACATCTATTATGGTTCTTGCAATTTTGTCTTTTGATACCATAGGCATTAAAAGTTTAAGAATCAAAAACTTTTCCCGGGCTGGAACATGGGGAAGCTTTTTTGATTCTCCGGAATCGCTTTCTATTGCCCCGGGAGCAATGTTTGTAACAAAAACTCCTTTGGGAAGCTCGTGATACAAAGCGAGTGATAGCCCTTCCAAAGCAAATTTTGACGAACTGTATAATCCAAAATTAGGAAGTGAAATAGAGCCGTTTAAAGAGGTGATATTGATGATGCGTCCAGATTCTTGGCTTCTCATATGTGGTACTACCTCTTTAATAAGCCGAAAGGCACCAACGGCATTGATGTTTAAAATGCTTTGATAATCTTTAACGGAAAACGACTCGGAAGGACCTACTAAAGCAATCCCAGCATTATTAATAAGAACATCTATTCGTTTTTCTTTGGAAATTATTTTTTGGACAGTTTTCTTACAGTCGTCATCGTTCGTAATATCAATATTAATTGAGTGTATGTCCTTAAAGGAGTCTTTCCAGATATTTTGAAGCGTCTTAACATCTTCTTCCCCTTTTACCCCGGCATATACGATAAATCCCCCACTAGACAGTTTTTCTGCAAGAGATTTCCCAAGCCCCCGAGAGCATCCTGTAATTAAAACAACTTTTTCTTTCATAGATTAACCTTACTATCTTCTAGTTTCGTTTCCTCTTTTTCCTTATCAACCGCTGTTTTTGGGTGGATAAAATGACTTGCAAGTTTTCCTACGGCGTCTTTCCAAAACTTTGGCGATTTAAAACTAACATCTTTTTGATTTGGGTCAAAATCTAAAAGGTGACCGACTAACCGCTTTCCTGCCATCGCAAAAAACTTAACATCGTCAATACTTCTTATACTTGCAACTTTACGGGCAATATATTGTGGAGAAAAAAAGGCAGAATATAGTTCTTGCGTTAGCTCCATAAGTTTTTCCTTGTCAAACGGCGTTCTCATTACGGGTCCCCTCATATCATACTCATCATAATCTTCCGTTAATAACCATTTGTTTTCCTTGGCTTGTTTCCAAAGTGGTGTTCCGGGGTAGGGAATAATAATTGTCGCTTGCATTGTGTGAAAGTAACCCTTCTTAAAACAATATTTAGCCACCTCTATAGTTCTTTTGGCATCCTCCAAAGATTCCCAAGGATACCCCAACATAATGGTAGCGTGAGGTTCTAAACCTGCCTGTGACGCCATACGGGCGCCGTTGATGGTATCCGCTTCTTTGGTCCCCTTATCCAACATATCTAATGTTTTTTGATTTCCCGACTCCATACCATACAAAAGAAATCTAAAGTTGGCAGATTTCATAAGATTGTAATAATCTTGTGTTAGCGCGTTAAAACGCATATTACAACCAAAGACAACCTTTTTGTTATATCCGGATTCAATCAAAAGCTCGCAAAATTTCTTAAGTTTTGGACCAATAAACAAAGTTCCCGCGTCATCAAAAATTTCTTTGACTTTGTAGCGATCCACCACAAATTTAACCTCGTTAAACAATCTTTCGGGGGACATACTGCGATAGGAACCGCGGGGATTAAGCGAGTTATCCCAAATACAAAAAGTACACCTGTTCCACCAACAATCACGACCAGAATACATATAGGTTGCTGGAGTGTACTTATAATTTCCATTCTCGTAAGCATACAACTCCCATCTTGTTAGATCGCGATCAATAAATGGAAGATCGTCAAGGTTGTGTTTTAAACTTACTGCCCCGCTTGAAACGACGGTTTTCCCTTTCCTTTGATACACCCCACCCTCCAGCTTTTCCCCCTTTGTCAGATGGTTTAGCAAATTGACCAAAACAAAGTCATAATCCCCGCCAACGATGACAAAATCCACCTTACTATTATTAAATGACTCCTCAGGAAAGTAAGTAACATGGTCGCCAACTAAAATAATTTTGATATCTGGTATCTTTAACTTAATATCATCAATAATTTTCCAATGAGCCTTAATAACTGGGGCTTTAGTTTCAATTAAAAGGTAGTCAGGACTTGTGGCTTTTAGTTCGTACACCCAATCCTGATAAAATTTTTTCTCGGCGATACCGTCCATCCAATAAACTGTATATCCGGCTTCTTTTACCATTGTCGCGGCATACGCCGGAACCATAGGGTAGATATAGGTTGGGGCGTTAAAGTATTGGAATTGCCTATTTTGAGATAACAGAGGCGTACCCTTTTCGGTTTCTATAGGCGGATAACCGATTACTACTGTAGACATTTTGCTTGTTTTTAAAGGCATACAATTTATAATTTTAAATTTGTAATTTGAAATTTTAAATCAATTTTTATTTGCTTAATTTTTAAAAATTGCAAATTGAATAAAAATTAATAATTGAAAACAAAAAATTTCATACTGGATACATCCTCTTCCCTCCTTGATACACTTCTATTGCCAAAGCCGGACAGCTTTGCGCCGCCGCAACTATCTTTTCCACTCTATCCCAATCTTTCTCTTTGATAATTGCTAATCCCTTGTCGTCGATGTTAAAGGTATTTGGCGCATACACCACACAGGTTGCCGCGCTAATACAAACACCACGGTTTATTCTTATCTCTATATCCTCAATCTTTTTAGATAAATAATCCACCTCCCAATATTACTAAATGTTTTCTATAAGTTAAAGTGGATTTTTCGTCTACGCTCTCCCGTATGTGTCATGCATCTTTTTCGTAAAAAATCCTCGCAAAAACTGAATCCCATACCAAAAATGGGTCAAAAATACTCCGGGAATTGTGAGCAGGGCAATAACACTACTTCCGCTTTTTACAAGCACCCATAGGAAGTTCATCAAAAGTAAAACTCCATATGTCCCCAATCCCCCTAATAACCCAAATTTCCCCAATTTGAAATTTAATGGAAGCGACAACACCCCAAATAGCAAACCAAAACTAAACAAACTTGGAATAAAGTAAAACCACCTTCTTGAGGTCGTGGGCAATATTCTCGCAAAGTGTCCCCGATGCAAACCATACCGCCCGTTTTGAATTAAATGTTTTTTAAACAATGGCCGCTTGTGATGATAAACAAAAGCTTTTGGATCGTAAACGATCTTTGAAATATGGCCACGGGTCAATTCCAAACAAAGCTTGGTATCCTCACCGGGATAAAAATTAGAATCAAATCCCCCAATTTTTATAAAAGCGTCTTTTCTGACAAGAAGGTTAAATGATGGGTAATCGTCAACGAACCTTCTTTTAGACGAAATAAAACGATAGGTCGAGCCAAACCCCCCCATTGGGCTTGCCGAAACCCACCCCGATGATTTTTCAAATATTGACGCATCAATTGGTGTTATACCGGGCCCTCCGACGGCAACAACTGACGGATCATCAAAGTTTTTAACAGCCTCTTTAAGCCAGTCTTTTGACGGAAAGGCATCGTCGTCAATAAAAGCAAATATTTCTCCCTTGGCATATTTTATCGCCAAATCTCTCTTTTGCGCTGGGTTGTTTATTAACTCTGGATTGTAATAAAAACTTAAATTAGGGCAGTGCCCCTGCCTGCTGACAGGCAGGCTATTTCGCGCTATGCCATTTTTTGATTTTGTCAGAAAAACGAGTGTTTCAAAATTCGGGTAGTCAAGATCCTGATATTTTGGCAAAGATTCTTCCAAAAACGGATTCCATTTCTCAGCGATAATTATTATCGAAACCAGTGGCATTTTCATAACAGAATATTTTACCGAACCTGATAAACTCTTTGAACAGGGTCAAGCCTCTCTTTATAAAAATCTAAATAATCGGCCTTTGTTTCCTTTTTATCAGCCCAGCATATAAACTTAAAGCCGGAGTCAAACATCAAGGGACCAACTTTCCAATAGTCCCCTTCGCAATATTTTGCATCCGCTTTTGCAATTTCACCTGCTACCCGCCTGTTGTACTCCAGTTGAATCTGTCTTTCTTTATTGTACCCCACGGTAGTTCTTTTAATATCGCCGATTTGAAAAACCGACCAAAGCAGTAAAAGTAAGATCGGCAATAATCTAACTATCCGATTTCTTTTCCAAAGAAAATTGGAAAAGAAAACTGTCGAGATAATCACATCCGGCCACCACGAGATAAGATACCTGATGGAACCGCTAAGACCGGGTGCAGAAGATAAAACAAACAAGACCGGAAATAAGAAACCAGCAAGTAAAGAAAAATCCCACAACTCCAGTTTTTGACCTTTGGTGATTTTAATTAGCGCTACAATCAATCCAAAAAATACTGGAGAAATAAAAAACGGCCAAAATCTTCCAAGATACCCCGGAAACGCTGTTGATACCAAAAACTTTGACGAGTTTATTAGATCTAATGATCCAGAGCTTACCCTACTAAAAGAATCAAAATGCGCGTATACAGCAAAGGCCGAAAAAAAGAAGACGGATGTTATTAAAAACGCCTTCAGATTATTAATTTTCTTATTCTTTCTCCTTACAATTGACCATAGAGCAAAGATCGGTAAAAACACCCCAATCACCGCTATCACACTAACATCAAAACGCCTTATCATACCGTCATTGATGACAAAGCCCATCTTTCCCCGTAATGTTTCTAGAGGATTAAAAATCATTCTCTTTTTGGCAAAAAGGTAGTAGATAAAAGATGCGACGGTTAGGATAGATATGTCAAGAAACGAAAAACTTTTCTTTTTTATCATTTCTCTAAAGGCGTAGAGAAGCTGGAAGCCCAAGACTATTATAATGGTAAAGATAAACTGCATATTGGAAATAAAGGATACAAAAGTCAACAACCCTAATCCTAAAAGGTATCTGGCTTTTTTTGACCCAAACCATTCGCAAAGAAGATAGAAAGAAAAAAGTGACAAAAATTCAATAAAGGTATAATTTGCCCAAGCTTTGGAATGAACCAAAAAGTTTTCAAGCGCCGTTAAATTGTAAAGTACAATTGCCAAAAATCCCCACTTTTTAGAAGAGAATTTTGCCACAAAGTGATAAACCATTACGGCCGTTAAGACCGGCCAAATAATTGTGTTAATCCGTAACACCCATAATCTAAATCCAAATAACGCTTGAAATGGAATTATTATATATGACTCTAAGGCCCCGGCGTAATTTTGAGTAGCAAAAAAAAGAAAGAACTGTCGAAGGTGCGTCATTTCATCAGCCATTATCGACCACACCACTTCATCAGAATCCAAAGGGATTACCTGTGTACTGATAAATCTAAAAACAAAAGTTAAAAAAAGACCACAAAAAAGTAGTTTCTCACGAAGGAAGATTTTTGGTAAAGTAGTCATGGTAATCAGTATAGAATTTAATAATGACAAACATCAAGAAAATTATAATTGAGGATAAGTTTGTTCTTTTATGGCTTCTGTTTTTGGTATTTGGATCCTACGCAAACTCTCTCGGAAATCAATTTGTTTCTGATGATATTCCGGGAATTATCCAAAATTCCGCTATTCACAGATTTGATTACACATTCGCTCAATCTTGGGGAAATGTCCATATGTTTTCGTATTTTATTTTAAACGCTGTTTTTGGCCAAAGTCCCGCCCCTTTCCGCTTGGTCAATATTTTATTCCATCTTGGAAATGTTGTTATTCTTTACTTTATCGCAAAAAGCTTGCACACAAAAAAAACAGCGCTACTCGCCGCGTCAATTTTTGCAGTGCATCCGATACTTGTAGAAACGATCACTTGGATAAGTGGGGGATTATACGCAAAATTAACATTTTTCTTTTTGTTATCGTTTTTGTTATATATTAAAAAGGAAACTTACCGACATTTTAATTCTGCTTCGGTAATTTCCTTTTTAGCCTGCCTGCAATCAAGCCCGTTTGCCCTACCGCTTGGAATAATTTTTCCTCTGTACGATTTAATTTGGAAAAAACGGCTCCAATCTTTAAAAGCATATTTACCAATTGTAATTGGATCGTTGATTTATACAGGAATATATTTTGGCGAGTTTGAAAAAAGAACAGAATCTCTTGTTACGACAAGCCAATTTAAAACTGGATTTGTAAATCCAATACATGTTATCCCAATTTCCATCACAGAGTACATCAAACTAATTTTTTATCCAAAAGATCTTACTTTGTATCATACCGAACTTTCTTTTTCCAAAGAGCAATTCCTTTTCCGCGCTTTTCTCTTTTTGATTTTTGTTTCTACGACTATCTTTGGATTTTTTAAATCCCGCAGATACTTTTTTTGGTCGGCGTGGTTTTTTATTTCTCTCGCCGTATCGTTAAATCCATTTGGCGTGGGGTGGGTTGTCGCGGAAAGATATGTTTATCTTGGAACAATAGGAATCGTTGTCGTATTTTCCATTTTGGTTATTTGGGGCATTGATCGGGTAAAATTACAAAGCCTTTATCTGACGATTTTGTTTCTTTTGGTTACTCCGCTAGCTATCAGAACAATCATCCGCAATAGCAATTGGAAAAATCAGGATTCTTTGTGGCTATCCACAGCAGTAACTTCCCCAACAAGCGCGCAAAATCATAACAATCTTGGAGATTACTACGGAAGGCAAGGAAACTTGGAAACCGCGGTTAAGGAATTTGAAGTTGCAATAAAACTTAAACCCGACTATGCAGATGCTTACCACAACTTAGCAAATACTTATGGGCAGATGGAAAGGTTTGACGAGGCGGTCGTCGCTTATCAAAAAGCAATTGAATTTAATCCAAACCTTTGGCAAAGCTATCAGAATTTAGGAGTAATTTATTATCATGAGAAGAATATGACAGAAGCGTTAAAGTATTTTGAAACGGCTCTTGAGATAAACCCAGCTAATGAGAATTTACAACTCCTTGTAAAAGAAATAAGGGGTAGTACCCCATAGGGTACTACCCCATTTTCAAATCAGAAACAAAAAAAGGACATTGGCGCTTGCGCAACCTTTGCCCTTTTGTTCCGTCACTCCGGCCAAATATTTGGCTTAATAGACATTTAGTGTTGGTAAAATAGAGGGTT
>PEYT01000009.1:31563-35674 GCA_002774285.1 candidate division WWE3 bacterium CG08_land_8_20_14_0_20_40_13 | reverse complement strand
TCCCGCATTTTTAATATTTGTTGTAATATGTTCTATTGCCTCTGGATTGGAATCCACAAAGTCGCAGGTTGCGGCTTCTCGGCTTAACGCTTCAAGTCCCAAAATACCGCTTCCCGCGAAAAGATCTAAACAGTTTTTATTTTTTACGGTATTCCCTAAAGTTGAAAATATTGATTGAATAACGATACTCTTTACGGGTTTAGCGCTTTCTGGGACCAATATTTTTTTTCCTTTAGCGGTGCCTGAGATAATATTCATGATAGTTACAAACATTAATTTCCAGCGATTGTATCTGGAGATAGCTTATTTAGCAAATCAAACGAATTGGGAAATTTATCGGGGTTTTCCACTAAATACTTGGCGTCTTGGTAAGTCTTTTCAAGAAGTTCCAAATTGCTAAAGTCGGCAAATCTAAACCGCAATTTTCCGCTCTGTTTTATTCCATAAAGCTCTCCGGGACCGCGGTGTTCCAGATCTTTTTCGGCAAGTATTAGTCCGTTTGCAGTTTGCTCCATTATCTTAAGGCGGTTGCTGTTTGGGCCTTCTTTTGAAGGGAACAAGAAGCAGTAAGCCTGTTTTCCCCTTCTTCCTACTCGGCCTCTAAGTTGGTGAAGGCTTGCAAGCCCAAATCGTTCGGCCCCTTCAATAACTATTATGTTGGCATTTGGGATATCCATTCCAACTTCAACAACAGGCGTTGCAACAAGAATTTTTGTTATTCCCTCGCGGAAATCGTTTATTATTTTTTCTTTTTCCTTTGACTTTAAACGCCCATGTAATAATCCAATGCTAATGTCGTTAAACCATTGAGAGTGGAGGAGCTCAAAGTGACTTACCGCGGATTTTATAGTTTTTAATGTTTCGATTTGCGAGTCTTCTATAAATGGGCAAACTACAAAAACTTGGCAATTTTCGTTAATTATTTTTTTCTTAATCCATCGGTACCCATCTGCTCTTTTATTTTCTGATACAACGAATGTTTTTACCGGTAAGCGTCCTTGCGGCATCTCGTCAATGTTAGAAATATCAAGATCACCAAACAAGGTTAAGCAAAGGCTTCTGGGAATTGGTGTTGCGGTCATCGTAATCATATGCGGAGTATGTGTTGCTTGCACCTTGGAAAGGATTTTAGACCTTTGTTCCACCCCAAATTTGTGTTGTTCGTCCACGACGATTAAACCGATATCCCCTAACGATTTTTTACTATACAAAAGAGCGTGTGTTCCGACCAATATTTTTTTTCCTGCAACCAATGTCGTCTTTTTGGAACCTGTAACAAGTTCAATCGGGATATATTTATCTATCTGATGCATGGTATCGCAAATAGTTTGGAAGTGCTGAAAAGCTAAGACTTCTGTTGGCGCCATAAGGATACTACCGGCGCCGCTTTTAAAAGCGGCATACATGGCAAGGGCCGCGACAACGGTTTTTCCGCTTCCCACATCTCCTTGGATAAGGCGGTTTGCCGGAACATTTTTTGAGATGTCTGTTAACAATTCATGACAAACCCTTATTTGAGCTTTGGTTAGTTGAAAAGGAAGATGGGACATAAAGTCCAAAAGTTCGTTCCCGTTAAGGGAAATTTTTTTAGCTACTCCCCTACTCTGCCACTTGCTCCTTCGTACTAAGCCAATAAGTTGTGTGGTAAATAATTCCTCGTAAGAAAATCTCTCGATGGTTTTAGAAATATCGGTGGGACTAGCTGGAAAATGAATCTGTCTTAATGATTTGTCGATGTTGTTAAAGCGATACCTGTTAAGAAATTCCAAAGGGATTATCTCGAGGTCGTTAAACATTTCACAAGAGAGAAGATTGTAAATTTTCCGTCTTAGCCACTTGGAGGTAAGTTTTGCTGTTTCGGGATAAACTGGAACTAGGCGGCTCGTGCTTACCGGATCAATCTCCGGGTTTACAATCTCATATTCGGGGGAGATAAAAACAAGTTTCCCGTCGGAGGAATCCACCTTTCCCGCGATGTTAATTGTCATTTGTGGCTTTAGTGTTCTTGTTAAGAAATGTTGGTTAAAAAAAACGCAATTTATAATCCCCGTGTCGTCGTGTAGTTCCAATTTTGTAAGTTGTTTGTTGCTTTTTAAGTAAATATTTTTTATTTGTGCGATCCCTCCTGTAATTGTGACTATTTCCCCAAGCATCAGCTGGTTAATTTTTTTATGGATAGAATAGTCTTCGTAGCGGAACGGAAAATGGTAAAGAAGATCGTGGACAGAATGTATTTCAAGTTTTTTAAGAAGTTTTTGGTAGCGGGGACCGATTAAAGGAAGTGTTGCTACGGACGAAAAGAAATCCATAAAGGTTTATATAAGATACGGTACTATCGCGGTAGCGATTATCGCGATTGTTGCTATTACCGTAATTATCTCCCAGAATTTCTTGTGTTTTCTAAAGAATTTCATATAATTTTCAACCCTTCATGAGGACCGCGCCCTCTAACGGGATCTTTACCTAGTAACGCTAAAGCTTTTTACTTCGTTATAAAGATTTCTTGCGTGACGGTCTTTTTCAAAATACTCCCGTACCGGTTTAATAAGGGTTTCAAGTCCAGCCGACACACCTAGTTTAAGATCATTTGGGTGCAGGGTTCCATCACCGTAATCAATTTTTAATTTATTAATATCACTATATTCCACATAGCCGCCGTGCTCTGGGTCGCGGTAAATTTTTAAATTTCCAAGTTCTGGAATTATTATAAGCCTCGCGTATTCAAAAATTGGATTCCCCTCCGTAATCTTTGGTGGGCAAAATGCAGTTTTGATCCTTGCGTCTATTTCCTCCTTTGAATCATGCATATAAATGGCGCTAGTAGGATCACTTTTTGACATCTTTGAAGCGATCATGGTAGCTTCGGGATTGTCGAGTTCCTTTATCCCCTTAAGTCCAAGTAGCATTGGGTGGTGTACAGCGACCGGTTTTTTCCAGCCATTTTTATCGGCCACCTCGCGAGCCAGCATATTAGCGCGCCTTTGATCCATACCAAGCTGACAAATATCAACATCGAGCTCAAATATGTCGGAGACTTGTAAAGATGGGTAAAATAGTTGGGCCGTAGTTAACGAATCTTTTTCACTACGCCCCGCAATGGTTAAAGATTTTAGAGTTCTTTGGAGGGTTAGGGATTTTGCAACAGTAAGGACTCTGTCCCAGTAGTCAATCGAATCCATAAGCTTGCTCGCCCAAACAATTTCAATTTTAGATGTGTCTATTCCGGAGGCTTTCCAAATTTCAACAAAGTACTCCCCTACTCTTTTAATTTTTTCCATGTCCCCACCCATTTTGTTATTTATAAAGGCAAAATAATCGGCAAGATAAAGTTTAAGATGTATATTGCACGAGAGAAGTTTCTTGATATTTATGGCGCGCAGCAGTCCAAAATGAATTGGAGCAATCCCCGAAGGTTCAAACCCATCATAGGCTACAGGATGTTCATTGGTTTCAAAAAGATGAAGTAACTCTTCTTCTGTAACTATCTCCTCGGCAAAGCTTTTTATGATATCTACTTTTTCTTGTGGAGTCATACTGTTTTACATTTTATCAAAAAATTTGATAATATTCTACTATTACGATGAGGGGAAGGTTGCGGATCTTGTGCCGCGAGCAACACCTCTTTTTTATTCTACTTGACTTTTTACCAAAAATATTATACAAATAACCCAATCATCATGAGAGGACTAGCAAAGGGTTTTGTCCCGCGTGAATGCCTCTCATTTTCTTTTTAATTTTCTTCACACAAAAATATTACCACAAAATTTCAAAATAACTGCTTGGGGAACGGGAGATTTTAAGTCAGTTAAGACTTTCTCCCGTTCCCCAACACTATTCTCCTACTATCAAAGGAAACCAGTGCTTAATTCTCGTATCACAGGCTCGTAAGGCAGCTCCAGCGTCAATTCGGCCGTGACCGAAGTACCAGTCCGGACCGAGGGTGCCAAGATCAGTTTCTGTATTCTCGATCAAAGTACGCACATCGGCAACTTTAAACTCTGGTCGGATTGACCAAATTAGCGTCGCTAATCCAGTAACATCTGGAGCGGCCATAGACGACCCGCTCATAAAGGTATATGACTCAGGACCATCTTTTTTCGGATTAATATGC
>PEYT01000009.1:0-31529 GCA_002774285.1 candidate division WWE3 bacterium CG08_land_8_20_14_0_20_40_13 | reverse complement strand
CAAAAAGTGTGGATTTTCAGTCTATTTTTTCTTCCAATCTTTCCTCTTTTGATTGGTTAAATATACATACCAAAACATAGCGTAGATTTTATGCTTTCTGGTTAGTCCTCTGTGCATATTTAATTTCTGTTTAAGATGGGAGAATTCTGATTCCAAACCGTTGGTGTCTTTATCAAGGTTTTGGTAATCGAGGTAAAGGAAAAGGTTGTTTCCAGACGCCGTTAAAACGCGGTAGGCAGATCTTAAATTCCTATGGGTATACCACCATATCCCGCCCTCTTTATTTTCTTTATTTGATTCTTGGATTTGCGTGGCATAAGTTCTTTCTTTTATTAGATACTCGTAACGATCTTTCCATCCAGCAACCCGCAGGATCCAAATTTTAGTCTCCTGTTTTGTTTTAATACAAAATGGGCAAATTGGAGAGTTTTTTTGTGCTCATAATTGGGAGATTCTAAATTGTACATTTTAGAAATCAAGGGCTTTGGGGCGTTATCAAAAGAAGAACACCTCATTAAATCCACACTTTTTGCATATTAACCCCCTTTTTTCCACCATGTACTCCACACTGTCTCGCCAGGAGCTGAAATATCTACCCACTCTCCCCAATTGGATAGTCCCCAAAAATTGTCTTTGGGGTTGGTTGCAGATATAGCCATGGTTTGGTCATACCATGCTGGATACATGGGCGTGTTGGAGGCTTCGTTTCCCACAGCGGCTACTACCAACACATCGTGCGTGGCGGCGAAGTTTAAAGCATCTTCTAGTAGCACAAGGGATTTTTCGCGGCTCGCCAAACTCATGTTAATAACCTTCGCGCCACGGTTTACCGCGAAGACAATGCCTTCGTTAATCTGATCCAAGGCCCCAAAGTTTTCTGAATCTAGCACCTTGATTGGCATAATGATGGCGTTTGGAGCAATGCCGACGCTTCCAACGCCGTTATCTATGCCCATTCCGACAATTCCTGCAACATGGGTTCCGTGTCCGTTATCGTCGCGGGCCTCGGTGGAGTTATTTACAAAGTTGTACCCTTGTACAACACGACCCGAAAATTCAGGGTGATTTAGCGACAGACCGCTATCGAGTATCGCTACTACTACCCCACCGCCTGTGGAAACATCCCAAGCGTCTGGTGCGTGTATCTTTTGTGGGGCATAAACCCCTGACCCAGATTTCCGTAATCGGGGTCGGTGGGTGTTGTGGCACCCCGTGCTATGCCGATTCGTTCAGCATAAATTACTGTATCCAGTGTATTCAACTGGTCAATAATTAGATCCTCTTTTCCTTGTGGCGTTTTTAGTACAAACGCATCTATGCTGGGGATAACTTTGATAACCGTAAGGTTATACCCCGCTAGGATGGAGAAGATAGTCGTTTGTTGTATTTTTTTTGAAAAGCTGACCACAATCCGATCCGTGACGATCGTCTTTCCGGTGACAATTGGGGGAGTTAGTAGAACGGAAAACAATACTATGATTATCAAAAGAAACGTTGCGCATTATTTTTCTCTCCTTAAGGGGGTTACGGATGCTGTGGTTAGCATTTTAACATTTTTAATCCGGTTTTTACCCGCAAAGAATGTGATAAAATGATTAAAGATGATTAAAGATTTTACATTTTTAAACTTCCTAAAACCAAAATTAATGGGAAATAAAAAGCAAAAAGGATTTTTGCCAAAAGTACTTCCTGTCGTTACCGCACTAACCACTTTACTTCTGGTCGGATCGGTTGCGGTACTTTTTTTGTTTACTTATTTAAGTCGCGATCTTCCTTCACCTACTCAACTTACCGAAAGACCAATGGAAATTTCCACAAAAATTTATGATAGAAACGGAGAGCTTTTATACGATGTTTATGCCAATAAAAACCGCACTTTGATAACGCTTGATCAGGTCTCTTCGTATTTAATTGACGCTACAATAGCGACAGAAGACGCGGATTTTTATATTCATCATGGGTTTGATGTTTTAGGCTATGTTAGGGCGATAAGAAATATTATCTTAAGGCAAGGTTTGCAAGGAGCGTCAACTTTAACCCAACAACTTGCTAAAAACGCGCTTTTAACATCGGAAAGAACCATTAAACGGAAAATTAAAGAACTTGTCTTAACTTTGCAGATAGAACGGCGATATTCAAAAGATCAAATTCTAACAATGTACTTTAACGAAGCGCCATACGGTAGCACTGCTTGGGGAGTAGAGGCCGCAAGCCAACTGTTTTTTGGAAAAAAGGCCAAAGATCTAACTCTTCCGGAATCGGCGCTTATTGCAGGGCTTCCTCAAAGCCCCACAAATTATTCTCCCATAACAAATCCCGACGCGGCAAAAAAAAGACAGCAATATGTTTTAAAGCTGATGCATGAAAAGGGTTGGGTGGATAAAAGCGGTACCAGAAAATATCTTTCTAATGAGGATTATGATAAAGCCTTATCTGAGGAACTTAAATTTTCGTCGGGCTTAAGTCTTTTAAAAGCGCCGCATTTTGTAATGTATGTTAGGCAACGCCTTATGGATACTTTTGGAGTTAACCTTGTAGAGTCGGGGGGTCTCAAGGTTAAAACCACTCTGGACTACAAGATACAAGAAAAAGCACAAAAAATTCTTACCGATGAGGTGGCAAAGGAGGCTTATTTAAAAGTAGGTAATGCTTCCCTTGTTGTTTTAAATTCCAAAACCGGAGAAATTTTATCAATGGTCGGATCAAAAGATTTTTTTAACAGCACCGATGACGGTCAGGTAAATGTTTCTACATCGCCTCGTCAGCCCGGATCATCAATAAAGCCGATAACTTACGCTACCGCGTTAAAAATGGGTTACACCGCAAGTTATCCTTTGTTAGATGTACAAACAAATTTTAAGTCGGGAGACGAGGAGAAAGATTACATCCCAAAAAATTACGATGGTAAATTCCGTGGTCCTATTCAAATGCGGTATGCCCTAGCTCAATCGGTCAACATTCCGGCTGTTAAGATGTTAAAACTTGTTGGTATTTCAAATATGGTAAAAACTGCAAACGATATGGGAATTTCTACCTTAACCTACGATCCTAAGTATTATGGATTGGCGCTAACCTTAGGAGGTGGGGAGGTAAAACTTTTGGAGTTGACCGGCGCGTATACCGTTTTTGCCAATGAAGGCACTTACAATTACCCCTACGGAATTGAGTCCGTAGAAGATCAAAAAGGAAACATCCTATTTAGTCATAAATCCCATCCAGAATTGGCACTAGATAAGGGAACGGCTTTTATTATTTCCAACATTCTGGCTGACAGCGATGCTCGCGCGCCGATTTTTGGATATGGATCCTATTTAAATATCCCTAAGCATACGGTGGCCGTAAAGACAGGGACTACCGATGACAAAAAAGATAACTGGGCGGTAGGTTTTACCCCTACTTATTCACTTGGAGTTTGGGCTGGAAATAATGATGGAGCCCCAATGGATCCTACTTTGGCCTCCGGAGTTACTGGGGCGGCTCCTATTTGGAATTTGGTAATGAAAGAACTACTGCAAGATAAAGAAGACGAAAAATTTGTGCAACCTGATAATGTAATTAAATGGACAACAGGAAAACTTACAGGATATAAGCCCTACGAGAAGATTGAGGAGGAAAGAGTGGAATACTATATAAAAGGCACCGAACCTTTGGCTTACAGTCCGTGGGTTGAGATTATTGAAATATGTAAAGAGGATAATCTTTTTCCTAACGACGATTGTAAAAAAGATGACAATACCAAAGATAAGGTATTTGCTCATCTTTTGGGGGAATTTCCGGAATGGCAGGAAGCTGTTGACAGTTGGGTTGATGAAGTTTATGACCGCGATTCCAGCGAAGAGTCTATGTATTTTCCTCCAACCGAAAAGACCGATTACTCCAGTAACTAGAGGGCTATCTTCTAATTTCAGCGCCAATTTTCTCTAAGGCCACTCGCACCGCGACGATCTTTTTAGCCGCGGCCGAGGGGTTCAAATTTTCTTCCGAAGAAACAGTCACCTTTAGCTGTACAGATTTTTTTGTGGAGGGAATACCTTCCCCACTATATATATCTACAAGCGCAACTTCTACAGAGGGATCCAGTCTTTTCTTAACCTCCGTGAGAATATTTCCTACTGCCCTTGGGGAGTCAATTAAGAAGGATATTTCCTCACTATATGCATGCAAAAAATTCCACGATACTTTGTAATTTTCATTAATCCCTTTAAGGGAAACTTCTTTAAGGCCCATCTCAAAGCTACTAGCGGTAAGAGAAACAACTTGATCTTCTTTAAGATTAAGAAAAATCATAATCTGTTCCAAATAACCTTTAACTTGTCTAAAGGAAAATTGGTTGGAAAAAACACATGCAAGGGAAGGCTCTTCTTTAAATCCGGTATTGTTTTTAAAATAAATATTTCCAATTTCAAATAGTCTAAATGAGGAAGCTCTGTGTTTCTTGTAGGTATTGGCCGCGGCTTTTAGAGTTTCTGTTACAGAAAGTCTTAAGGAGTCCTTATCTTTGTTTAATGGATTTTGAAGAATGATTCTTGAGGTGTTTCCATCCTTTTTAACAAGAGGATTTGTTATTTGTTCGTGAAATCCAAGATTTGTCAGAAACTCTTTAAGGCGGTCGGAAACTAAAGTTTTGTTTGAGGTTTTTTCGTCTGGGGGTGAATTTAGTATTGGCAACGACGGTATTTTACTGTAACCACGATAGCGCAATACTTCTTCTATCAAATCCTCCTTTTGTTCAATATCGGTTCTAAAATATGGGACCGTAAAACCCTTCTTAAATGAATCATTTAAAAACCCAAAACTTACCAGAGCATTCGATATTTCATTTTTTGTTACCGTGATACCGCCTATTCTTTTTACTTCTTTTGGATCAATGTCCAAAGTTAGGGGTTGAGTTTTTGTTATGTAGTGGTCACAGTACCCGGAAATTTTTGCATCTGGAATAATCTCATTAATTAAAAAAATTGCCCGTTTAATTGCCGTCTCTGTTTGCGCGGGACACAAAAATTTCTCTAAACGGAGGCTTGCTTCCGTTCTTATGTTAAGTTCGCGAGAAGTCTTTCGGATATTGGAGTTATCGTAAACGGCGGCTTCCAAAAGAACGGTTGTAGTTTGGTTAGTTACGCCTGATTTTTTTGCCCCAATGATTCCAGCAAGAGCTACAGGTCCCATATCATCAGAAATAATCAGATCGCTTCCATTTAGAGATAGATGTTGTCCATCAAAAGTTTCAAGGGATTCGCCTAATTTTGCATTTCTTACCACAAGCGATCCGCCCTTTATATTATCAAAATCAAAAGGGTGCATGGGTTGTCCAATTTCAACCATAACAAAATTTGTAATATCTACAATATTGTTAATAGAAGGAATCCCGTAAAGGGAAAGTAGTTTTTGCATCCACTCCGGTGAAGAAGAAACTTTTAAATTATCAATTTTTACCGCGGTAAATCTTTTTATCAAGGCGGGTCTTTTTATAGAAACAAGACCTTGATCATTTTTTACATTTAAAATATTACCAAGCTCTGGGGTGTTAATCGCAATTTTGTTTACCGCAGAAATTTCTCTGGCAAGTCCCAAGACACTTAAACAATCAGGCCGGTTTTGACGGACTTCAAGACTAATAACTTCGTTTTTTGTTGGAGCGTCTTTCATAAATCCTAGAGCGGTAAGAGAATTTTCTAAATCGCAAGAATCTAGATGCGACACATCAAGATATTTTTTTAGCCATTCAATTGGTAGATTCATCGCTGGGGTTAACTAAGACACAAATCGCCATTATATAGTACCCGGATATCCGGAATGTTAAATGTTGTCATTACAATACGGTCAAGACCCATGCCAAAGGCAAAACCAGAATATTTTAAATTATCAACCCCGCATTTTTTTAAAGCGTTGGGGTGGACCATTCCGCATCCGATAAGCTCAATATATCCGCGGTATTTACAAACTGAGCAACCCTCCCCTCCACAAAAAGTACAAAGTACATCAAATCCGGCCCCCGGTTCCACTTGGGGATAATATTTTGCGCGGAAACGAGTTTTAATTTTGTCTCCGTACACGAACTTCGCAAATTTTTCCAAAATCCATTTAAGATTTCCCATGGTGACATTTTCATCAACATACAGGCCTTCGTACTGGTAAAATACTGCGCCATTTGTGGAGTTTGCGGTTTCGTTTCTAAAACAGCGTCCCGGAACGACAACTCGTATAGGCGGCTTTTCTTTAATCATAGTCTCCACCTCCACAGAACTTGTGTGAGTTCTAAGTAGGATATTTGGTTCTTCAATATACAGAGAGTCTTGTAAATCTCTCGCCGGATGATCTGGTGGCAAGTTTAAAAGCTCAAAATTTATCCTGTTAGTAACAATTTCATTCCCGTCAGTGACGCTAAATCCATAGTACCTAAAAAAATAATTTAGACGGTTAATGGTAATGGTTGTAGGATGTAGCCTTCCCGATTGGGGCCGTATTCCGGGGATGGTAAGGTCTAACGGTGTCTTATTGTTGGATGATATCGTACTTCCTTTTGCAAGCAAGGTTTCACGAATGTAATTTTTTAGCTGGTTTATATTTTCCCCATAAGCCCTTTTATTTTCAGGAGCGATATTTTTTATCTGTGAGATAAGATTTGAAATATGTCCGGTTCTTCCTAAAAATTCCGCCTCAATTTTTTGTAGAGATTCTGGGGTAGTGACCTCTTTAATTTGGGATTCAAGAAGGTCGCGGAGTTGGGCAATATCGTGTGCCATACAAAAAAAGCTATTCCTTGGTCTTTACGCTCTCTACGACGGCCTTAAAAACTTTTGGATGCCTTGTGCCTAAATCGGAAAGTATTTTTCTATCAAGCGTAATTTTATTTTTTTTAAGGGCGCTTATAAACATTCCGTATTTAAGACCGTATTCGCTTAGAGCGGCGCCGATTCGTTGGATCCATAATGTTCTTAAATCCCGTCTTTTTATTCTTCTTCCGGCAAAAGCTTCTTCCCCCGCCTTTAAGTAAGCTTCGTTGGCTCTTTTAAAATGCTTGGAACGCGTAAGCTTATAACCTTTTACGGCCTTTAATATTTTTTTATGTTTGTCTGATCTTTTTGTTCCTGTTTTTGCTCGTGGCATTTTAATTAACTCAGAATTAAGAACTTAATATCAAGAAATTATAGCTCTCAAAATCTTTTTTAATGATAAACCTGAAACTTTAACTAATTGCCGTTTTCGATTGGCGCGGGAGGAATCTTCTTTCCTTCTTAAGTGTGAAGTACCACCAGCGCGTCTTAAAAGTTTACCGGTCGCCGTTACTTTAAATCTCTTCGCGGCAGTTTTATTAGTTTTATGTTTCATGTTAACAAGTTAAAATTTCAAAGTTATTTCTTTGGGCGTATTGTTACTGTCATCCGATTGCCTTTAAGCTTTATATCCTCATCAACATCTCCGATATCGATAAGTTCTGCCATAACCCTAACAAGTTTCTGTCGACCAAAATCGGGATATGCAATCTCCCTGCCTTTAAATTGTACGGTAAACTTGACCTTGTCTTTATCTTCCGTAATAAACTCCCGCGCTCGTCGGATTCTAAATGAGATATCTCCTTCGCCGATATTTGGGCTTAGTTTAAATTCCTTAAGTTCGCCAGTACCTTTTGTTTTGCCTTTGGATTCCTTGTGTTTTTCATCGTATAGAAATTTCTTAAAGTTTGATATTTTAGCGACAGGCGGCACCGCCTTTGCGGCGACCAAAATTAAGTCAAGTCCTTGCGATTTTGCCAATTCCTGCGCCTCGGTTGTTTTAAGTACACCAAGATTTTCCCCTTGGTTTCCAATAACCCGTAATTCTGTGGCGCGTATAAAATTGTTTGTAATGTACCTTTTCAAATCAGTATATGTCTAACGACTTGGCAATTATACGATCCTTAAGTGTTTTTGTAAATGCCTCAAGTTCTATAAGATTTTCTTGTTTTCCATCGCGATATCGGACGGATATTTTTTCTTGATCTTTTTCTTTATTTCCTATAATTACCATTACGGGAATTTTTAATTCCTGCGCCTTTCTTATCTTGTTTTGCATGGTGTCGCTTTCTAGATTGGCTCGGGTTCTAATATTTTGATCGATTAGATAATTTAGGATTTTTTGAACATACTTGTCTAATTGGTTAGAAATTGGAATTATTTGTACTTGGGTTGGAGATAACCACAAGGGGAAGTTACCGGAAAAATGCTCAATTAAAAACCCAACAAACCTTTCGCTGGAGCCAAGTGGGGCGCGGTGTTGTACAACGACAAGTTTTTCCTTTCCGTCTTTGTCGATATAGGTTAAATTAAATCTTTTTGGCATAAAAAGATCTATTTGATTGGTGGATATCCCATATTCCGCTCCGATTGCGGATTTTATCTTAAAGTCCATTTTTGGCCCATAATGCGCGGCCCCTTCATTTTCTACAGCGTATTCTATCTTGGATTTTTCTAAAGCCTCCCGCGATAATTTCTCGGCCTTTTGCCACATAGTTTCGTTACCGTGGTACTTCCCTTTCTTTTTTGGATCTCTTAAACAGAGGACTATGTGATAGTTTTTTAATCCAAGAGTATCGTAATAGTAGCGATGCAAATTGACGACCGAAACAAATTCATCAACCGCCTGATCTTCCGTAGAATATATGTGAGCGTCATTTTGACAAAAAAACCGCGGTCTTAATATTCCATTTAAAGATCCTGCATCTTCATATCTCGCCACATGTCCGTACTCTGCAAGCCGGAGGGGTAGCTCTTTGTAACTTCTAAGTTGCGACTTAAAAATCATATGGTGAAAAGGACAATTCATGGGTCGGATAAAATATTCGTCCTTTTCGTCCCTGGGAACATGAACCTTATACATTTCTTCTTCAAAATACGGAACATGCCCGGATATTTCAAAAAGCTTTCGTTTAGTCAAAAACGGAGTCGATACCCTTTGATATCCCCATTTTTCCTCGGTTTCCTTTCCCCACTTTTCCAATTCGTCTTTAATTGTGGTTCCAGCCGGAAGCCATAAGGGAAGTCCGGGACCGATTTCCTCCGAAAAAGTAAAAAGTTCAAGGTCCCGACCAAGCTTTCTATGATCGCGTTTTTTTATTTCTTCTTGAAGGGCAAGATAATCGTCAAGTTCTTTTTGTGTTGGAAATGCTGTTCCGTAAACCCTTGTCAGCATTTTGTTTTTTTCACTCCCCCGCCAATAAGCGCCCGCAACAGAGAGTAATTTAAAAAACCCAATCTCTGAAGTATTGGTAACATGAGGACCTGCGCAAAGATCCACAAAAGACCCCTTTTTATTTGGTTCCCCAGTCCAGTAAGCGGTAATGGGGTCGTTTCGTTTTATCGCTTCGGCAACCCATTCAAGCTTATACGGATTATCTTTAAAAAGTTGTAGGGAAATAGGGGGAGTAAGGGAGATACGGGAGATGGGGAGATTTTGAGATTTTATCCGTAACATCTCTGCTTCAATCTTTGGAAAATCTTCTTCGGTTATCCTCCCATCTAATAAATCAAAATCAAAATAAAATCCGTCATCGGTTGCAGGTCCCATTGCTTTTAGGATTTTATATCCTAAATTCTCCATGGCTTGCATAAGCACATGCTCACACGAATGTCGGATTGTGAAAAGTTCGTTTTCTTGTTTCATTTTTTTGTCTCCAGATAGTGGACAAGTTGATTGTAAGCTTTAAGATTGTTTACGGCAAGCCACGAGTTACTGGGAATTGGTGCAGAGTATAGTTTTTTTTGTTTGGCAAGTTGTGGAAAAAGAACTTTTTCAAAGTCCGTTTTTTGGGATAGATCAAAGACCTGTTTAAAAATCGGGTAAATTTCTGGAGAAAACACGGTCACACCAACATGTGTTGGGATCTTAACTGGAGGATACATTTCTATTTCTGTGACTAGCCCTTCTTCGATTTTCATACCTGTGTATGGGTAAGGTGTTTCCGTTACAACTACCACTGTGGAAATACATCCGCGAATTTCTCCTTCGGCGTGTTTTGCCACAATGTAATTAGGGAAATTTCCCGGATAATCCAATATCAAATCATCAGGATTGTGAACAATCAAGTATTTATCTTGGGGAATTGAACCGTTTTCCAAGGCGTTTCTAACAGCTCCGCCTTTTCCTACCAGTTGCGTGGGATCAAAACTGTATTTAACGGAAACACCTAGTTTACTACCGTTACCTAAAACTTCAATTATGGTTTGTGCCTCATGGTATACGAGGGCGATAAAGTTTTTAAATCCAGAATCTCGATACATTCTGATGGTCATTTCGATCATCGTGTCGTCGTTTGGAAGAGAAAATGAGTTTTTGTGGACGCCTTGAGATTCTTGTACTTCCCTAAATCTTGAGCTTTCACCGCCGGACATGAGGGCAACAGTATAACTATCTGGGGAGACGATTTTCATAGTATTACAGATTAGTCTTTTTGACCACCAATAGCTCCATCAAAACTTCCTCCAATTACACCACCTTTCATAAAAAACACCCCCTTTTAAAAAATTAATCTATTATTTTGTCAATAATGCCATAAGCTTTTGCTTGGAGAGCTGTCATATAATAGTCGCGGTCCATGTCTCTTTTTAGTTTTTCTTTATCTTGTTTGGTTTCTAAGACCAATATCTCTGTCAAAAGTTCTTTAAGTCGTAGAATTTCCCTTGCGTCGATTTCAATATCGCTTGCCTGACCCCCCGCCTGTCCTAGTGGTTGATGAATATGAATTATTGAGTTTGGTAAAGACATTCTTTTCCCTTTGGTTCCTGCGGCAAGAAGTACCGATCCCATACTAGCGGCCATTCCAACTGCAATCGTTGAAACGGGGCATTTTAGATGTTTTATGGTGTCATAAATTGCAAGTCCGGCGTAAATTTGTCCTCCGGGACTGTTAATATAAATTTTAATATCTTTGGATTCGTCCTCTGCTTGCAAAAATAGTAACTGCGCGATAACAGTATTTGCTACAGCATCATTGATCCCACCTGATATAAAAACAATTCGGTCTTTTAATAGACGGGAATAAATGTCGTAACTTCTCTCATTACCTTTAGGGTCTTTTTCTATAACAAATGGTATTAATTGGTTGGTCATAGGTATATTTTAACTAATTTGTCTAAAACATGAAATGGGATAGTACCCTATTGGGTACCGCCCCCTATTTTAGATAATTCGCCAAGAACTTTATTTTTTAATAACACGGATCTGATATACCATTTATTTTCCTCTTTACTTAATTCTTTTTTTGCGTTTGCGTCGGGGCTGGCGTTTATTGCGGCTTGGATTTCGGTATCTGTTATTACTATATTTTCTTTCTTTGCAATTTCGTTTAGGATAAATTCCAACTTTAGGTTTTCTTCCGCCGATTTTTTGTAGTCGTCTTTAATTTGGTCTAACGATTTGTTTATTGATCTTAGGTAATCGTCTATTGTTATTCCCATTTTTGCTGTTTGGTTCATAAGTTGCATAAACATCCGAGAGACCTCTTCTTCCACAAGAGATTGGGAGATTTCGATGGTGGTGGTTTCTAGCAAGGGTTTGGTGATATCGGAAGAGGAATTAGTTTTATTAGTAGTATTTGTACCATTGGTCTTATTTGATGAAGATAATAAAGAAATAGCTTCTTTGTAATTACCAAGCGTTATTTCTGGATATTCGATAATAGTTGTTTCTATAACACAGTCCTTGCTTTTTTCAAGTTGTTTAAGCGTGGTTTTTGGAGAGACAATTGGGTTAAGATGGTGCTCCTTAATAGCCCCAGAAACCGCGCTGGGAACTAAAATGTTTACCACTTCCCCATTAATTTTTCCTTGGTCAATTTTATCTTCTACAAGGTTGGTTGGTACCATGCCGGGGCGGAAACCATCAATTTTTATTTGGGATGTTAAGGTGGTTAGGGCAATTTGGAAAGCAGAATTAACATCTTCTTGTGGAATTGTTATTGTAAGTTTGTAGGTTTTTGCTGGCAGTTTTTCTATCTGTGTTGTCATAAATTTATTCACTTAATATGGGGTAGTATCCGGTAGGGTGCTATCCCTTTTTCTCATTCATATCTCAATGCTTCTATCGGATCTTTTTTAGCCGCTTTGTAAGCAGGCCATGTTCCAAAGGCTACGCCAACAAAGGCGGAAAATCCAAAGGCTATTATAACAGACCATGGAGTAATTGAAGTATTAATAAAACTTTTTAGCCCCAGTGATCCCAGAGCTCCTAGAAGTATTCCGATAATTCCTCCAAGACTGCTTAATGCCACAGCCTCTATTAAAAACTGCAATAAAATGTCGATCGGCTTTGCCCCAACCGCTTTTCTAAGCCCTATTTCCCTTGTTCGTTCTGTTACGGATACGAGCATAATATTCATAATTCCAATTCCCCCGACAAGTAGCGAAATTGCGGCGATTCCAGCAAGTCCTAAGGTCAACGCGTTTAAAATCCCTGTTATGGAATTTAAGAGTTCCTTTTGTGAAACTACGCTAAAATCCTCAGCTTTTAAGGTTTTTAATAAAACAGTTTTTATCTGTTTTGTGGCAACATCCTTATCAACAGAATCCGGAATTGATAAGTAAAAGGTACTTGGCCGTTCCAGCCCAAAGTATTTTTTAGCTACGGTGTATGGAATAAATATCTGATTGTCGCGGTCTACGCCGCCAAAACCACCTTTTGAATTGTAAACACCTATGATTTTTATTCTTTCTGATCCCATGGTTAGATATTTTCCTAGGGGACTAGATCCGGAGAATAATTCCTTAACGGCAGTTGGGCCAACAACACCCACCTTTGTGGTTCCTGCGATATCGTTTTGGGTAATCTTTTCTCCCTCAGATAATGTGTAATTTGCCAGCCTAAAATAATTACTGTCCACCCCGTTAATCTGAATCAGCTTCGTGTTGTTAGTATATTTTGCCTGTTTACTACCCTCTACAACGAGGCTAGTTTCTATACCGTCTCCCAGATAACTTATGAGATTCTTATATTCCGTGTCTGATAATTTATTGTTGGCAAAAGCGGACCCCGGATCACCCTGAAATCCTTGACTACCGGGGACAACAAAAAGAGAATTAGACCCTAAATCTTTAAACTGGCCGGTAATATATTCTTGTAACCCAGAACCAATGGCAACTAGAAGAATTACGGAAGAAACGCCAATAATAACGCCGAGCATAGTTAAAAAAGATCTAACCTTGTTGGCAAATATCGCCCGTATCGCGATTTTGTGTGTTTCAAATTTAAGAAGTGCCATGATATTAATTCGGGATCTTCCCATGCAACAAGGGAGAATCCTGTCATTGATAACGCTACGAGGTTATTCGGCCGTCAACGATTTTAATAATTCTTTTAGCCTCACGGGCAACTTCCATATCGTGTGTAACTATGATTACTGTTTTTCCCTCCCTATTTAGATTTTCAAGGATATCTAAAATAGCCCTTCCTGATTTTGAATCCAGATTTCCCGTTGGCTCGTCTGCCAAAATTATAGATGGGTCATTAATTAAAGCGCGAGCTATTGCCACCCTTTGTTGTTGACCCCCAGATAATTGATTTGGTAAATGATGCATCCTATCTTCAAGCCCAACCTTGATAAGCATCTCCTTAGCTTTTTTTATTCTCTCTTTTTCGTGGATATTCGCATAGATCAAAGGGAGTTCTACATTATCCAGCGCGGTCGTTCTTTTTAACAAGTTAAAAGCCTGAAAAACAAACCCAATTTCTTTATTGCGTAAAGATGCAAGTTGGGCCTCGTTCATTTTGGAAATATCTCTGCCGTTAACAACTACCGATCCTGTAGTCGGTCTATCCAAAGCGCCGATTATGTGCATCAATGTAGATTTCCCCGATCCGGATTTTCCTACAATAGAAACAAACTCGCCCGTCTTTATTGTTAAGGAAACATTCATTAACGCAGGCACTTCCACCTCCTCCATTTTATATACTTTGGATATATTATTAACTTCGACAACAGCTTTTACCATGTTTGGTGAGGAATCTACTTGATTACTGAAACTTGCGTACCATCTTTTATCGTTCCGTTCTTTGGGAAAATTATCGTATCCCCTTCGGATATACCACTTATTATTTCAGTATCCAAATCTGTTTCTAAACCAACAGTTATATTGTTTTTTATGGCCTTTCCGGACATTAGCTTAAAGACGAATCTGCTATCTTCCTCTGAGGTAATTGCGGACGAATCCAAAAATAGGACCGCGGTTTTTGTATTAGTTGAAATTTCAATATCCCCATGCATTCCGATAACCGCTTTGTCCGATAACGATAGAGGTAGGCCAATCTTGATCTTAAAAACCGTATTTCCTGCTAAGTTTTTTTGGGCAAATTTAGCAAGCTCCGACACCTTTCCTTGAAATGGAGTTCTTACAAAACTATCAAGATCGATAATTGTGGATTGTTCTAGGGCGATTTTTCCATAATCTGCCTCATCAATTTCCGCTAGAAAATATAAATCTTTAGGATTTGAAATAACAATAACAGGGCTGGAGGCCGTGGCTTGCTCGGAGATCTTAAAGTAGATTTTGGTAACAATTCCGTCAAAAGGAGCATTAATCACTTTATCACTTAAAGATTTTTGAGATATAAAGACCTGCGCCTCTGCCGAATTAACGGCTTTTTGATAGTAGTTGTATTTTTCCCAGTAGATATTGTCATTGTAAACACTTACCGCGTCAGGATCCGCTTTGTACTGTTCCTTAAATGTTTCTAAATTGGATTTAGCCTGCGATAGGGCGTTTAGGTTTTGAGCATAGGTGTTGTATTCGCTTATGGAATTTCCCTTTACGAGAATCTGAGATTTAGAAACGGTATCTCCTTCCTTAACTGTAACTTCTGTTATTTGGGCGCCTGATGGAAAGCTTAAAGAGGCGGTTTGGTTAGAATTAATTTCGCCCGATGCTGAGACCGTTTGTTTTACTTCTCCTCTTTTGACCTCGGTTGTTGTTACAGGTATTCCATCGCTTTTGGATTTATTAATAATAAATCCGATGATGGCGACTGGGATTAAAAGTAATAAGAGTTTTTTGTTTATTTTCATACGATAGGTGATTTTATCACGAATACGCTTACTAAAACGAGGAGTATTTACGTGCCAGTCTTTTCTTAAATAAATTTTCCGAGAAACCACCCTCTTTTACAAATTTTTCTTCTAGGGCCAATCCTTGTTTGTACAACATATATGTTTCCATTTGACAAAAAGTTAAGAGCATATTTGCAAATTCTTCTGGGCTGTTTGGGATTTTTGGGGTATTGGGGTAATTCCCTTCTGAATCAATCCAAGATGCCCTAAAATCCCTAAAAGCCCTAATTCTTGGATCGTCTTTTATCCAAATAGTTAGTTTGTTTTGTCTTAGATAATCTTCGTAATCGGCAGATAGCTCCTTAAAAGAGGCTTTTGCTACACCAAGTAGCTTTATATACCCTTCAGTGCTGGCAAGACTATATCCTTCGGCAATGTTTTGTTTTCCGCTTCTTGCCGCTTGTACCATTTGATCATTGGTGCGGGATTTGTAGGAAATATATTTTTTGCAAAAAGAATCGGTTAGATCAAAAATTACGGTGGCCAAAACATATGTGTTTAACCTCTTATAGTTTTCCATAAAAGTAGTGGTGCCGCGGGGGAGAGTCGAACTCCCAAGAGTTTTACCTCATATAGTTCTAAGCCATACGCGTCTGCCAGTTTCGCCACCGCGGCACATCGTTTCATTTTCTCATACCAAATCCAAAGGAACAACCGCAGTGTCCTATCTACACCAATCTACACCAAATGTTTTGTAAAACCTCTCTTGACCAATTCTTGATAAGCAGACCAAACTTTATCAGGAATATCCTGAGATATTTGAAACCCCCTTTCTGGATAAATCCTAATCCTTTGTGTATCCCCGACGAGTAGATTTATTAGTAATTCCTTTGTAATTATATTGTCTGGATAAGATTCATAGCTTATCTTGGGTCCCGATACAACTATATATTTTTCAGGCCATTATTTCATGAAAGTAGCGTAGGCTTGCCTAAGCATGTATGGCTTCTGTACAACAATAAAAGACGATATAGCCATATTATTATCCCGAATTAATTTTTTAGATTTGATAATGTTATCACCTGTATTGGTTGACTGGTTTTCAATAAAAATCCTATCTTCTGGTACGCCAAGCTTAATAGCTTCGGCCGCAAAGATTTCTGCCTCAGGTTTATCAAAAAGGTATTTCGTTAAAGCACCAAAACCACCAGAAAATATAATTATTGGGGCATATTTTTGAAAAAACAATTCAGCCCCATATCTTGCAATTCTTATATCGTTACTACCAAGTACTAATATGGCGTCAGATATTACAAGTTCTTGTTTAAGATTATTGTAGTTCCAAAGTATTTTTGCTAATTCGTCTGTTGAGGTAGTTTTCATTTTCATTGATCCGGGTTTCACCCTAAAGGGTGAAACCCGAATTCAACTGTTTCAGTTATAAGTTTATTACATAACGAGTTTCGTGCAATTGAAAATCTTCTCTTTGGTCGATTTTTGTTTTTCCTTTGACAACCCACCCTCTACCTCCGTACCATTTTCTAGTTTTTTCATTTGAAGTTAGAACCCATAAGATAGCTTTTTTGTAACACGATCCTCTTAAATAATTCAACCCGTGCTCGTGTAAGGCGGAACCAATACCTTTATTCATTGATTTGGGGTCTACATAAATTGCCCAAAGTTCACTAGTGTGTTTATCCATGTCGTTGTCTCGGCAAGGACCAACACTACAAAAACCCACTATTTCCCTGTCTATTTCGGCAACAAAAACATGAGTATCCTTTTTAGGTTTTGAGAAAGTTTCTTCCCACCGTTTTGCTCTTTGATCTATCGACAAGCTATCCCAAATACGAATCTGGTAGTTGTCTTCTATAAGCGTATTGCCATGTAATAACATGAATTTTTGCTATTTGAGGAGAATCTTCTTTCGTGGCTAGTCTTACATTTATTGTATTCATAGATTAGTTTGGTTTTGTTTGTCTCGCGTGAAACAAGATTGGACTATATTAATAAAATATCGTTGTGTAAATATCCTATTCGTCACTCTGGCTTGCCCAGAGTCTTCATGAAGATTCTGGATGCATCCCGACTTAAGGTCGGGATTTGCCAGAATGACGATCGTTTTAATAACTACCAATTCGTAGCCGGCACCCAGTACAATTTGGAGCGGGAGACGGGATTTGAACCCGCGACCTCTTCCTTGGGAAGGAAGCATTCTACCGCTGAACTACTCCCGCGGATTATCATTTAATACCAACACTACCCCTTATTAGGAGTTTAGAGGAATTTAAGGAAAAATGCCAGCGCGCTAATCCGGTAGTATAAGAACCTGACCGGGAGTAATCAACGGGTTGCCGTTTGAGAGCCATCCGATATCCCCACTATTTGCATCAAGGATTTTTCCCCATTCAAAACCAGATCCATATCTTGCTTCGGCAATTTCCCACAATGTATCCCCTTCTTTTACTTCGTATTTTTGGCCTAAGATATCCCCTTGTTTATAGTTGGTAGCAAACCAAGCTACAGGCCGTTTCGGAGTTTCTGCCCCGTCGGTTCCTAAAACTTTTGAGGGTTTTTGTTCTTCAATTACAGTCTTTGCCGCCTCGTTTGTGATTTTCCCTTCCTCTAATTTTAGAGGATTTTTTGAAAATAATGAATACAACGAAAAACCCATAACTACAACTAGGACTCCAGCGACAATCGCCGCAAGCGGGTTATTTGAAAGAGACGATAAGGATAAATTTTTATTCAAAGTATTTCACCTCCAAGTGTGGGGCAGGAGAATAAATAAAAATACTCGGTCCGCCTACGCTAAGGAAGTTCCAATCCCAATGATAAGCTTCGATTTCTGCTTCGGCGGACACAAGAAACTCTAAGTCGCTTTGCTCCAAGAGTTTCTAGTGGCGGGAGCGACGGGACTTGAACCCGCAACCTCTTCCGTGACAGGGAAGCGCTCTAACCAATTGAGCTACACCCCCGCGTCAAACGCGGGATTTCCGCTTTGTATTCTAATCAATAATCCGTCCTTGAGCAATAAGCTATCCGATAGTACCATATACCCATGGAAGATTTTAAAAAATTCTCCAATTCCAATCTTGCCCGAATGTTTAATGAAATTGCCGCAGTATACGAGGTTACCGGTCAGAGTTTCTTTAGAACACGAGCTTATCAAAACGCCGCGATCGCCATAAATAGTTCTTCCAGTCAAATAAGGGATCTGTGGGACGAGGAGAAGCTTGATACCGTTGCCGGTCTTGGAACGGCCATAATTTCTTATCTTGATGAGTATTTCAAAACCGGGAAAGTCTCCCATTTTGATTTTGTAAGAAAAAATGTTCCTACTGGAATGTTTAATTTATTGGATATTCCGGGAATTGGGCCCAAGACCGCCTTTCGGCTTGCAGGAGAACTGGAAATTTCTTCCCGCGAAGATCTAATATCTGCGTGCAAGTTAGGCAAAATTGCTTCTCTTAAAGGATTTGGGGAGAAATCGCAGAGTGACCTTCTAAATTCCGCCTTAACGCCCCGTATAAAAAAAGATCGGGTGTTGTTATTTACCGCCTTAACTATCGCGGATGATTTTAAAAAGTATATGCAGAAATGTTCTTCTGTAATCGCCTGCGATTTTTTGGGATCGTTGCGGAGACGAGTTGCCACAGTCGGAGACATTGATTTATCTGTTGCGACGGGTAGTCCGGAAGTTGTAATTGACCACTTCTGTAAATATAAGGAAGTTGCCAAAGTAGAAAACGGCGGCAACAAAAAAGCTAGTGTAATATTAAAAAACGACCAAAGAGTTGATCTTATGACTGGGGATCAGGCTAGCTACGGTACGCTTTTGGCACATCTTACCGGCTCAAAACTACATAATATTGCCCTTAGAACATATGCTTTGGAAAGGGGGTTTTCAATATCCGAATATGGTATAAAAAAACCTTCTGGAGAGCAAGAAAAGTTTAAAACCGAAAAGGAGATGTACGAATTTTTAGGATTGGAGTATATTCCTCCAGAACTTAGAGAAGGTGGCGAGGAGATATCCGTGGCACTAAATCACAAATTGCCGGATCTTGTTGATTCTTTGGATATAAAAGGCGATTTGCAGATGCATACAATATACTCGGATGGAGTAAACACCATAAAAGAAATGGCAGATAAAGCAATTAATCTTGGATATGAATACATTGGAATTACCGATCACTCCTTGAGTCCAAATACCCATACAGAAAAAGAAATTGTTGGCGCAGTAAATAGATATTATCAGGAAATAGCGCAATTTAATTATCCAAAATCAAATATAAGAGTGTTATTGGGTACAGAGTGTAATATATTATCCGACGGAAGGCTTTCGTTAAGCGATAATATATTATCAATTTTTGATTTTGCTATTGCATCGATTCATACAGCGTTTAATCAGCCTAAGGATCAAATTACGGAGCGTTTGTTAAATGCTGTTTCTAATCCTTACATTAATTTTATCGGACATCCGTCGGGAAGGGTTCTTTTGGAAAGACTGGCCTACGATGTTGACTGGGGCCAGTTTTTTTCCTATTGTATTAAGTACAAAAAGCCAATAGAAATAAATGCGTTTCCCACAAGACTTGATTTAGCCGACGATCTTGTTAAGAAAGCAAAAGATTTGGGGATAAAGTTTATTATAAATACCGATAGTCATTCCACTGCCCACATGGATTATATGAAATACGGCGTTTTTACTGCCCGACGAGGTTGGTGTTCCAAAGAAGACATCTTAAATGCCCAAAGTTTTTCCGTTATTGCAAAAGCATTAAGTTTAAGGAATCTATGATTACGAAGGAGGAATTAAAACATCTGGAAACTCTGGCGAAATTAAATCCGTCTAATGAGATGCAAGATAAACTTGCCAAATGGCTCTCCGAAACATTAGATTATATCGAGGTATTGGAGAGTTTAGACACATCAAAGGTTGCTCCCACATCCCGAGTTACGAATCTCATCAATGTATTTCGTAAGGACGAGCAGGTTGAGGATAAAGATTTTAAGTTAGCAGGAACCCATATAAAAACATCGAAAGTTTTAAAAAAGGATCCTCCCGCGTCAAACCTGTCTGTGCAGACAGGTGTGGGAGGATCACTAATTAATCATGAATGATCTTTGGAATTTGAATATCGTCGAAGCTTTGTCGGGGCTTAATGGTTATAAGTTCTCCTCCGAGGATCTTGTGCGGTCAATATTCTCTAGGATTGACGCCGTTGAGCCGAAAGTTTCTTCATTTATTTCGTTATTTCGCGAAGACGCTTTATCAAAAGCCTGTAATGCCGATACAGAAAGGGTTAAAGGGTCCGCAAAAAAACTTTTGGGTATTCCCTACTCCGCCAAAGACATGTTTAATACCAAGGGTTACAAAACAACCGCAGGATCTAAAGTCCTAGAAAATTATATTGCTCCTTACGAGTCAACAGCTACCCAAAGATTAAATGATGAGGGAGCTATTTTAATTGGAAAAACAAATCAAGACGCTTTTGCTCATGGATCAAGTACCGAAAATTCCGATTTTTTTGTGACAAAGAATCCTTGGGATGTAACGCGGCTTCCCGGAGGCTCTTCGGGCGGTTCCGCGGCTTCTGTAATTGCGGATGAAGCGGTATTTTCGATTGGGACCGAAACCGGTGGCTCTATAAGGCATCCGGCTAGCTGGTGTGGGTGTGTAGGTCTTAAGCCCTCCTACGGTCGTGTTAGTCGCTATGGCGTGATTTCCATGTGTTCCTCTACCGATTCCCCCGGTCCTTTAACAAAAACTGTCCAAGACGCAGGTCACATTCTTAATGTAATTGCTGGGAATGATTATAAGGATGCCACAAGTTCAGACGATCCGATTGAGGATTACGCGGCAATACAGCTAGAATTCCTCAAAGGAAAAGTCATTGGTGTTCCTAAAGCATTTCTAAATTATCAAATGGAAGAAGGGGTAAAAATTGCGTTTAAAAAAGCACTATTAGATATGGAAAAACTGGGAGCTAAAATTAAAGAAATAGATCTGATGGATCCCAAATACGCTGTTGCCGTTTATACCATTGTTCAGCGGGCCGAAGTCTCGTCAAATTTGGCAAGATACGATGGGGTAAGATACGGAAATACTAGGGAAACTTTTGGTAACGAGGCGCAAAGACGGATTTTGCTTGGGACTTACGTACTTTCTACCGGCTATTATGATAAGTACTACCAAAAGGCTCAAAAGGTCCGTTCGCTTATCCATCAAGATTTTGACGAAGCCTTTAAGTTGGTGGATATGATCGTGTCTCCAACTTCTCCAAGCGTAGCCCTAAAAATTGGGGCGGGGGCGGATCAGGCAATGTTTGGGGAGATTATGGACGCCTTTTCTCTCCCCGCGTCATTAGCTGGACTTTGTGCTATTTCCGTTCCGTGCGGATTTTCGGAAAATCTTCCAGTGGGGATACAGTTTATTGGCGATAGATTTGAAGAAAAGGAAATCATAGATGCGGCGTATTCGTATGAGCAACTCAATAAATGGTATTTAAAAAAGCCTGTTATTTAAATTATTTATGCAACTAGAACCAGTGATCGGTTTGGAGGTGCACCTTCAACCAAAAACAAAATCTAAAATGTTCTGCCCGTGTCCGGCGGATATTTGGAAAGCGGAGTCCAATAGTCGTGTCTGTCCTGTTTGTCTTGGGTATCCCGGCACTCTTCCCGTCCCAAATATAGAAGCAATTAGAAAATGCCAATTGCTGGGTATCGCTCTTTCCTGTCAACTTGCGGGGTTAAGCAAGTTTGACCGCAAAAATTATTTTTATCCCGATCTTCCAAAAGGTTATCAGATTTCTCAATACGACGAGCCTTTATGTGTTAACGGCAACATTACTTTAGCAAGCGGGAAGGTTATTAGGATACGGAGAGTTCATATGGAAGAAGACACCGGTAAATCGCTTCATGGTGACAGCGACACTCTTTTGGATTTTAATAAATCCGGTATGCCTCTTTGCGAAATTGTTACCGAACCAGATTTTTCGGATCCAGAAGAAGTTTACGAATTTGGAAAAAGGGTTAGAGATATCGCGCGGAAATATAGTATTAGTGATTGTGATATGGAAAAGGGACAAATGAGGTTGGAGGCAAGCATTTCTATGCGATCGGTGGGTCAAAAGGAGCTTCCCAATTACCGAGCTGAAATAAAAAATATAAACTCGTTTAAATTTGTGGTAATGGCGTTAAAATCAGAAATTGTCCGTCAAACCGCCGAATTAATGAATGGATCAATTCTTAAAAATGAAACCCGCGGTTTTGATGAAAAACTTGGAACTTTTTTAATGCGAGAAAAAGAAGGAGAAAAAGATTACCGTTATTTTCCCGAACCCGACATTCCGCCGATGAGTTTTTCCACTGATTATTTAAACGAGATAAAAGAAGAAATAAGAAAAAAGGAAGAAGAAACTAACACTAAAGAAAATAAAAACGAAACAAAACAGGAAAGACCTCAAAAGGTATATTTAATGTTGGAAGATCAAGTTTTGGATATTGTCAAAAGTGTTATTTTGGAAAACTCCAGTGTAGCCGCGCAAATAAAAACAGGAAAAACCAACGCGGCGATGTTTTTGGTAGGGCAGGTAGTAAAAAACGCCAAAGGGCAGGCCGATCCTAAAATAATAAAAAAATTAATCGACTCGTTGATAAGATAACTGTCATGCCAGAAAGTTACTCCTTTAACATTACCAGCCCATCTTACGAGTATATTACAAGTCAAGAAAAACTTGTCGAGGCGGCTCGTATCCTTTTAGGCGAAAAAGTGATAGCGGTAGATACCGAAGGAACTTCCCTTGATTATTACTATAACAAACTTCTTTTGGTGCAAATAGGGACACCAGAAAAAGCCTATATATTTGACGCAATAAAGATTAAGGACTGGGCCCCTTTAAAAAAGATTATTGAAGACCCCGGAATATTAAAGATTGTGCAAAATGGTAAATTTGATTATGGAATTATAAAAGCCGCTCTTGGGATTGAAATAACAAATATTTACGACACAATGCTGGCAGAACAAATAATCGTTAATGGGTTTAAACAATCTGCTTCGCTTGGCACAATGGCAAAAAAATATTTGGAAATAACTTTGGACAAAAACTATGAATCGTATCAATGGGATAAGGTTGGAGTAAGCGGAAACTTTCAAAAAAATCACCTTAACTACGCGGCTTTGGATGCGCTAGTACTTTTTCCAATTTTTCACAAGCAATGGGAAATTTTAAACAAAGAAGGGCTGGTAAAAATCGCTAGACTTGAATTTTCTGTGCTCCCTGTTGTTGCCGAAATGGAGTTAACAGGGTCGCACATTGATGTTGCAAAATGGCGAGGTGTTATAGTTGACCTAAGGCTAAAACGACAAGAAACCGCCAAAAAAATTCAAGACGAGATAAGACCTCTTTTTTCTTATAATCAGATGGATCTTTTTGGAAATTTGTCCGATTCGATAAATCTAAATTCCCAACAGCAAATTTTGGAGCTATTTAATGACCGATTAGGATTAAGTCTTCCTTCTACGGGAGTAAAGGTATTAAGTTCTACCAACCACCCTATTGCAAAGATGCTTTTGGAATACCGCGCTTCCGAGAAATTAATATCCGCTTTTGGCGAAAATTTGCTAGCTAAGATAAATAAAGTTACGGGCCGGCTTCATCCGGATTTTCAACAGATTGGTGCCGCCACCGGAAGGTTTTCCTGTTCCAGCCCAAACCTGCAACAAATTCCCCGCGGATCGCAGTTTAGAAGTTGTTTTGTTGCCGAAAAAGGAAGAAAACTTGTGACTGTGGACTATTCTCAACAGGAGTTACGGGTTCTTGCTGAATATTCCGAAGACCCTACCCTTGTTGCCGCGTATAAAGAGAAAAAGGATTTGCATACGGTTACTGCCGCTATGATGTATGGTATTCCCGAAGAAAGGGTTAGAAAAGATGTAGAGAGACAAGCATCCAAGACCATTAATTTTGGTCTTATGTATGGAAGAGGGGCATCTTCCCTTGCCGCGCAGATTGGCGTTAATCAGGAAGAGGCAAAAAAACTTTTGGATTTATATTTTAAGAAATTTAGCAAAGTTAAAGTGTGGCTTGACTGGGCCGCTAAGTTTGCCGTGGAGAATGGTTATTCCACTACCCTTGGTGGAAGAAAACGCTATTATATACCGGCAGACCCCGGAGATCCTAATTATTTAAAGATGGTATCCGATATCGAACGGAAAGGAAAAAATACCCCAATACAAGGAAGCGGTGCCGATATGATTAAATACGCTCTAATATTTATTAGAGACAGATTTAGAAAAGAAAAAATTGACGCTAGGATTATTCATACCGTTCACGACGAAATTGTTTGTGACGCCGAGGCTTCTGTGGCGGATGACGCTTTACGGATGCAAAAAGAAGAAATGCTCCGCGCCGGCGAGCTTTTGCTTAAAAAAGTACCAATAGATGCCAGTGGAGTGGTAAGTGAGGTATGGGAACACTAATGTTACAGCAGATTGTTTGTCAGCAAATATATTTGCACTCTGTTAATAGGAGTGATAATATCCAACCATGATAATGTGCCAGCGGTGTCAAAAAAGACCAGCCGAAATTCAAACCAGCCAGAATATTGGCGGGCGTATTGTGTATGCCCCGGTTTGCCGAGAATGTTTTGACGAAATACAAAAAAGTGCTCAAACTGCTTCTTTTGTGGAAAAATTTGGAAAGGATCTAACACTTATGGCTCAAGAGGGAAAGCTTGATCCGGTAATTGGGAGAGCGGAAGAAATTTCTCGTATTATTCATATTCTATCCAGAAGGACAAAAAATAATCCTGTTTTAATCGGGGATCCCGGTGTGGGAAAGACTGCGGTAGTCGAGGGCCTAGCGCAAAAGATTGTGGAAGGAAGTGTCCCCGAACCTTTAAAGGGGAAGCGCGTTGTAACAATAGATATGGCTTCTATGATTGCCGGAACCTCTCACCGTGGACAGTTTGAAGAAAGACTCAAAAATGTTCTAGATGAGGTTATTGGGGCGCAGGGTCAAATAATTATGTTTATTGACGAGATTCATACCATTGTGGGAGCGGGAAGTGCCGAAGGGGCAATGGATGCCGCCAACATTTTAAAGCCCGCTTTGTCCAAAGGTGAAATTCAACTTATTGGCGCGACAACTATTGATGAATACCGAAGAAGAATAGAAAAAGATAAAGCGTTAGAGCGAAGATTTCAGACTATTTTAATTAATGAACCAACCATTTCTCAAACCAAAGAAATAATTTACGGTCTTAAAGAAAAGTACGAAAAATTTCACCAAGTTGCAATCACCAATGATGCGGTTACAGCTTCCGTGGAGCTTTCCGACCGTTATATTTCCGATCGGTTTTTGCCCGATAAAGCAATTGATTTAATTGATGAAGCTTGCGCCATGGTTCGTATTGCTCAGGTAAAGGAACCAGAAAATTTAAAGGAAGTAGAAAAAGAAATTAATGAACTTCGCGAAGCAGTAAAAAACAATCCTGACGGTTCTCTTAAAGAAAAATTAATACAGTTAGAATCTGTAAAAAAAGAGCTTTTGGAAATTTGGACAAAGACAAAACTGGAAGATATTCCCGAAGTGTCCAAAAACGATGTGGCAAAAATTATTTCCAGAGCCACAGGGATTCCCTTGGAGGATCTTTCCGAGGAAGAACGGGAGCGGTTGGCTCATCTTGAGAATAAACTTCACGAAAGAATGGTGGGTCAGGAGGAGGCGGTAAAGGCGGTTTCCGAAAGTGTTCGAAGAGCCAGAGCCGGTCTAAAAAATCCGCAAAGGCCCATTGGCACCTTTATGTTTATGGGTCCAACAGGCGTTGGAAAAACGGAACTTGCAAAAGCTTTAACTCAAGTTCTTTATGGAAGCGATGAATTATTGGTGCGGCTTGATATGACAGAATACATGGAAAAACATACGGTATCGCGGATGATTGGATCTCCCCCCGGGTATGTGGGGTTTGAAGATGCGGGACAGCTTACCGAAATAGTGCGTAGAAAGCCCTTTTCTGTTGTGCTTTTTGACGAAATAGAAAAAGCTCATCCCGAAGTGTTTAATATCCTACTTCAAATTATGGATGATGGGAGACTTACCGATTCTCATGGGCGGACAGTTGATTTTAAAAATACTATTTTAATTATGACCTCAAATTTAGGTTCGCAAACGGTACGGATGCCTTCTATTGGGTTTGGTGGTGATCTCGGAAAAAAACTTGTTGGGTACGAAGAAATGAAAGAAAAAATTCTTAGCGAGCTTAAAACCAGCTTTAGCCCGGAATTTTTAAATAGGGTAGATGAAGTTTTGGTTTTTAAGCCATTATCTGGAGAAGATATTAAGGCTATAGTTTCCAAAGAACTTAAAAAGACCGCATTACTCCTTGATAATCAAGGTATAAATGTTATTTTTTCCGAATCTTGTTTATCGTATCTATCCCAAAATGGGTTTAGCGAAGAGTACGGAGCGAGGCTTTTAAAAAGGCTAATTCAGAAAACCGTTGAAAACCCTCTATCAGATATGATAATAAGAGGCGAAGCAAAAGGTGGAGATACTGTGGAAGTCTTCTTGGTCAAAGGTCAAATAAAAGTAAAAGTATTAGAAAAAGCTCTAGTTTAACTCTTAGGAAATGGCAACAGAAAAGACAAATTTTAATGTAGGGGATACGGTTACAGTACATTATCAAGTTATTGAAGGTACTAAAACCAGAATTCAGCCTTATACCGGTATTGTTATCGGAAAAAAGGGGATGGGTATAAATAAAACTTTTACGGTGCGCCGCATTGCGGTAGGGCAAATTGGTGTAGAAAGAATCTTTCGTGAATTTTCTCCAAAAATTACCAAACTGGAAGTAAAAAGTTCCGCCAAGGTTAGAAGAGCAAAACTTAACTACATAAGAGGTCGTGTTGGAAAGGCGGCATCCAAGCTTTAATGGCATATAAAGAGAATAAAGAAATCGGGAGCAAAGGTGAAGATATCGCTTGTGATTATCTAAAATCCCAAGGATATAAAATAATCGAAACTAATTATCGTGCCAAGAATTTTGGAGAGATCGATATTGTTGCGATAAAAGGTAGAAAAACTGTATTTGTGGAGGTAAAAACCAGAACTTCGGATAAAATGGGAAGAGGTGACGAGTCTATTAATCAAAGAAAGCTTTCCGCTTTAAGAAGAGTTTGTTGGATTTATATAGGTCACCATCCCGAATTACCGCAATCCCTCCGTCTTGATGCAATACTAATCATGCTGTCATTAGACAACAGAGCTGACTACACAGTTCGTCATTTCGAAAATCTCGATGTCTCTGGAAGTTATCGTTTTGCGCCGACGAAGAAATTCTTAAAAAAGAGTTAGTCTTTTAGTAACTCTTGTGCGCGGGCTATGACATGGGAAAGAGTAACATCGGATTTAACCATAAAATCGGCCGCGCCGAGTTGTTTGGCCTTTCTTATGTCTTCTTCCTGACTTAAATTGGAAGTTATTAGCACTTTTACCCTTTTGTTTTTAGCTACCTTATTTATTTCTTCTAAAACAGCCCAACCATCCTTTTGCGGTAAAAGTATATCCAAAAGAACAAGATCAAAATTTTCTTTACGCAATCTATCTATTGCCTCCTGACCGTTAAAAACGGTCGTCACAGGATACCCCGCCGCGATCAATTCAGTTTCAAGGGCTTTGGTAATAGCCTGCTCATCTTCGACTACAAGAATACTTTTTGTATTGGTCATATATCGATCTTGCGTCAGATTTTTTCTCTAGTCAAGAGTGTCCAAATGTATCTTTAATTTAATATTAAAATCGTTTACACTTTAAAAGTGGACAAGACACTAGTAGTTTTTACATACGCTCCGGCGGGTTTAGGTCATATCAGGGTGGCTAATGCCTTAATAGAAGCAATTCCGGAGTGTCTTCCGTATGTATCGTTTAGTCCTTCCGATACCACAACCGAGACAATGCACCGTTTTTCTAGTATTAACACCTTTGCCCGGAGATTAATGGAGTTTACTCAAAGCGGTCGGGCTGGATATCTGTATACCAAGCTTTATACCAAGTATCTAAAGACCCACACTGATGACCTTTTGTCTCAATTTATTCATTTGGTCCTTGCGCAAAAGTTTAAGCCTACAAAAATTGTCATCATCGCCACTCATTTTGGTCATGCCTACCAGCTTGGTGAGTTAAAAGGGCAAATTTCAAGATCATTGGGTGCCAAAGTATCGCTCGTTGTTCAGGTAACGGACGATTCTCCTCAGGATATTTGGTATGTAGATACTGCGGATTTAATTATTTGCCCAAGTTCTAAGACCAAAAGGGCTCTCTTGGAATTTGCTAAAAAAGAGGAATTGTCGTTTGTTCCAATTGAAGTTGTCCCCTACCCCGTTTCTTTGGATTTTGCCCGCGAACTTGCCGTGGCGAAGGTAGTTAATAGGTCGCATCAATTTGATCCCTCTAAAAATACCCCCATTAATATAATAATTCCTGTTTCGGGAGCCGCCGTGGGCATGGATTTTTTTTCCCATATAATTCATGTTCTGCATGAAAAATCCCCAAGGTTCGTTTTTCATATCGTATGCCGAAGAGCGCCTTTTACCGTTATCTTTCTCCATAAGATGTTGCATCGTAATTATGTTAGGCTTTATGTCTCGGATGGTTACCGGGAGACTGTAGAAATGTATAAAAAAGTATATGAGGAAAATGTAATATCGGCAGAGATTACAAAGCCCAGTGAACAAGCGTTTAAAGCCCTGCTGGATGTTAATTCTATAGGCGGCTCCTATTTACTTTTGGCCGAACCTGTAGGAAGGCAGGAATACGATAATATAGCCTTTTTAAGGCGGCACGGGTATATAGAAACCGGATCAAAGAGTACCCGTGGGTGGGTTTTGCCCCATGGCTCCAAGGCTTCGGCTGAATTGATTTGGAGTTTATATAATGATGGGGTATTAAAAGAAGCTTTTAACATCTTTGTTAAGAAGGAATCCAGTGACGAGATAGGTAGCGACGGCGCGCGTCAATTTTGGAATGCCGTTCTTGGGATAATCTGATTGATTTTTCCTTTGGATTGTGATCGGTACCCGATATTATGGACACAGATTCTGCGTCTTGTAGTGTAGAATTTGTGATTATGTTTAAAACAGTCCAAAAAGAAATAAAAGAGGAGATTTTGGCTAAGATTAAAGAGGAGTTAAAAGCCCCAGCTCTCGCTACTTAATACGGAGTATCTCCCAAAACCATATATGGTTGGTTAGCTCACACAGTTTCTCCCGAAATAACATGGACAAAATATCAGCAACTCAAAAGAGAAAATGAGGAATTGAGAAGAATCATTGGAATGACGGCATTTGATCTGGAACGGGAAAAAAAAGAAAGATATCTCATTAATGCAAATAATAAAACGCTAGCGGCATCTCTTTTGGGTATTTCTCGTAAATGTATTTATCACAAAGGAATTAAAGAAGATAAGGATTTGTCTTGTAAACACGAGATTGAAAACTTACACCTTACGCATCCCGCGTACGGACATAAACGAGTCGCATTAGCTCTTAAATGGGATAAGAACAAAGCAATACGGATTATGAATAAATACGGGATTAAACCTCCAAGAAGAAAGCGCAGAAAGCTGTATCTAACCAGATCGGTAGATAACAACCATTATACAAACTTAATATAAAAAGTATTGCTGTTGAAAAACCTGAGCAAGTATTTGTTTCCGATCTAACATATGTTGTCTAACATATATCGATTATCAAAACCATAATATTTATCTTGCAACAGTAGAGGATATTTTTACCGGAGAAATACTATCAGCAGAGATTTCTAATCAACACGATAGCATTTTAGCTTTAAGTGCTATCCAACAAGCGATAAATACAAATCGTATCCCAGAAGTATTCCACACCGATCAAGGAAGTGAATTTATGGCGCGAATAGTTACCAACTATCCGGAAAATTATGGAGTAAAAGTTTCGGTTAGTGATAAGGGTTCCCCTCGGCAAAATGGATACAAGGAATCGTTCTTTGGCAGATTCAAGGAAGAGAATGGGGATTTAAACAGGTTTGAGAGTTTGGGAGAATTAATAGAAGAGATCTACTCGTACATAAACTACTACAACAACTACAGAATACATACCGCTTTAAAGATGACTCCAAGCGAGTTTAAAAGAAGATTCCAAGACGCAGACATGTTGTCCCAAAAATCGGGTACTTGATAAATCTCTAAGTAATTTCCATTTATCTATTGGTCGGTAATGTCGATTGGGAAAGTATGCTAATACGGCAGAAGGAACAAATTTACGTTTCTTGTATGTTGTAATCATAGGAACACATTTTACCTAATGTGTAACCTATGTTTCTCAGCCTATGCAATGCTTAAAAAATCGGGAAGTAAAAAATTGGTTTAAAAATGATTAATAAAATTAAGAGTACTAAACGCAATCAGAGGATTTTGATAGTCGATGATGAGCCGTCTCTTTTATCTGCTCTTGTAGATAAGTTTACTCGCGCTGGTTTTACGGCACTCGTTGCAAAAGACGGGAAAGAGGGGTTACATTCCGCTTTTAAAAACCATCCCGATCTTATTCTTTTGGATATTATAATGCCGGTAATGGATGGGGTTGCAATGATGCATGAACTTAGGAAGGATCCTTGGGGAAAAAACGCATCAATAATAATTCTTACCAATTACGATACCAACGATTCGCAGTTATTTCAGATTACAACCGATAGTCCCTCTTATTATTTGGTTAAATCCAATACCTCAATAGACCGAGTTCTTGAAAAAGTTAAAGAAATTTTGGACTCCAAAAAGGCTTAAAGTTCTAAACTGCCCTTTTTGTTGTTTTTCCTACTATATTCCGCTAAAATATGAGAATTCCGGGCCTTTAGCTTAGTGGTAAAGCAGCTGGCTTTTAACCAGTTGACCAGGGTTCGATTCCCTGAAGGCCCACCACCCTGAGGTAGCCAAGTGGTCTAAGGCTGCGGTCTGTAAAACCGCCATTCGTAGGTTCGAATCCTACCCTCAGGACCAATAGAATATCTTGCCGAGATGGCGAAATGGCAGACGCGCAACGTTGAGGTCGTTGTGGGTGAATAACCCTTGGAGGTTCAAGTCCTCTTCTCGGCACCATACTACGCTCCGATAAAATCGGAGTTTCGTGTGGTTGGCTCTCTTTGGTAAGGTAGCCAAGTTGGTCACGGCTCCGGTCTGAAAAACCGGCCATGTGGGTTCGATTCCCACCCTTACCACCATAAATTTTTGCTGTCACGAAAATTTGAGTAGTTAGTAATTAGTACTTAGTAATTAGGTAAAAAGAGCACCAAAATGATAAGTTTTCCTAAATACTAAATACTCACACCAAATACTTCATAATGTGGCCCCGTCGTCTAGTGGACTAGGACGCTGCACTTTCGCACAGCGAAAGTTTTGCGAAGCAAAACGTTTTCATCCCAAAGCGGAGCTTTGGTAGAATTTTTAGGAGGGCATGTTTATTATTGTGGCCCCGTCG
>PEYT01000026.1:9576-11290 GCA_002774285.1 candidate division WWE3 bacterium CG08_land_8_20_14_0_20_40_13 | reverse complement strand
GGCATGGAGGATTTGGGAAAGGGTATTAAGGCGGGTAAAGTAGCAGAGCCAACAGGGACAAAAGTTGCCATGATAAAGCAAGATATTTTAGCAAAGTACCCCGAAAGCCTTTATTTACCCATTTGGCTTGTTAAAACCAACGATACAACTTACAGGCGATTTAACTATGACATTGATATTAAAAGCAAGTTTGACTTTGGTTTAGTTAATTTAGCAAGCCTTATTAAAGACACGATAAAACCCTCTTTATCTTCTAAAGTTCAAAGAAGAACAGATATTGTTGTTACCATAGAAGAAAGCAAGTTTGGTGAGAAAGGCAAATCCGAAATCGCAGAAATGGAAGATGGTATTGATTTGCCGTATTTATCAAGAAGGATCTTTGATGTTGTAGATAACCCATTTTCAGCAAGAGAGTACGCAAATTGCGCAATGAAGATACTGGAAACAGAAATAGAAATAGCAAACCTTAAAAGCAACTTTGGCTTTATTGTTAACGAAATTGCCACAGCATACGATAAATCCAAAAGAGATCAAGAAAAGTCTATCTTTGAATCTTTAGCAAATGACCACAGGATTATTTTGGCGTTATCGGAAGATAAGAAACTTGGTTTTAAAATACCCGACAAGGAAACCATTCCAATATCGCAATATCCCAATTTATACAATAGCTATTTGTTTGACGATCTTGATGTAACAACATTAAACGGATTAGAAGAACAGATAGCAAAGACAATTGACGAAAAGGAAAATGTTATTTGGTGGTTTAGAAACAAACCAAATAAGAATTGGTATGGCGTTAAAGGTTGGCGCAAAGGCAATATTTACCCCGATTTTATTAGCGCTAAAAAAGGAACGGACGGCAAGTTGGATTTAGTATATGTAATAGAAAGCAAAGGGGAACATTTGGGCGGAAGCGAAGATACGATTTACAAGAAATCGGTATTTAAAGCCATTAACGAAACCAACAAACAAATTATTAGTAACAATATTAGTCTAGTTAAATTCAAGGTGAACGATAAGTTCCACTTTGAAGTTGTAGATCAAGAAGAAGTTGTAGCAAGAATTGGGTTATTGTTTGCTTAATGAATTAATCTTATGAAAGCAATAATACTTGCTAGAGTAAGCACAGAGGAGCAAAAAGAGGCTGGCAACTCCTTACCAGCACAGGTTTTCCGTTTGCAAAAGTATGCAAGCGACAAAGGTTTTGAAATTATAAAAACCTACAGTTTTGACGAATCCGCTTATAAACAAAAGCGGGAAGAATTTACTGAAGTTGTCTTGGAGTTAAAACAATCCAAGGACAAGATTGCTTTGTGTTGCGATAAGATAGATAGACTTATCCGCAACTTTACAATGGATCTTATTACTTTGGAAGAGTTGCGTAATGCGGGAAAGCTAGAGTTGCATTTTCCATCGGATAATATAATCCTACACAAAGATTCCCCCGCTCCCGATCTATTTAGATTTACCATAGGCGTTAGCCTTGCCAGATATTATTCCGATAGCATTGGAGACAATGTTAAAAGAGCATTTGATGAGAAGTTGCGAAAAGGCACTTGGACAGGTAAAGCGCCCATTGGGTATAGAAACATTACTAAAGAAGATGGAACAAAAACCATTGTGATAGATCCCGTTAAATCTCAAATGGTAAAAAGGGCTTACGAACTATACGCAACAGGCGCACATTCTCTTTTAACAATAAGAAGCAAGATAA
>PEYT01000026.1:0-9531 GCA_002774285.1 candidate division WWE3 bacterium CG08_land_8_20_14_0_20_40_13 | reverse complement strand
TAATGAAGAACAAGTTTTATGCTGGCATTATGGTAAATAAGGGTCGGGAATTTCCCCATAACTATCCTTTATTTCTTAAACCAGAGATCTTTTATAAGGTACAAGAGATTAAAGCAAGCTATAACAAGAAAAAGTTTAAGTTTGCGGGACTACCTTACGATTATAGAGGTTTATTAGATTGCGCCTATTGTGGTTGTAAGCTTTCGCCACAAAAAGCCAAGAGACGCTATATTTATTATCATTGTACGCAATATAAGGGAAAGCATCATGCTAAATATATTAGCGAAAAGAATCTTACAGATCAGTTTATGCGGATCTTTGACAGGTTTAAAGTTCCCGAAATGGTAATTAAGGACATTGCGACAGATCTTAAGCTTCTACATAAAGGAAAATCGGAATCGCAGATGTTACAAATAGAAAAACTTAATGCCGATTACACATTGTTACAGAAAAGGCTAGATAATATGTATATAGACAAGTTGGACGGTAGTATTACACCCAATGAATACGAGAAATTACGCAAAGACTTTACTAATAAGATGGTAGAGATTGATCTTAAGAGAGGTGGCTTAAGGATAAGTGACGAAAGCTACTATTTGGCTTCGGAATACATATTAAGTCTTGCCAACCGCGCAGGCGGATTGTTCGCAAGTTCTAAAATGGAAGGAAAACGGCTACTTCTAAAACAAACACTTCAGAACCTTAAGGTAGATGGCGAGAAAGTGTGTTATGACTTGCTAGAACCCTTTGCCACAATAGCAAAATGTGCGGATAGTCAACTTTGGGGTGGCCAATGGGATTTGAACCCACAACATCCTCCTCCACAGGGAGGCGCTCTGCCGTTGAGCTATGGCCACCGCGTCAAACGCGACACCATTAAAACCTTTTAATTCTATCACAAACTTTTAAATCTTTCTGTATGCTCAGCCAACAGAAATTCTTCTACAACCATAGTAGCATAGTAGATAAAATAGGTTACTGTTATTGTTATTGTTATTGTTTTAGTCCTAAAAGCATACTTTTCTAAACTCCACTTATCAGAATCTACAACACATGTTCTAAACTCTAACAACCGGACAACTGTGCAAGAGCAGGATAACCCTGTTAACATTGTTGCCAGCGGATAAATACTCTCCCTTTAGGTAAACGCTTATTAACGCGTTATGTTTGACGGGCGGGAGATCCGGTCAAACACAAAGTAGAGGGTTCGGTGGTTAGGATCCCTATACCCTAGGAAGAAAACATCCTTCCAGATATGCGTCTATCTACTTTAATACGCATATCATCACCGGTCTTTTATAACACCCTATTGATCGCGTTTGACGCGACAGGGCGTGGCGCCTGCTCTGCCATTTAAAAGCGCTATCTCAAACTATCGAAAGTTGATTCTGCTGTCGCTCCATTCGACAGCTTCCCTTTCGTAGCGGTAGAACTCGAGCATACATTAGCCCCAATTAAAGTAATTTCCAACCAGAGACTGTTATCATCTGGCAAGCGACGGGGGAAAAAGGTTGTCTATATTGCCTTTGAAAACTCCGTCAGTCGCGCAATGGTAGCAAATTGCTTTTCCTGCAAAATAATTAAAAAACAAGACATCTTGAAATTTTCACACTAACATCATTTTAATTAGTCCCAAACCGCCAGTCGCACGGGATAGTCCCTACCTCCTCTCCCTTGCGAATACAACCAACAAAACCTTTGACAGATAGGAGTCTTGTTAGCTCTTTCACATCAAAAACGCTCAATGAGAGCTATTAGGTTTTTAAGATGCAAGAATGGGGTTTAGACCCCGAAACAACGAAAGGCTTGGAAAAATTGTTAGAAAACCTAACAACTTTTCCAAGCCTTTAGATATAGTGGCAAGAAATAAATTTTGTGTAGGTCTCTTAAACTTTCTGATTGAATCCCTCAATCAATGCCCAAAGTATACCACACTATAGGGTATTTCGTCAACTTTGTTATAATAAGGTATGACAAACTCCGATTCAATAAAAATTCAAATTAGGTGGGTTTTAATAGAAAAATATAATTGGTCGGGGTCTGAGATAATACAAGGAAAAAGACAGTATGCCCCAAACGAGCTTGACGATATTAACCGCTTACGGAGTGGGGAACCGGTAGATTATGTAATTGGGTGGAAAGAATTTTTGGGATGTCATATTGATCTTAGTCTTAAACCTCTTATTCCCCGCCCTGAAACTGAATTTTTGGTGTCTCGAGTCATATCGGAATTAAATAAGGAGAGTCCCTTGCAACAAGGGACTCTCCCTAATGGATCGAAAATCAAAATTCTTGATCTTTGCTGTGGGGCGGGATGTATTGGGATCGCTCTTTTAAAACACCTTCCAAATGTTTCGGTTGATTTTGTCGATATCGATGAAAATGCCCTCGAACAGACGGGGATAAATTTAAGATTCCTATATCGGGATCCTCCCGCGTTTGACGCGGGAGGATCCCGAATTATTAAATCCGATCTGTTCGATAACCTTAAAGAATGTAAATTCAACTACATTCTTTGCAACCCGCCTTATGTTAACACTAATGACAAATATGACAGCTCTCTCAAATTTGAGCCAAGAACTGCTCTGTTTGCCAGAAACAAGGGGATGTATTTTATAAATAAAATTCTAAAAGGGTTAAATAACCATCTTTTACCAAATGGAGCGCTATATCTGGAATTTGGCCACGGACAGAAAGATTTGATCGAAAAAGAATTAAAAAAACTTAATATTTCTAAATACTCCTTTCACAAAGATCAATATAAGAGATGGCGATGGGTGGTGGTGGATCGCCAGGGACTCGAACCCTGAACCTACCGGTTAAGAGCCGGTTGCTCTGCCATTGAGCTAGCGATCCAAAAGATGGTGCGCCTGGCGGGAGTCGGACCCACAACCTCTACCTTAGAAGGGTATTGCTCTATCCATTAAGCTACAGGCGCAAGACAACATTCCCTATTATAGATTATTTTGATAAAATCTAAAGTACTTTGCGGGTGTAGTTCAATGGTAGAATATCAGTTTTCCAAACTGAATACAGGAGTCCGATTCTCCTCACCCGCTCCATGGGCGGTTAGCTCAGTTGGTTAGAGCGTCACATTGACATTGTGAAGGTCACAGGTTCGAGCCCTGTATCGCCCACCACCGCGTCAAACGCGGTTTATATTGTGTGTATCATCGGGGATTGGCGCAGTTGGTAGCGCGCCACGTTTGGGACGTGGAGGCCGTCAGTTCGAGCCTGACATCCCCGACCATACTTCGTCGCGTCAAACGCGACTACGCGTGGCAAACCATTAGAAAAATTATGCTCAATAAATCAAATCTCCTACCCAAAATCGCAGTTGTTGTTGCGTTTTTATTTTTGGCATTTATATTTATAAAGGATCGTAGTGACTTTTCCCAGATCATAGCAAACGCCAATTACAGATATTTTCCCTTTATTGTTTTCTTCTCTCTTGGCGCCATCGGACTTTCGGCCCTTGGATATTATTTTGTCGCGGGGCTTTTTGGCATTAAAATACCATTTTTAAAACTTTATCCGGTCGCGGTATTTACCATTATTGTTAACAATCTAATGGCTTTTGGGGGAGCGGCCGGTTTTACCCTAAGAATTTTTATGCTTAAAAAATACCAAATACAAGCCAAAAGAGTTCTCGCCTCATCATTTTTTCACATGTATTTATATACCATCGGTATTACCGCATTTATTCCCTTTTCACTAATGTATATTTTTTCGGGCTTTACCCTTCCACAAAAACAACACGAAACTTTATTTTTTGCCGCGGTAGGATCCTCGGCGATTTTTATAATTGTTACTCTTATTATGTTTGTAAAACCCTTCCGTAGGGGTGTTCTGTTTTTTATAGGTAAAATAATTAAAAAGTTTCTAGGCAAGGATATAAAAAATTCACTGGAAAATTTTGATTTCGTAGTATCCGAGGGGATTAAAGCCGCCGCTAATAATCTTTTATTTATGCCTTTACTTTTTATTATCACAATTGCCGATTATTCCAGCTCCTCTCTGGCCTTTTATTATTGTTTTAAATCTCTTGGAGTTAAAATTGGCCATTTGGATGTTTTTAGCGGTCTTGTCCTTGCATCATCAGCCGGTATTTTATCAATGATTCCGGGTGGGATAGGGATTCAAGAGGCTTCGGGCGCCGAAGTATTTAAAATTATGGGAGTTCCTTTTGAAACCGCGTTTTTGTCATCTCTTTTATTTAGAGTCTTTTTCTTTATCGCTCCTTTTGCCGTAGCGGTTATATTCTTTTTAAGATATAAGTTTGAGATTAGAGAGGGAGAATAATCTGCTATAATTGCCCCATGCCCAAAGTTATTAAATACTTTATCGTTATTTCACTTCTTTGTGCTTTGTCGGTTATAATACTTCTCGCCGCAGGCATGGTATCCGTGCTTAGGGTTTTTGTTAACAATCTTTAGCACGCGAGGGTAGTTCAGTGGTAGAACGCTTCCTTGCCAAGGAAGAGGTCGCGGGTTCAAGTCCCGTTCCTCGCTCCATTGATGTATATGGCCGGCGAGCCGTCCTAGCTCAGTGGTAGAGCAATTGTTTTGTAAACAATAGGTCCTGGGTTCAAATCCCAGGGACGGCTCCATTTAGATATTAATATTTAGTGTTTTTATAAAATTATGGCAAAAAAGACAAACCGCAAAATTTTCCATATGGTGTGTGAGGTTTGCAAAAAGCAAAACTATATCACCAGCTCAAATAAAATAGAGCAGAAGGAAAAACTTGAAGCTAAAAAATTCTGTAAGTGGTGCAGAAAAACAACAACTCATAAAGAGAGCGCAAAACTTAAGTAAGACGTTGAAAATAGATATACGGGCGTATTTCAGTGGTAGAATCGCGGTCTCCAAAACCGCTAACGGAGGTTCAATTCCTCCCGCCCGTGCCACGCCTTCTTAGCTCAGTTGGTAGAGCGCATCCATGGTAAGGATGAGGTCTCCGGTCCGAACCCGGAAGAAGGCTCCATCTATGAAAATAACCAAAGACAAATTTATCAAGATTTTAATTCCAATTCTTACCACGCTGATCGTAGCAATTATCATCAATCCCTCAAAACCGATTAATGATTTACCTCTTGTTAAACCAACTACCGGCCGTGAATCAGCTATTGTAAAAAGAGTGGTTGATGGCGATACTTTTGAACTAGATAATGGTTCTAAAGTTCGTCTTATTGGCATAGATGCTCCAGAGGACCCTTTAGGAAAAACCCCTGATTGTTTTGCTAAGGAGTCGTTTCAATTTCTTAAAGAGTTAGTGGAGGGTAAATCGGTTACATTAGCCAAAGATATCAACAATAAAGATAAATACGGCCGACTTTTGCGATATGTCTTTTTAGACCCGATTTTTGTTAATGAAATACTTGTTAAAAAAGGTTTTGCAAAAGCTACACCTTATCCTCCAGATGTTTTACATCAAGAGGGCCTATCCAATGCGGAAAAGGAAGCAATAACCCTCGCTAAAGGTTTGTGGGGATGTAGGTGAGTTGTCCCTTTTCTTCGCTAAAGCTACAAAGGGCAAGAGATTCTAATGGTGGGCGGTGCAGGGCTCGAACCTGCGACCTTTTGGATGTAAACCAAACACTCTAACCAACTGAGCTAACCGCCCTATTTACTTGGCACATGATACCAAACACTTGTTCTAATATAAAGCGATTGGTATATTCATTTCAAATGGAACTTCAGCTGTTGTCTACTTCACTAAAAAAACAAATATTTATGTATCTAATAAGCTTCCTTCTTCCTCCTTTTGGTTTGGGGTGGGCATTTAAATATATTAAAAACGGTGATCAAAAGGCAAAAAAAATTGGATGGGTAATTGTTGCCGTTACTGTTATTTCTCTTGCTGTCAATATTGTACTTTTTAAATCGGCGATGGCCGAATTTTACAGTGTAATATCTAATAACTCCCAGATGTACCGCGATTTAGGATACTGATTTTTTTCCTCTGACACTCTTTACAAATAGAGCTAAAAAGATACTTCCCCAACCGGAAAAGAAGAAAAAGAACGGTAGAAGCTTTCTTAAAGTCATAGAGACAAGTCCAACCGATCTCCCACTTTCAAAGTCAAAGGAGGCAAGTGTTTGGTCAGTTAGAGGCTGTACAATGTGTTTATCGTATTCAAAACCCATAAGAAGCATTAAAAAACCAAATAAAAGTAAAACCAGATAACGCGAGGGTTTAATTATTAAAAGAAAAAACGATAATATGGCTCCTACAAAAAAAGCGATGGCGTATTGGTTATGCGCGAAGGTTATAAAAATAGTATTAAGTATCCCCATATCTATTAATACTGTATAATCATACACTATCGTTATGAAATTAAGAAATATTGCAATCATTGCTCATGTGGATCATGGAAAAACCACAATTGTAGATGGTCTGCTAAAGCAATCCAAAAACTTTCGGGATAACGAAGCCATCATGTCGCAAGATCTGATCATGGATTCTAATGATCAGGAAAAAGAGCGGGGGATAACCATTCTGGCCAAAAACGTCTCGATTATTTATAAAGATACAAAAATTAACATTATTGATACCCCCGGTCACGCGGATTTTGGTGGAGAGGTGGAAAGAACCTTAAACATGGCTGACGGCGCGCTCTTGGTTGTTGACGCTCAGGAGGGACCCATGCCTCAAACAAAATTTGTTCTAAAAAAGGCTTTGGAGTTAAACCTAAAAATAATTGTTATTATAAATAAAATCGACAAACCTAACGCCGATGTAAAAAGAACATTATCCAGAATATACGATCTCTTTTTGGAGCTAGCAACACACGAAGATCAATTAACTTTTCCAATACTATACGCTACGGGAAAAGATGGAAAGGCTTGGGATAAAATGCCCGATAATCCGGATGAAACAGCCAACTTTACCCAAATATTTGAGACTGTTTTAAAATATGTGCCGGAGCCGCAAATTGATCCGGACGGTCCTTTCCAAATGCTGGTATCGGCGCTTGACTGGGACAATTACAAGGGGAAATACATTATCGGAAAAGTCAAAAGAGGGACCATTAAGCTTAATGATAAGGTGGCAATAATAAAAACTGATAAGACTGTATTTCAAGCCACCGCCAATAAAATATATGTTTATCAGGGTTTAAAACGCCAAGAAACCGACATCGGACTTCCGGGCGATATTATTGCTATAGCAGGGATAAAAGAAGCGGAAATTGGAGATACAATATCTAACCCCCAATATCCCAATTCCGTTTTGTCTATAAAACTTGAAGAGCCCACATTAAGTTTAACTATCGGACCTAATACCTCCCCACTTATGGGAAAAGAGGGAAAGTTTGTAACCGGACGGCAAATTCTGGAGAGAATTCAAAGAGAACTTCAAACTAATATCGCCATGAGATTTAAAATTGCTGAAAATGGAAAATATACTCTTTTCGGAAGGGGGGAGTTGCACCTGTCGGTTTTTCTGGAAACATTACGACGGGAGGGTTACGAAATAGAAGTTAGCAAACCCACCGTTATTACAAAAATTATAGACAGGGAAGAGATGGAGCCTATTGACGAATTAACATGCGATGTGGATAACCAATATATTGGCGCTGTAAAAAGCGAGATTGGGAAGAGAAGGGGAATTCTTTTATCGCAGGACGAACTTTCAAGTGGAACTACACGAATGACATTTCAAATTACAACCCGAGGTCTACTCGGGCTTAGGGGAACACTATTAACCTTAACAAGAGGGACTGCCGTAATAAGCTCCATATTTATAAAGTACGATAAAATTGGAAGCAAAATTCAAAGACTTAGAAAAGGAGTTATAGTTGCCTCAAATGCCGGTAAGGCCGCTACCTATGGATTGGTGCCCGCCCACGATAAAGGCCCCGTTTTTATTAAACCTCAAACTATAGTTTATGAAGGAATGATTGTTGGCATTAACGCTCGAGATGAAGATGTAGAAATTAATGTTTGCAAAGAGAAACAATTAACAAATAACAGATCCGTTGGGGAGGAAGGAATTGTACTTCCACCCTCACTACAATTAAGTTTAGAACAACAATTGAGTTTCTTGGAAGATGACGAGCTTTTGGAAATTACGCCACAAAATCTGCGATTGCGTAAAAAAATTCTAGACACAAACCTTCGCCGAAGACAGGTTAAAAGAGATAAAAATTAATCTACCAAGGTTACTGCAATACCTTTCTTACCAATCCGTCCCGTTCTTCCAATTCTGTGGACATAGTCGTCATAGGTATTTGGAAGGTCGTAATTTATTACATGGCTTATATCACTAATGTCCAGACCACGGGACGCCACATCGGTGGCTAAAAGTATTTTTATTTCATCATTTCTAAATTGAGTTAAAACTCTATTTCGTTGTCCTTGATTTTTATTTCCATGAATTGCGCCCACTTTAAATCCGCGCTCTATAAGCTCGTTTGTTAATTTTTCGATACCCCATTTTGTTTTTCCAAAGACTAAAGCTTTCCGCATCTCCTTTTTAATTAAAAGATCGTGAAGCATTTCCACCTTATTAACTCCGAAAGGGACTCTGACCATTTCCTGTTTAATAGAAATTGCTGTTTCGGAAACCTTGGTACTTATTGTTACCGGGTTTTTTACAAATGAATTTAATATTTCTTTAACTTTGGTCGAAACCGTTGCCGAAAAAAATAACGATTGTCTCTCTTTTGGAAGTAAGGAGATAAAAAATTTAATCTCCTTTAAAAATCCTATGTCAACCATTCTATCTGTTTCATCTAAAACAACATTCTTAAAATGCGATAGATCCAATACCCGTTGATCTATTAAATCTCTTAACCTGCCGGGTGTTCCGATAATAAAATTAGAATTTTGTCTAATAAATTTTATTTGAAGACGCATATTTGCCCCGCCTGTGCATACCGCAGAGTAAATTCCAGTTCCAGCGGATAGAGCTCTAAAATGTTCGTTAATTTGTATGGCCAGCTCGCGGGTTGGAGTTATAATTAAAACCTTTTCACTTCTATTTCTTACTACTTTGGTAATAAGTGGGATTAAAAAAGCGGCGGTTTTTCCGGTACCAGTATTGGCAATACCTATAACATCACGGTTTAGTAAAACTGCAGGGATTACCTGCGCCTGAATTTCTGTTGGCGCAGTGTATCCTTTGTTAAAAATGTTAGTCTTAATCAAAGAGTCCAGATCCATTAGATCAAAGGCGCCCTCTTTTGGTATGAAGGTTGGGACATCTGTTTTTACAAACCTGTTAGAAATTTCTATCTGGCGTGCCAAATCAAACTTGGAAAATTTTCCACGATCTAGATTTTTAGCGGTAAACCGCCTATTAAATTTTCTTCTGTATATCATGAAACTAATGCTACGGAAGGTTAAACAAAGGGTGCCGCATAATCGCGGGAGGTTAATCTACCGAAGACTTGTGGTAATATAACATATTGTAAGCTTGTTCACAACGACAAGAAAAAGATGGGGGGTGTTGATTTATCAACCCAATATTTTTCCACCTTTTTCTAAAGAGCAGGCTTAATAGACATTTAGTGTTGGTAAAATAGAG
>PEYT01000005.1 GCA_002774285.1 candidate division WWE3 bacterium CG08_land_8_20_14_0_20_40_13 | reverse complement strand
GTGTTAAACTGCGATCGGCCTTGACTGCGTGAGCCGTAGTTGTCGCTTGAGTTCCAAGAGTTAAAGCTCCTCCAAAATATCCGGTTCCTGCGACCTCTAGAGCGTAAGTAGGATTTGTGGTTCCAATTCCCACATTTCCTACGCCAGAAAAGGAAAAATTATACCCCCCCAGAGCAATATCCGTTGCGGCATCCAATGACATAAGATCCTTGAATTCTGTGTAGTCCAAAGTATCATCATCTACATCCACGCTTAACAAACTTCCCCACGAAAGATTTCCACTTCCATCGTTTGTCAAAACCTGCCGGTTTGTGGTAGCTTGCACAGAAGGCCAAGAATAGGTCAAACTTTTTAGACGGATCATATCGCCAGACGAGTTGACCTGAAATTGACTACTGGATCCTACAGAAAACGCCGATTGCGGAGAGGTGGTACCTACCCCAATACTGCCTAAAGTGGCAATTGTGTTGGAAGTAGTTGTTGGGTAGATAGTAGTACCGAGTAGCGTCCAAGGTGTTGTAAAGGTAATCTTTTTCGCGCTAATGTCAGCGGTAGCTGTAACCCCTGTTCCTGTGTCTATAGTTAGTATGTCATTGTTTGTTGTTGATACAACGGTGTTGGCGCCAACCTTGATATTTTTAAATATTGCCTGCGACGACCCCAAATCGGCATTGGTAATTTGCATGCCATCGACCTCGATTCCTTCGCCAGCCGCTAACTCCAGTTCACCAACTTCTCCACCTATAGACAAAACGCCGGTATTGGAAATTTCCGGATTTTGACCTTCTGTTACCGCTACCCCGGTTCCCGCAATAACAGAATATATGACATTTCCTGCCGTAATTCTCCCTGCCCCTAAATCAAGATTGTGTCCAACAGCTTTTATATCCTGATTAAATATCGTGGGAATATTAAAGATAAGGCTGATATCGTTTCTAGCGTCGGCAGATGCCAGCACTTTGACAACCTTTGACCCAAGAACTTTGGACTTTAAAAATCCCGCTGTGTAGTCCCTAGAAAAAATTTTAGACCCGGCAACCTGTCCAAAAAAAGGAATCGGCGCAAAAGTAAAAATAACAAAAGTGGCGATTCCGGCGATGGCCGGAATTGCAAAGGCCAAAGGCTTTATATGGGGTACTACCCATCGCCCGCCGGCGATGGGTAGTACCCCCTTTTCTGGCAAATTAGACCAATTAGTCAAATTTGAGTTGGAAGAAACCCTCTCCTTAGAGAGCCTAGAGCGATTTTCCTGCGCGTCATCATGGTGTGACTCGGCTAATTTAACCTGAGATAAACTATAGCGACGGTGACCGGAATTAGATCTTTTTGGGGATAAAAAACCTTCCCTTTCCCATCTTCTTAAAGTAGAGGTAGAAACCCGTACCAGACGGGCAAATTCTTGAGGCGGAAGGTTATAGTTATTTCTGTCTTTTTCCATGGGCAGGAAAGTTGTCTTTTACTGTACCTAAAGTTTAAAACAACCAATGAGAATGTCAAGAGGGAAATATCCAAATTATAGGGGGTACTACCCTATCGGGTAGTACCCCATTTTTATACGTTGTGCTAAACTTTATCCAATGCCAAACCAGTTATTAACCGTTGAAGTAAAAACACTATCCGATCAACCCGTAAAGGTTACGGCTTATTCCGTGTCATCAACAAATGGGCGGGGAAGATTCGATATTCTTCCAAACCATGCTAACTTCATAACCCTTATCAAAGACTTTTTAATAGTTAAAACCGTCGGAAATGAAAAGACTATTAAATTTAAAGAAGGAGTACTTTATTGTAAAAAAGATAAGGTTAAAATATTCATAGAAAACTGAGGAAAATCTACGAGATCTTCCCAATATACAAAAATTTCTCGGGTTCCTCTCCATCCCACTTCCCCTCCACTATCCCCATAACATCTTCCACAGTATTCGCGCACGGAACAAAAGTACCTTTTCGGCCCGTTTGTCCTTCTACGGTAAAAAATGGTTGCGTCATATAATTTTTAATATGTTGGGCGCGTTTATAAATTTTTTGATCTTCAAGAGATAGCTCCGAAGGCCCGATTAAAGAAACTACTCTTTCTAAAGTTTCCGCTTTCTTAATTACTCTCCGCGCCTCATTAAGTGCGTTTAGATGATGTTTTGTGACAATCCCTTCCTTTAAGGCATTAGAAGCTGAGCGCAAAGGGTCAAGGGCAGGCATCCTGCCTTTTTGGTACTCGTCACGTGATAACACAATAAAAGCGTCCATGTACGGAAACAACTCCCTAACACCAAAATCGTACACATCGTCGGAAGGAACATAAACAGCTTCTACTGAAGTAACAGCATTAAGCATACCGGATACCAACCTTTCATGAAATTCTGCCATGCTGGAAGTAAGGTTTGGCTGATAACCTTCTTCTGAAGGGAAATCTCCCTTTATTCCGGATATCTCCTGCCCAGCTTGAGCAAAGCGATATGCATTGTCCATAAAAAACATGACATTGTTTTTGCTGACATCACGGTAATATTCTACAAGCGCCAATGCGGCATTCGGAGTATACGACCTTATTACAGGATTTTCTCCCATTTGACCAAGAATAACAGCTACATTATTTAAAACGCCAGCCTCATCTAGCGCAAAGCAAAGCTCCTGCGCCTCGCGCAATCTTTCACCAACTGCGCAATACACACACCTTGTCTTTTTAAGCCCGCGGTTTTTAACCACAAGATTATTGATGAGTTCTGTTAACACTACCGTTTTCCCTACTCCGGCTCCGCCAAACATTCCTATTTTTCCGCCAACTGTCATGGGGGCAAAAAAATCTATTGCTTTAATTCCGGTTTCCAGAAACTCCCCACCTTCGCTTTTTGTGGCATAAAATCCCGGTGTCCGATTTCGTAGGGGCATATTTTCCCCCTTTCCTTTTGGAATTGGACCAAGCCCATCTTTGGGATTACCAAATAAATCAACCACTCGACCGGATAGATTCTCCCCAGCATAAAAATTTAGGCGTTCTCCCGTATTTACTACAGTATCTCCTCTTTTTACCCCACAAGGATCGGAAAAAAGAACGCACTTTACAGCATTTCCGGAGATCTGCGACACGACCTCCATTTTTACGGCCTTGTCCGTTTTTAAAAACAGAATATCCCACAATAACGGAGAGAAGTTTAAAAACTCCGCGACTACAATTTGACCCGTGACTTCAACTATTTTTCCTTCTCCAGTTTTAGGTAGCATATGTAGCCTGCAAAATCCGCTCATTTGTAAAAATTCTAAGCAACGAGGCCTGTTGTTTCTTGTTCCTTAATGATCTTAATTCCATAAGACGCAACATGTCCAGCTTTGCCTTTCTTTCTTTAATAGCGGGAAACGCTCCCTCCATTGTCTTTATCCTTGACCCCAGTTGCGCAAGGGACGACTCGTAAACTGTTTGTTTAAAAAGGGATCCGATCATTTGATTTTGAAAAAACTCTAAAACCTTTTCTAGACTTGGCTCAAAAATATAGTGCGCGGACTCGTACTCGCGGCCTTGGATTTTTTGTCCGGTCATCTCCGTACTAAAATCTTTGTTTCCGGTAATTGCCGTTTGCGTGTCAACCTGCTCGGCTAAATTCATAAATTTTCCATGAAAAACGGTAATTTTTTCGTATGAGGAAATATATTTTAGAATTTCCATTACTTTTTCAAAGCTGGGGTATTCGTTTTCCAGATCAAAATACCGGTATGTCCGGAAAGTTCCTCTTTGTTTATATAAAATGTCGCCGATCTTCCCAATAATTCCAATATCGCATTTTGTTCCTTGGATGTAATTGTTAAAAGCATTAAAGACCTTCATATTAATTTCCCCCGCAAACTTAAGATTACCGGAAATAAGAATTGCCAATTCCCCGCTTTTCTTTGATATTGGACCCTGATGATTTTTGCGAGTTTCCTCAAAAACCGCCAAGATTCCGGTAAAAAAATCCCGCGCAATAACAACCGAGTCCCTAATCCTTTTCATTTTTAACACATACACTTCTTCAAGCGACCCTATAACCTGCTCCATTGTCCGTGTAACTTCCCTATCCAGTTTTAGGTCTTTGCCTTTTTGCATGATTCTAAAAGATCCAGCTTGTTATCAAGCAACGCGTTTGTAAGATGTTCAAAATCTTTTACTGACGCAATATTATTTACCATTTTAGAAGTTCTCCCATCGCCTAGATAATTTTTAACAAATACCTCCTTAAAAAATTGCATCTTTATTAGTGTCTCCCCTTTAAAATAACCGTTTAAGATCATGGCGCACATAACTACCTGCACTTCGCATGGGATAAGAACGGTTCCGCTTTGATTAAAAAAGTCTTCCAGTTTTTCCCCTTTGTCCAGATTGTCTCTAACATAATCTGTCAGTTCGCTCCCAAAGTATGATAGCGTTTGACTTTTTGCATATTCTGAAGTTAAAAACGATAGCGCTCTTCTTCCGACATCGCCAAGAAGGGCATTTTGAACCTGCCTGCCCACCCTAGTTACCGACAGAGAATAATTTATAGCGGGCCGTCTGCCTTTAGAAAATTCGTCCTCGTCAAAAAGCAAGTGGCCATCGGTAATACCGATTAAATTAGAAACTATGTAATCGGTAAAATCATTCTCTTTGGTTTGCGCCACAGGCAAACAGGTTATGGATACCTGACCTTTTTTTCCCGCAGAAAAGTTTCCCGCCCTCTCCAAAATTCTTGCGTGCGTATAAAAAATATCTGGGGGGTATGAATCGCGACCCGGCAGACCGCGCGCCAAAAGTGATATTTCTCTACAATATTTGGCATGCGTCGTCATATCATCAAGAACCAAAACTACATCGTATCCCGCATCTCGAAAATACTCCGCGTATGTCATGGCGCAAAACGGCGAAAAGTACACCATTGCGGAGGACTCGCCAGCAAAAGATGCGATAATCAAAAATTTGGATAGGTGGCTACTTACAGCGTACTCATAAATCTCAAAGGCTTCTTTTTTTTGGCTGGCAATAAGATTATAAATTACTACGGTTTTGTCCCCTGCCACACCTTTTAAAAGCGAAGTTAAAAAGGTGGTCTTTCCGGTTTTCCTGTTTCCAACAACAAGCTCCCTTTGCCCTTTACCCAAAGGAAACAGAGTATCAACCGCAGGGATTCCACAAATTAGAGGGCTTCTTATAGGCCGGCGCGTCTCAAGACCCGGAGGCGCAGTATCTACGGATCTAAATTCCACTTTGGGATCTTTAGAATAGGGTCCTAAAATCTCGCTTCCAAAAGGTGTAATAATTTTTCCCAACGCACTTATAGAAACCGGAATTTTTAACGGCTCGCCGGATTTAGCCACCTTTTCCCCCATTTTTACACCGGTCGCGCCAAGCAAAAGAACTTCAGCCAGTTCTTTTTTTAAATTTAGGATTACTCCTCGTTCCCCGTTTTCAAAGTAAACATACTCCTTAAAAAAGGCGTCGGGAAGTCCCCTAACCCCCACAACTGGAAAATTAATTTCTGTTACCTCGCCGGTTTGTGAAAATTTTTTTGCAAAAGATTGGTACATTAGTTTAATTGGTTTAAACGCTCTCTTATGGAATAGTCCCGATAAAATGCTTTATAACAAAGGCTACAACCACCAATAAGTTCTGGGTCAACTTTAACAGCAAGGAGTACTGCGTAACCTAGCTCTTTATACAGTTTACTTGCAATATTATCCAAAAAACAAAATTGGGGGGCAAACGCCATTGTTATCTCCAATATGGGACGGTTTTTGATATAAGTGGTCATCTTTTCTCCCGAGCCCCTCTTTACAATTTCCATAACGCTATCTTTTACATTATAAGGAAGAAGTTTTTCCAATAACTTTACCTGATTTCCAAGGCGGTAACTGTTATTTTTAAACTCCTCAAAAAGCGCCACCAAGGAGTCCCCCGCGGATCTCGTAACAAGTTGCAAAACCAAATCGTCAAATTTCTCACTTTTGTGGGATTTCATGAAGAAACTTTTCCAAACACGATAATATGTATTTTTCGTCGGCCTCGTGGGATATTTCGGTCCGTAATGTATTTGATACTACCTCAAAAACCGCTTTCTGGACAGCTTTATTAATCTCCGCCACCTTTTCCTTTTTGTATACGGCTACCTCTTCTCGGGCTTTGATCAGCAAATTTTCTTTTTCTTTAATAATATCTTTGGAAACAAGATCAAAGTTTTGGGTTACGGAGGAAACTGCAACTGTTTTTAATTTCGCGGAAACTTCTTTTAGCAATTTTGAGAATTGTCTTTCGGCCAGCTCTTCTGCTTTTTCCTCCAGTTTCTTTTTGCCTCGGTTTTCCGCATGTTCCTGAATTTTTTCCAAAGCGCTCGCGGTTTTTTCCTCGCGGGCAATTGCCACAATATAAAGAATAAGGGACGAAACTAAAGCTGGTATGGTGATTATTGTAAAATCTATCATATTAATATGTAATAATAATATACGCCAAGATCAAGCCACACAAGGCAACGACTATCGTTAAAACAGAATTAATAAGAATGCCGGTAGTAATCATTTTTGAAGCCAACGGGTTTCTGCCCATGGCCTCCAAACCATGCATCGCCAATCTTCCAAAAAGCAAAAAGCCAAAAACCAGTGTTATTACTACGACAATAATTGCCAATATGTACCTAAATACCTTGGACGGTTCGTCTTGCGCCGAAGCACCTCCAGTCCTTAAGGAATTATAAAAGACCGCCATTATTTTCTTAAGTCCAGAAGATCCTACCCCAGAATCAAAAATCAAAACCTTGGAGTGAATATGCGGATCAAGTTGTACTAAAACAGGAACGGGGTCGTTATTTGTAAAATTTATCTCCTCCAACGATCTTCCAATAACAAATCCATCTTCCGTGGCTTTTTGACCAACTCCGGAAGTTTTTGAAGTTGTTATATTGTCGCCAATTTTTAAAGAGCCGTTAGTATTTTCCACGAGCGCGTTAACTTTTCCGGTAACGGATAGCGGATATACATTTTCTGCTTTAACGCCGCTTGTACCAAAAAGAACATCCGGGGTAAGATTAACTACTCCAACAAATGTGGGATCATAAATACTTTTAGATAAAAAATACCCCCGATCGGACAAAGAAACCAAAGAGCCATCTTTTACCTCTGTATCAATTATGGTAACTTCGTAAGACTCGTTTCCGGAAAAATTAAAGGGTTGCGCAAGAGATAATTTTGGATAGAAAAACCCGAGTGTTAAAAAGAAAAATATAAAAAGGGCAGGTTTTTTTACCATAGGTTAAATGTATACCGCCCACCGATATAAATCAACGACCATTTTAGAAATTTTGTAGGTTGTTTTATATTGTAAACACGGGAAAAAACAAGTTTTTGGCTAAAAAGGCTTAAAAATATCCTTAAAGGTAACAAGGAACATTAGAAGCAGTAAAACCGCCAAACCAAAACTATGGGACAACGATTCCAATCTGGGGTTGGGCCTCTTTTTAAAAACTATCTCGTATAGCACAAACACTACCCTTCCCCCATCCAACGCTGGTAGTGGGAGTATGTTAAAAAACGCCAGTGAGAAACTAAGGAGGGCCGTTATATCCATTAGAGTTAAAACCACACTATCGCCACCAGCGTTAATTACCCCCGCAACCACACCAAATATCCCCACCGGACCAGAGAATCCTTCCGAAACCGGCCCCAAACTCTTCTTTGAAACCGAAGTATTGATAAGTTGTCCCAAAATATTCATGGAATATAGAGTAACATTTACCCCATGGAGCAGTCCCGACACCGGTTTTTCTAGCGGCGCGGTGTAACTTAGGGTAAAAGCGGAACCAAGACCTACGCCAATAGCGCTCCTTTGTAACGCATCGTCATATTTTGGCGTAGCGGTGATTTGCTGTATCTTATCCGTCTGCATATTTTTTACCTCAAAGATAATATTCTGCCCCCCCTTTGATCCGACATATGTTTGGAGATCGGAAACAGATGTTATTCGCGCCTCATTGGAATTTATAAGACCTGCTCCAGTAATATAATCCCCAAAATCAAACCCTGCGGTTTTAGCGGGACTTCCTTCCGCTACAAATGTTATTACAGTCTCAATTTTAGTCTGCTTGCCAAAAGGAAAATGGTAATTTTCGTCCCCCATCGTCATTAATGGAGCGCTAACAAAGTTGCGGGACGCCAAAACTACAAAAAATAATAGCGATCCAAAAACCACATTCATAAAAATTCCGGCAATTAAAACCAGCATCCTAATATAAGGCGGTTTAAACGCAAAATTCCCCGCGGTTTTTTGCCCCGGATCGGAAAAATCTTCGCCTTGAACTCTTACAAATCCACCAAAAGGAAAAAGGTTTATGGAATAAATAGTTCCCCCGATTTTTTTACCAAAAATTTTGGGCGGAATACCGTAACCAAACTCCTCCACAGCTATTCCGGACTTTTTGGCAACCAAAAAGTGACCAAGCTCGTGGATCATCACAAGAATAGATAATATTAAAATAAAGATTAGTAAAGCAAGGATGGGCATAGGTAAAAATTTCTAATTGACCTAATTATTCTAATTAACCTAAAGAAACACCAATTCTCAAATTCCAAAATTGGGAAATTGGGATTTATTTAGAATAATTAGAAATCAGAGTAATTAAAATAATTTGGAATTAAATACTAAGGATCTCCTCTTCCTTTTCAACTCCCCTAGCTACCATCTTTGCGTTGATCTCCCGAACTTCCTTCTCGTACTGCTCCTTAAGCGTAAAATACTCGTCTTCGGAAACCACGGAATTTTCTTTTTGCTCTTCAAGGGACGAGATAGCGTCATGGCGGATATTGCGCACTCCCACTTTTGCCTCCTCAACCTTTTGACTTACAAGACGAGCCAGTTCGGACCTCCGTTCCAAGGTTAAAGTGGGAACGGGAATCTTTATTGTTTTGCCATCCACCACAGGGTTAAGTCCGGCACCACACCCAGCTATAGCGCAAGCGACAGCGTCGGCAATTCCCCCATCCCACACTTCCACCATAATCATTTGCGGATCTACTATTGTAATTGCACCAAGTTCTCGGAGGGAAAGCGTTGTCCCCGGATAGGCTTCTACTCCAATATTTTCCACAAGAGAGGTTTGCGCGCGGTTGCCGCGGATAGCCGAAAGTTCATCCAAAAGGTGATCAAAAGCTTTATTAAGTTTATCCTTAAATTCGGGAAGTTTCATTGGAAATGATATTAGTCTAATTAGTCCAATTAATCAAATTGGAAAAATTTGTTAGATACAAAATCGTGAGAACTCCACGACCGAGCAATTCTCCCCGGTCTTGGCAATAACATCATTTACGAGGTCTTTAATTTTTTTTGAGGAATCTCTTATATAGTCCTGATCCAATAGATCTGCAACATCGGAAGGATCCATGGCCGCCACCTGCATAGCCACTTCTTTTCCAAGATCCATAAAGTCGTTTGTTTTTGCCACAAAGTCCGTCTCGCATCCCATTTTTACCAACACACCGATTTTTCCACCCTGATGAAGGTAACTTATAACAAGCCCGTTTTTTATTTCCCTTTCGGATTTCTTGACAGCTTTTACAGAAGCTTCACGGATTAAAATTTCCTGAGCTTTTTTAATATCCCCGCAAACTTCTTCAAGCGCCTTGCGGCAATCGGCAACGCCAGCGCCAGTTAAGTCGCGGAGTTCTTTTATGGTGGTTATAGTTATTTGCATGCGTTTTAAATGGGGTAGTACCCTATCGGGTACTACCCCTTTTGGAATTGGTCTTATTTGTTTTATTTACTTTATTGGTCTTATTTGACTTATTAAGGATTTTTGGACTCTTAGAATTTTTCTTTCCCTTTTTAACTTCCGGCTTCTTTTCCAACTTCAAGTTTACAACTTCCACCTTCCGACCGACTGCTCCGGTAACACTGGAAGCACTACTACTTTTAGCTTCCGCCGCCTCCTTGTATCCATAAGCAACCGCTTCTGCTACGGTTTTAACAACTAAATCTATTGCCTTTATAGCATCGTCGTTTCCGGGAATTGGATAAGCAATACCTTCGGGATTGGTATTACTGTCAATTAACGCCACAACTGGAATTCCTGCCTGAATAGCCTCTTTTACCGCGGTCTTTTCGCGCTTTGCATCAACCACAAAAAGGGCTTGGGGCATTTTCTCCATCTCCAAAACACCCTCATGATAACCCCGCAACTTATTTACCTGACGGGCAATAAGTAACCTTTCTTTTTTTGTATACTTTTCAAACGACCCTTCGTCCTGACCCTTCATAAGATATTTTAATTTATCACGGTTAGCTTTTACCTCGTCAAAATTGGAAAGAGTCCCCCCCAACCATCTTTTAACCACAAACATAACCCCACTCTTTTTTGCCGCGGTTTCCACAATATCCTGAGCCTGAAGTTTTGTGCCAAGAAAAACAATCTGACCGCCAGCGCTTGCCACATCTCGCAAAAAACTACATGCCGTTTCAAGCATGGGCTGTGTTTTATATAAATCAAAAATGTGAATTTTATTTTTTTGCGTAAAGATAAATGGAGCCATTTTAGGGTGCCACCTTCTGCGCGAGTGCCCAATATGAAGACCTGCCAAAAGCATTTCTTCGGGCGTTGGGATCTTGTATTTTGTTTGTGTTGTCATAGATGTTTGGGAGATTAACAAAATTTACGCTCGTTAGCAAGAATTTATTCGGGGACCAAAATTATTAATTTTTAATTCTTAATTATTAATCAATTTAAAATTAAATACAAATTTCAAATTTAAAATTTCAAATTCTTCGCCAAGCGAAGTGCTTCATCCTGCCTATACTCCATCCCCCGCTTCACCGCCACCTCCGCCCGCTCCAACTGCCGTCCAATATACATCGCGTTTCCTATTGTAGAAACTCCAAGGTCTTGCTCTATCATAAAACATAATTCTCTGGCCGCCTTTGGCTTTCTTCCATCTACCTTCCAGCTTCTAGTTTCCACCTTCCCATCGGGCGTCATCAATTTGACGGTAATTTCTCCACTTTGAGAATCGGCACTCACAATAAAATTTCCCCTCGGGTCCCACTCGCAGGACAATTTGTAGCTTTTATAAACAATCTTTTGCGCGTCATGATAATTATTCTCATATATATGTGCCATATTGGATATCGTGACTAATGGTCCTGATTTTACATATAATATACCCGCTATGTCGTCTTGAAGTTTCTTTAGGGCGAAAGCATTTAACGGCCACGCGTTATACATGTCATTACTCCTAAAGTACGCCGTTAGATTTAATTTTCCCTCATAGATCTGGCATTGAATTAAAAACAGGCACGGGGTCTTTTTTGGCGGTCTTTGTGGGAAAACGTCGGTGAAAACATTACCAAGAAGAGCAATAGCACCTTTATCGTATGGGAATTTCTGCAACTTCCTAACAATACTTCCTGTTACTTGATCAAACCCACCGTGGGGAAAAAGCGGTTTAAAACGGTCAATATTAAGAAATGGATAGGCTTGTCTTATTTGCTTTATTTGATCTTTGCCAAAGTTGCGTAGCCTTTCTCCATATGTGTAATCTTCCGTATGACGATCAGGATCAAA
>PEYT01000019.1 GCA_002774285.1 candidate division WWE3 bacterium CG08_land_8_20_14_0_20_40_13 | reverse complement strand
TGCGGGATTTGAAAGGAGCGCAGAAGCAATAAAAAGCGACGCCGTAAAGTTTATTGGAAACACCAACAAAAAATACACCCTAATTTTCTTAGATCCTCCGTATGATAATCCCGTTACACACATCCTAAAAACACTTTATGAAATAGCTAAAAAAAATTGCGTCGTGGTTTTTCCTCACGGGATAAACCAAAATCTCACCGATAGCATTAATTTATTTACCAAATTAAAATCTAGAAATTTTGGAAAAACGGTTATCGACTACTATACCCTTGACAAGTAGACTTAATAAAGGCTAATTTAGCTTCTATGGCCGCAACTCCAAAAAGGAGAATATCAAACACAAGGCGCAAGCACCGCAGGGTCAACTTAAAAGTAGCTGTTTCGCAAACTAAGCCCTGCTTAAAATGCAAAAAGCAAACAAGGCCTCACACGACTTGCGAAAATTGTGGAACATATAACAGGTAAAAATGTCTACAAAGAAATCTGTTTTTACGGACGATCCAAGACATATTGCTAGAAGAGTGGCACTTGCTACTTTGTTTTCGTGGGGGTTTTTGTCGCAGAACCTTGATGAATGTCAACAATACGCCGAATCGGTAATCGAAGCAAAGGATTATGATATAGATCTTGCTAAATTTCTTATTAAAGGAGTAACAGAAAATATCGACACATTAGATGGGTTTGTGGGATATGTCGCTAGGGAGTATCCTGTGGAACAAATGGCCAAAGTGGATCTTATTGCAACAAGGATTGCTTTATTTGAAGTAATGATAGCTAAAAATTCTCCGCTTAAAGTTGCCGTCGATGAAGCAGTACTTCTGGCTAAAGAATTTGGCGGGGACGGGAGCGGAAAATTTGTTAACGGGGTTCTTGGATCAATAGCCAAATTGCTAAATTTGGGGTAGATACTTACTATGAACAAAGAAATCCTTCCAAAATTATACGGAATAATATCTTCACAAACAGGAATTTATATTGGAGATATCTCCCCAGATAACGATTTTGAAGACGATTTAAATATTAGCGATCTGGAACTTGCCGAAATAATTTCGCTTGCCGAAGACACATTTGAAATAGAAATAGATACCGAAGATGCCAAAAAAATCCGGACTGTAGCAGATTTGGCAATTTTAATCGAGGAGGCCGGCTTTATTTAGACTCACATGAATTTTGAAAATCTGGAGAAAAATCTAAATCTAAAATTTACCAATAGAAAACTGCTGGAAATGGCATTTACCCATCGCTCCTATCTTAACGAATCCAAAGAAGAGGGCATAGAGTCCAATGAACGCCTTGAATTTCTTGGTGATTCCGTTTTGCAATTTTTAACCTCAGAATTTCTTTATGGAAAATATAAATCGGATCCTGAAGGAACCCTAACCAGCTACCGCGCCGCTACAGTAAATACTAACTCTCTATCCCGCGAGGCGCTAAGACTTGAACTTGGAAATTACCTTTTTATGTCAAAAGGAGAGGAAGCCACAGGAGGTAGAACCAGACCTTATATTATGGCTAACACCTTTGAGGCATTGCTTGGAGCGTTGTATATGGAATTTGGCATGGAGGTTTGCGAAAAATTTTTGCATAAAGAGCTTTTTTATAAAATAGACGCTATAGTAAAGGAAGAAAAATATAAGGACCCAAAATCCACGCTTCAGGAAGTTACGCAAGAAAAATTTGGTATTACTCCCATTTATAAGGTAATAAATGAAACAGGACCTGACCATGACAAGGTTTTTACCGCTGGCGCTTTCTTGGGGGATAGGATATTGGCCGAAGGAAGGGGTCCAAGCAAGCAAAGGGCCGAAGAACAGGCGGCACAGAAAGCCCTTGAGGGCCTTAAAAACAAATGATAGAATCTTGTCCGCTATGTTAAAAATAAAACTTGTTAGGACTGGAAAAAGAAACGCCCCAACTTACAGGGTTGTTGTGCAGGAATCGAAGTCAAAACTTACAGGGTCCGTTGTCCAAGGTATTGGTTATCTTGTCCCCAAAGAGAATAGGAAACATGAAACCAAAATTGATAAAAAACTTTATCAAGAATGGATTAAAAAGGGAGCCGTTCCAACCGAAAGTGTAGTTTTACTTGTTGAAGGAAAATATAAATATAAGAAATACTCTCCTAAAGATAAAGAAGATAAGGGAAAAAATGATCAGGATACTGTCAAAGAAGAAGGCGTAAAAGAGGAAGCGGAGTTAACAGAGAGTAAAAATGGAGAAAATTAAACTACTCGCAGGCTTTCTTATTAAGAGCATTGTTTCGGACAGGGACGAGGTAAAAATATCATTATCTTCCCCAAACCCAAATTCGATAATTGTAGAGGTTGACGCGCTTAAGGAAGATATTCCGATTATCATTGGGAGAAAGGGTTCTGTAATAAGATCGCTAAGAAGCATTTTAAGAATATTATCCCCAAGGGAAAATAAATTTATTGATATAAGAATTGTTGAAAAAGATAGGTGATCTACCACATCATCACGATATTCCCAGACATATATCATTCCTTCTTAAACTCATCCTTAATTAAAAGGGCCGTAGACTCCGACAGAATATCCGTAAGAATTTACAATTTAAGAGATTTTGCAAAGGACTCCCGTAAAACCATAGATGCTCCTCCGTATGGTGGGGGCGCTGGAATGGTCCTTATGGCAGAACCAATATGTCTTGCGATAAACTCCATAAAGAAAGGTAAAGATGTTCCCACCATAATCTTTTCACCAAAGGGAAAGTTGTTGGATCAAAAGTCAGTAAGAGAATATTCTGCGTTAAGTGAGGTGGTTCTAATTTGCCCTCGGTATGAGGGGTTTGACGAGAGGATAATTACTCTTACAAAAGCCACCGAACTTTCTATAGGTAACTACATTTTAATGGGAGGGGATACTCCTGCGATGGTTTTTATAGAAACAACTTCAAGACTAATTCCCGGCGTTGTTGGAAAAGAAGAATCAATAAAAAACGAAAGCTTTTCGGAAGATGATTACCTAGAACACCCTCAATTTACAAGACCTCAAATATTCCAAGGACAAAAAGTCCCTTTGGTCTTGGTATCGGGAAATCACGGCGAGATAGAAAAATGGAAGAGGGACCCCCATCACAACTAAGGACTAGTCGTTGTGGGCGAGGAAGTAGCAGGAACTGGTGCGTAAATACTGCTTAATCCGTAATAACGGTACGCAGAAATTTCATTAATGGTCGCATTAAATTCCGAACTCATTGCAGGCTTTTGATCCCCACCAGCTATCACAGCTTTTGGCATATAGTAGGAAACAAATGAGATACTTATCGTAAAACCAATACTTTCTCCGGTTGAAGACTTTTCCTCATCAATTTTAATATTTTTCACGGCAGTGATCCTCCGCGCTGTCTCGATGGCTTTTAGAAATTTCTCTAAACTTACTAAACTACCCTTAAAAACACCATTAACCGCAACTTCGTAAACACTTGCCGATGGGGTGGATTCGGAAACTACAGTTTCACTAACAGCAGATCCGGGCGCTACTGGCACCGAAGTAGGTTTTTTTGCAACAGACTCGCTTTTGTTTTGCGACTCTGCCTTAATAAAAGAAAGCCTTTCCACATCTAGACCCGCCTCCTTTGCCGCAATTTCAAGTTGTGTCATAAAAAAAGGAACGCTGGGATCGGATGGAAAACTTGTAAGGGCCGTTGTAAGGTTTTCATCAATTTTTTTTGTTTGTGGATTTACCTCAAGCAATCTGTTTTCCGTATCCGTTAGCTTCATAACTTCGGCATCAAGATTGGATCCTGTACTTTGGAGTTTAAAATACTTTTGTCCAAAAAAAATCCCTCCTGATAAAAACAGAACGGAAAATAAAGCCAGCACTGATCCAATTAAAATGTTTTTTTCAAGTTGCATGTTAGTTATCCAAAACTTTTTTTGGAAGTAGCACGCCCGGCTTTAAAAAGACTTCCAAAGAAAATGTAATTAATCCCGTATCTTTTTTTAGAGAAACTTCAGTTAATGCGGCATCGCTAAAAATCGAACCGGTGTTTTTGGCACTTAAAACAACCGCTGACAAAAAGTCGGCTAAAGTCCCATAAGACACCGCCGTTCCACCAACGATGGCTTTATCCGTTTCATCAATAGTGGCCTTGTTAATGGTTATACCAAAAGGAACGATTTTTAAAAGATCACTAATAAAAATGGATTCTCTTTTCCGCCCTGCTGTAGTACGGCTTATTTCTGCGACTCTTAAAATAAGGTCGGTTTCTTTATCTTGAGTTGTTTTAAGTTTTTCTATGGAAGTATTCTTTTTTTCCACTTCCGCCTTAACCAAATTTACCTCCAATTCGGAGGATCTTGCTAACAAAAAAAAAGCTAGAAACCCAACAAAACAAAGAGCGAAAGCTCCAGCACTTCCCGCAATAAATATCTTTAGGTTTTTTACTTGTCCTTTCTTTCTTACTAAACTTTCCGGGACAAGATTTATTTCACTTCCCATGATTAAATGATAACATTAGGCCGACTTTAAAGCCAAACCCACCGCTGTAACAAATAAAGGTCCTAAAATATCCAAGTCGTCTTTTTTTGGTAAAAAATTCCCCATATCCAAATGCCTCCACGGATTAGCCATCTCCGCCTCTATACCAATTTGCTCCGTTATATAGGATAAGGAACCCGGAATAATGGCGCCACCTCCACAAAGAACAATTCTTCCCACTTTTTCCCCACCTTTCCGCGATTCAAAAAAAGCAATTGATCTCTTTACCTCACTTAATACAATATCAAAAACCGGACTAACCGCTTTGGCAATTTTTCCCTCAAGCTTTGATGGATCTAAACCATAACTTGCAAGATAGCTTTCGGCTTTCTTTTCGTCTAGGTCAATTCCCTGAGATATAGCGCGAAATAAGGCCGATGTTCCCGTTGATACAGTTCTGGTAAATCTTATAACATCGTTTTCGATTATTACAATATCTGATGAGTCTGAACCAATATTTATCGCTAGCGACACCGGAACATTTCCCACATTTTGCACAGCGCGACAAACTGACATAGACTCCGGCTCCATACCGCAAATATTAACCCCAATCTGTTCAAGCAGATCCGCATACTTGGCGATCATGCTTTTAGAAACTGCAACAAGCAGTACTTCCTTTTTATTTTTTATCGTATCTTTATCCGCCTCCGAACGGGGGAGCGTTTGATAGTGGATAGAAAGATCATCAATAGAATCCGGAAAATACTGCTGGGCTTCCCACTTTATAGATTCGGATAACTCTTTTCCCGAAAGATCGGGAATTTCCACAATTTTTGTAAAAACGCGGGACTCCGGAATAGAAACGACTACATTGGTCGTGGTAAATTTCGGGGAAAAAAGATAGTCCTTAAGGAAGTGCGACAACTCGGCCATGTCTGCTGGACTTTCGGAATAAAGAGAAACCGGAGGGATATTTGAGATATCGTAAGAAACAAGCTTTGGCAAACCCACTTGTTCCGTAATTTCTACAGCTTTTACTTTGCTTGAACCCATATCAAGTCCTATTCTATTCATGGCAGTAGAAAAATTATCGCACCTTCAGATTTCCTTGTATACGGTTTTTCTTTCGCCAAATACGGAAGAAAACGCTATTAAATATGTTGGATCGTATACAAAGTATTCTCCCAAAAAACCGCTTGACGAGCTTGTTACTCGCGATAAATCGTAGCTACCTGCAATAACTCCGCCATTTATAACCAAAGTGGGAGAATTTTGACTTCCGTTATAGGAGCTATCAAAATTTCCAAAAGAATAAATAAACGCATCAATATTAGAAACCGATTTATCTACCTCAACATCTCCCGAGACGATAAAAACAATGCCTCCACCATCATTTAAGGAAATATTGGAATTAATAGTTAGATCTCCATCAATAAACAACACTGGAAACGAAACGGAGTTTTTTATGGCATTTGGCACCGTTCCCGAGGAAACACTCATATTTCCACTAAATAAAAACACGCCTGTTGTAGAGGGAAATACTTTAACCGTCGCAATGCTAGGAGCCCTAGAAAGAAGTTCCTCGAATGATCTAAGATTAAAAGACCCTTCATAGTATGGGACAATGGTCAGGTTTTCGGACGAAACATTTGATATTGATCCTCCGGCGAAAATAAAATATGAAGCCGTTGCCGATCCCTGACTACCGTTTTGAGAGATAGCGCCTTCTGCAAAGATATTCGATTTAGAGGTTTTAAACCAAGGGCCATAAAGACAAATATCCTTTGTAGACGATCTTCCGGAAATATCCTCTACATAAAACCTTGCAGTTTTGCAAACTTTCCAATTACTGTTGCAGTAGTTAACTTCGGGCGTAGTAAGTGTTGCGGATCTCTCACCATTAATAAAACTACTATTTAAATCTATCCAACCTCCACTAACGAAAGATCCGTTGCAACTTCCAAAATTCTGGTAATATCCCCACGACGCGCCGCCATCTACCGAATACTGAAACTTGTCCGACCCCTCCTTAAGCCCAGATTCTCGGTCGAAAACATCAATACTACTTATAAAAGTGTGATCGTTACCAGATTGCTCCGTGGAAAAATTGGACCACCCCGTGGGAGATCTTGTGTCTATTTTTATAAAAGCACTTTTAGCAGGCTCTATATTTCCCACGGCGTCGCTTGCAAAATAAGTTAGTATATTTTCTCCGCTAGAAAGAACAGGAACAATAACGAACGAACCGCTATCAACCGAGGCCTGAAAAATGGAATCAAAATTAACTCTCCCTGTTCCTGTTAGACAAAGATTTACATAAACCCCATAGGTATCCGCAGGAAGAGAAACAAAGTGCAAAGAGATGATCTTCCAGTCAAATGACCCAGTTAAAATTTCCGATCTTCCAATAAACTGTGACCCCGATGGAGTAAGAGCAAAAAAATCAAGGTACGCGCCTGTTCCGAAAATGTTAACCCCTTTTACAAAAGCGCTAACACTAAAAGAATCCAAAGAATCCGCAGGGATATACCTTACATTATTTCCCCAACAGCCCGTCTGGCCCGTCGCTGATTCCAAATAGATAGACCTAGCACCATCTTGCGCGCTTACTGTATCAATATCTCCAGATGAACCTCCCGTCTTTATCCAACTTCCTGTAAGTGTATCCTCAAAAGAATAATTAGAAACAAGATTAGGCGCGACTGTAAAATTTTTTGTTTCCAAGCTACCGCTATTTAGGCGGTATCGTATTGCATTAACACCAGACTCAAGGTCTTGCGAAAACACCGTCGCCATGACAGTTTGCAGGTACCATCCCCCATTACCCTCCGGGGATGCGGGATCCAAAACCACAGTGGAGTAGGGAGGAGTAGTATCCGACGCGCTGGCAAATACAGCAGAAAACAATGCGCCAAAAACAGAGACGGCAAAAACAAAACACCGCCAAACATTGGAATACAGCTTTACCTTATTACCCACGCAGGTCATTTTACGGTGATTTTTCCTGTTACCGTAGTACTTTCCTTGTCGGTATAAGGATAAACTCCGGGAACATCAAATTCCTGACTAAATTTATCATCCGGTTGGAGTAACTGACTTCCCCACAAATCGCCAGCTCCTACAATTTGATGCTGGGCAGTATCGGCATTGATAAATGTCACAATATCTCCACTGTTTATTGTAACCTCCAATGGACTGGCTACCGTTGTTATAGTAACCTCTGATAATTGTGCCTCCGTTCCCTTTGACCTAAGACTTTCCGGAACTTGATTAACTCTTGGATTTCCCGCCTGATAATCAGGGAGGTTTTCAAAGGACTTTGGAGAGTTTTCAGCTTTTTTGGTACTTGCCCCCTTACCGCCAAATAAAGCACTACCGTAGGTAAGGTATGCGTAGTAACCAAGCATTGCGGTAAAAACCACAAACAGCGTTACAAAAACCAATTTTTGCTTGCTCATATTATTCACCCACTTTCATAACAACCTCTCTTATTACAAGATTAAAAGAAATATTCCTTAAGATATTCCCTCCAAAGGAGGGAAGCGTAACAAGCTCCGCTTACTTGCTTATGTCTCCCCCGGAGAACATTACAAAATCAAAAATTGAACTTAATTGAGGGTTGGTAACTTTTACCTGCAATCGTCTTTTGGCCTCTCCGGCCAGCCCTTCCGAAATTATTTTAAATCCTTGAACTGGGACGGATCCACAATCGTTAAAAAAAGCCTTTATATTGGCGCTTTCAAACAATGGTCGTATCCTTGCAATCTGGTAGTTTCCCCCTATATTAAAAGAGTTCGTATAGCAGTGGTATCCGGAAAGCGGGGAATTTTGGTTTCCGGCTTCAAATCCCCCGGAAGGCGAAGGCGCCGTATCGCAATAAAAAGCGCTTTTTTCCACATCGTAGGGCGGACTTGATCCTTTAATAAGCGTGACTTCTAAAGACGCATCGTTAGACGATCCCCAGTAAATAGCAAAATTGCCGTTGTATCCCTTAAGATTTACCTCAAAAACATCGTCTTTTTGCACCTCTGTATCCATGGAGTAGGTACAACCGCCATTTTCATTTTCTTTGGCGTCGGAAATGGTGTAAGTATAACTACAAATGGAATTTCCACCCTCGCTGTCAAGATTAGTTGGTCCATAAGGCCCCCCAATAGAAGAGCTTCCGTTATTGGTTGTTTCGCTTATTCCCTGTTCTGCGCCGGCTTCGGCGCAACTATACGCCTGATCGGCCTGTTGAGAATAAGTTGATCTTCTAATACCGGAAACGGCCCTTCTTGCCGAAGCCACACCAACAGCAAGACTTACTACCATTACAGTAACTACCAAAACAAGAGTAGCCTGACCCGATCTTTTTCTCATAAGAACATGTTAGCAGTAAACAATAATAAGATTCAATAACCTCTAATTTTTACCATGGTGTCAAACTGAGCATTACCGATAACCGGCGAGAGACAGGGTTCTAAAATCTGTGCCACCATTCCAACATATGTTACTCCGCTACCAGAAGACAATGAAAAAATAGGCCGAGAATTAATCCTTGAGACACTTACGCCACTAGTCAAATTTGAATTGGTAATCTCGCTAATCGCCCCACTTTTAACAACATATAGTGTTCCGTTTTTAGCAGGGCACGATCCTATTGAAAAACCAACCTCAGACAACACCCCCGTCGCATCAGTATAAGTTAAACATTCCGAAGCCCCCAAGAAACAAGAGGACCCGCTTTTTAAAACTACTCCCGATCCTCCACGCATTTCCGTATTTATAAAGGAAACCGCGTAATTGCCAGCCCGCTCTATCTCGGAAATCATTTTAGCTTTTGCATAGGCGCGGAAAACTGTTATTAAAATATCACCGCCTATAACAGAAATGATCCCAATTAATGCGGTAACTACCATAAGTTCTACCAATGTGAATCCTAAAACACGCTTTATCATATTAGTTATCTAAAGATTCTTGTCGCAATATTGGTAACTCTTTCTCCCGATCCCTCTTTCCATCTAACTTCTACCTTAATATCCCTATAATGTACTCCCGAAACTGTAGTTTGATCGCTTGAAACTTTTATCTTCCGACAAAAAAAGGTGTTTGTTCCTGCGCTTATGGTATCAAAATAACGACCAAAATCTGTTTGGTTGCAGTAAACCGTTAAATTGGTGCTATCGCAGGTTAACCCCGAACAGGTTTCCAATCCCGAAGCCTTTACCATATAGTAGTTACCTGCCGAACTAAAAAAATTATACCCTCCGGAACTTTTGTCTTTGGTAATCCTTACCGCCTCAAGACCTCCCAACGCCAGTTTTTCCGCCATTGATCTTTGCAAAGACGATCTGGAAATCCTCATAGCAAACGCGGCAAGCGATACCAAAGAAGCAATAACGATAATTGCTACCGCAACCGCCAGCACTACCTCCACCAGCGACTGCCCTGTCCTCAATTTAAAATTTGAAATTTGAAATTTGAAGTTTTTCATTGTATCGTCACCTGTCCTCTTTCGCCCAAAACCGCCGTTTTGGAAAAACCAGTAATGTCTGTAGAGCTAAAAACAAAACTTCTTGTTTGTCCTGCGCCAAGTCCCGTGACCTTTCCCGTTATCCTTTCAAATATAATATCGCCGGCAGTACAAGCAATTGATAGATTTGCCCCCAAAGTTTCGGTACGAGAACTTACAAAATTTCCCCCATTATAATAACCCAAACTGTAACTTTTGGCGCCACCCGCAACGGAACAATCCATTTTTAATGCCCAGCGCACAAAAAAGCCACTTACGGTTATCCCGCTTACGGATTTGGACTGCACAGTTTCCAGCTCGCTTTTAAAATTTTCTACCGCTTGAATAACCGATTGTTTTTTTCCAAAATTTCCAAGGGTGGGGATTAAAGTACCCATTAAGATCGCAATAATTGTTAAGGAAATCAAAAGTTCCACTAGGGTAAAGGCGGTCTTAGGTCCGATCATAGCAAATCTAACTTAGTCCCCACTTCATATCTTGCTGTGGAGTTCCCCGTATCTTTTTGCATTTCGAGGGTTAAAATCTCCAACCCACAATCCAATTCAAAACCCACTCCGTCGTTTTTGTAACGGTAGACAAGATCTCCCAAATTCGTGGGATCTGTAAATAATTTCCTAATGTATTTTGTTAAATTTCCCTCAATCCAACCGGAACTGGCGCTTTGTAAAGGCCCTACTTGCCCTTGTGGCAAAGCGTCGCTTAAACGCATTACATTTTTAGCTCCCGGGGGAATTCCATTATCTATAATGTAATGGTCGATAGCGGCGGAAAGATTAGATAAATCGGAAATTCTTTGAGTATCGCGAGCCTTAGCAAAAATTAATGGTGGGTTAATAATGGCAAGCGACGAGCCTAAAAGTAAAGTAACAATAGCGATTACAACAAGAAGCTCCACAAGGGTAAATCCTAGAGAAGTTTTTTTTGTGGAGCAGGGCATATCACCCATTATAACCTAATTTCATATGGGGTACTACCCTATCGGGTAGTACCCCTTTTTTCAGAAAGGGTTTGTTACGCAATAGGTACCGCAACCCGCCCGCCCGTTTTTTTCGTTTCGGGTATCTTCCACAGTAGCGCACAGGTAATAGTTTTGATTATTGCCATCTTGTCTATAGCAATAAACCCGGGATGGGGCCAAAGGATCGGTTGGAGTGGATTTTAAATATGTTCCCCAAGGAGAACCAAAAGGAATAGAATTGCTTGCCGGATAGCTGTTGTTTTCCGCATAATACTGCTCCAAGGCCCCTTTAATAACAGCCATATCATTAAGGCGCACCCCATCCCTTGCTTGACCTTTAAATTTATTTGGATTTAAAATAGCAATAATAACACCCGTCAAAATTCCGATCAAAGAAACAACCACCAAAAGTTCAATAAGAGTAAAACCTCCTTTTTTCATAATCGCAAGCTACTTTACAAAGCAAGTGTTACCCACCGGTGCCGCAAAGCTAATTATTCCAGTAGTTGCCCCACAAGTATAGGTACAGGAATATGGCGCGTTTGTGTAAGTTGCTTTTGGATTACCTATATAATTGTATGAAGTATTGGCATCCGTCCAAGTATTAAGTCCGAGCTCCACTTGAGTATCACAATTGGCATCCACACCTTGGATGAGACATCCCACCTTTGCTTGACAGATAGATGCCAAATGTGCTTTCGCATTGGATTGTTCCGCCTTGGCTCTTTGTGCCTTTGGATTAAGTATTGCAATCGTCATTCCTGCAAGGATGGCAATTACCGAAATCACAATCAAGAGTTCTATAAAAGTAAAACCGAATCTATTTTTTGGTTTCATAGGGAACAAGTCATAACAAACCGAAATACCAGTTAATAAAACTCTCTCCAAAGATCAGCGATATTACAAGTCCAGCAATCAAAAAAGGACCAAAGGGA
>PEYT01000022.1 GCA_002774285.1 candidate division WWE3 bacterium CG08_land_8_20_14_0_20_40_13 | reverse complement strand
GTTGGAGGCGCTCCGTGCGCCTTTACCCTGAGGAACGTAGGGGCCGCCCGCACGGAGCGCCGAGAAGCCCTTTTTATATTCTGCCGAGAGCTGCCGGAAAAAAAGGAAAGAAAACGCAAAAATTTTAGGAAACAAAATAATGACAAAATATATTGCTTATTGTAGAAAATCGAGGGACGAAGTAGACAAACAAGTTTTGTCTATCGAAGCGCAAATCGCCGAACTAAAAGAATTTGCCAAACGGGAACATTTAGAAATCGTCGAGTTTATCGAGGAAGCAAAAACCGCCAAAATGCCGGGGAGAGAGCAATTTGCCGAAGTCTTAAAGAAAATCGAGAAGGGACACGCAAACGGAATTATTGCATGGCACCCCGATCGTTTAGCCAGAAACTCAATGGATGGCGGAAAAATTATTTACCTTCTCGATACCGGCAAACTGCTTGACCTGAAATTTCCGACGTCTTGGTTTGAGAATACACCACAAGGAAAATTTATGCTTTCAATCGCCTTCGGCCAATCAAAATATTATGTGGACAATCTTTCCGAAAATGTAAAACGAGGATTACGCCAAAAACTCCGAAACGGAGTTTGGCCAGCAAAAGCTCCCTATGGTTATGTAAATAACCCCAAAACCAGAGGGATTGATATTGACTCAGAAAAATCAAAGATCATCAAACGAGCCTTTGAAATGTTTGATGAAGGAAGTCATACATTTACGGATATTTCCAAGTATGTCCACAAGTTCGATTTGCGTCGCAAAAACGGAAAGCCACTACACATTAACGAAATCCGGCAAATACTCTCTAACAAGTTTTATGTTGGCATTATGTTTTACAACGGGGAATATCACGACGGAATTCACAAATGTTTTATCTCTAAAGAATTGTTTCAAAAAACACAGGAAGAAATGCAAAAAAGAAGCAAACATTTCAAAAAATCCTATCGTTTTCCGTTTTTGGGACTGGCAAGATGTAGCGAATGCGGTGCGGCGATTACGGCTGAACAACACATTAAGTTTTATAGAACCACCAATCGCAAGGTTACTTACGTTTACTATCGCTGCACCAAAAAACTTGGTCCTTGTGCTCAAGTTCCCATAACCAGTTTTGAGATGGAGAATCAGATAAGAAAAATTGTTTCTGATGTCGTGCTTCCGCAAGATTGGGTTGACCAATGGTTGAAATTTTTAGAACGAGATGAGTTAACCGAAAAACAGTCATCAGAAACAACTATCCAAAATCTCAAAACTGATATTCAAGATGTAGACCGAAAACAAAATACACTTTTGGACAGTTATCTCGATAGCGTCGTTGACCCTGAAACTTATAAATCCAAGAAAAACGAAATGTTTGAAACAAAACTTAAATTACAGGAAGAAATTGCAAAAGTTGAAGAGACCGGTTCGAGTTGGCTCGAACCTATGAGAGAATTCGTAAATTGCGCCTTACAGGCGCAAAAAATCACGCGCGCAAAAAATAATTGTGAAGAATTAGCATTCTTCGCAAAACGTGTCGGCTCGAACTTCTTTTTAGATAATCGGCAGCTCTCGGCAGAATATAAAAAGGGCTTCTCGGCGCTCCGTGCGGGCGGCCCCTACGTTCCTCAGGGTAAAGGCGCACGGAGCGCCTCCAACTCGACGGACTCTTTTTCTCTCTTGGTCGGGGATGCCGGACTCGAACCGGCGGCCTCTACTACCCCATAGTAGCGCGCTACCAACTGCGCCAATCCCCGATAAGTCGAATAGCGACCCTGTAATATTTAGCCGCGTTTGACGCGGCGCCAATCCCCGCTAGGTTAAATTTTATCATGAAAAATGGGGCAGTGTCCCAATTCATAACAAGATTCAGAGAAGACCACGCACTTGCGCGTGGGAACATATTTCTGATTTAATCTGAGGGAGCGGTTCCATAGATTATTACTGTGGTTCCGGGGTTTTCTTCGTCCATATATTTTCCCCATTCACTTTCTGCAATTGGAGGATTGGCCCAGTAAAAAAGAATTTTGGCATCTTCCGTTTTCATATTAATGCATCCATGGCTCATAGGATGACCAAAGTTGTTGTGCCAATATGTCCCATGAATCCCATAACCCATGGTTTTTGGTATATCTTTATTATAAAAATACATAGTATAAGGGACATTTGGAAGGTAGTAGTAGGTTCCAATGGCCTTTAAGCCACCAGTCATTAGGGTGTATTTTAACTTGGTCCAAGTCTTAAAAGTTCCGGTTGGAGTGCGGCCCCATTTCCCGCTGGATATGAGAAAACTATAAACCTCCTCGTCATTTTCAAAAGCAAAAATTTTCTGGTTAGTTAAATCAATTTCAATATGTTTTTTGGCATCGCTTGTTCCTAAAACTCCATCCACCAACCTCTCACTTTCCAGTTTTGGAACTGTAATGCCCTTTCCATTAAATACGGCGGCTTTGGCCAGCGGATCAAAATAACCGGTTAAATTGCTAATATTTATAGGTTGCTGTTTGCTAAAAAGAGAGATTACAAAAGCTACGATAAGTCCAAGGGCTGTGGGCATGTCAAAAGACTACAACGGATAAAATACAGGGTCAATAGTCTGTGATATCATTTTGTTATGGTTACAGTATCTTTGTTTGAACAATTGGCAAAGGATATTTTGGATTACTACTTTAAGGGATTACAGGTTAAGGACAACATTCGTCCTGTATGGTCTCAAGGATTAGAAATTGATCGCTATTACCCGCAACTTGGAGTGGCAGTAGAATTTCAAGGACCCCAGCATTACAAAATGATTTCTTCTATGCAAACTCCGGAAAAGTTTCAGAATCAACTAAAATACGATTCTGTAAAAAGAAGTCTTGCGGTAAAAAACGGCATTTTCTTTTTCCCGTTGTCCATTTTTGACTTTTCGGAGGTTTCTCATCAAAGGACGGCAGAAAAAATCAGAGCTTACGGAATGGACTTTGCCAGAAAAAATAAAGATGAGATGCTATATAACAAACTTTCTCGTATGTTAATTGGGAGATACTTTGACCCACAAATCTTTCGGCGGTTGGATGGTATCAAAAACCGCCACCCTTGACTTCGGTAATTATTCGTATATAAGATTCCTTTGTGATTCAGAAAATTTCCGCGCCAATTTCTGTTTTGTTTTGGTACAGTCATAAAGCTCAAAAAGCGGAGCCTTTAAAGCTTTTTTGGGATGGTGTGGAATATCCTGTTTCCAAAATTGGATTGCACTATTCGTATAGGCAGGGAAGAACGCTGTTCCATGTATTTTCAGTTTTATGTCAGGATACATTTTTTAAGATTGTGCTTAACACCGATAACTTGTTTTGGAGGTTGGAAGAAATAGCAGACTATGAGTGACTTTAATCAATCTACTCCCTCAATGATGCATATTGACTTAAATTCCTGCTTTGCCACAATAGAGCAACAGGCAAATCCATTGTTGCGGGGAAAGCCAATTGCCGTTGCCGCGTACGACACCCTTTACTCCTGTATTATTGCTCCATCGGTAGAGGCGAAAAAGCTTGGAATAAAAGTTGGAATGAGAGTTAAAGAAGGTAAATCATTATGTCCCGATCTTTTGATATTGCCGCCAGATCCTTGGAAATACCGCGCCGTTCATCAAAAGCTTAAAAAACTTCTGGGGTTTTATACCGATTCTGTTACTCCAAAATCTATCGACGAATTTGTTTTAGATTTTACTGGAACCCCCTGCTTAAAAAGCGGTCTTGCAAAAACCGCCTTTGACATAAAGAAGAAAATAAAGGAGAGGGTAGGGGAGTACATTACGGTTTCTATAGGGATTGGCCCCAACCGCTTTTTAGCGAAAACAGCTTCAAATCTTCATAAACCGGATGGATTGGACGAAATAAATAAAGATAATTTTTTGGGAGTTTATCAAAAGTTAAGTATTACAGATTTATGTGGTATTAAAGCCGCTAATGCCCGCCGTCTTTCTCAATTTGACATACTTACAGTAACTGATTTCTATACAGCAAGCAAGCAGACTTTAAGGGCGGTATTTTCTTCAATTTGCGGTTATTATTGGTATTTACGCCTTCACGGTTTTGAAATTGACGCGATGGAATTTAAGCGCGGAAGTTTTGGGAATTCTTACATTCTCCCCCAAACAATTTCTGGGTTTAACGACATCCAACCAATCTTGGTGAGGCTTTGTCAAAAATCCGGATTCAGAATGAGAAATTTTGGATATTATTGCCGCGGTGTGCATTTGGTGATTTGGTTTCGCGACCGTAATTTTTGGCATGAAAGCCGTAATTTTGGGAAAAATATATTTGACAGCAGAGATATTTTTAAGGCTGTTTTACAAATTATGTCAAATTGCCCATATAGGTCACCAGTACAACAACTTGCTGTTTCATGTTTTGATCTTGGGAAAAGTCAAAACACGCAACTTGATATGTTTGGATCGGTTTCTCGTCAAAAGGATTTAGTGGAAGTAATTGATAAGGTAAATAAGAAATGGGGAGATTTTTGTTTGGTTCCGGCGAGTATGGTGGGAATGGAAGATAAAATGCCCGATAGAATTGCGTTTGGAGGAGTAAGGGAGTTGTAGAAAAAGAAATCCGGAGACAAATGCAAAAGTACTTCTTGCATATGCTCCAGATTGTGGTGGGCGTTACTCGGGAAGTCCTAGCGAGAATGTCCAAATCTCGTCGGAAACCCTTTTGAACCATGCGGTTTCGAAGGTTACTGCTACCCCATCCGGTCTTGCTACATACGCTTCCAAATTGTGTGCTGTATCTAGCACATCGCGGTTTCGGTTCCGTAATTACACTCCTCGTGTCCAGTGCAGATGATTTTTACCACCGACCCCGGTTGCAGATGAAGAACTTGTAAGGCATCAAGGAGCTGTTTCTCACAAGATATCCAACTGTCCCCACCCCCCTATGATTACGATTTCGACGATTCTGGCTCGAGGATACGCGCGCGCCCTTCGCATGCGGGTATCTGCACACAAAAACAGCACGACAACATCTACACGTATACGGAATCGTCCACGATTTTTCTCCTTTCTTGTGTTGGGTCAAGAAGACCCCAGTCAGATTTTTAAACAAGGATTTGAGAATCAGAAACAAGAGGAACCCTGCTACAATCCGGTAAACGACGCTAACAGCCGCTTCGCGGAACATTCCTGCCAAGGCCATTTTTCGGATTAATATGCAAAAAGTGTGGATTTTCAGTCTATTTTTTCTTCCAATCTTTCCTCTTTTGATTGGTTAAATATACATACCAAAACATA
>PEYT01000016.1:5890-12362 GCA_002774285.1 candidate division WWE3 bacterium CG08_land_8_20_14_0_20_40_13 | reverse complement strand
AATCCAGTTTTTTGCATAGCATTTCCCAAATAGTACTCCCAGCTAGGAATTCTGTAGTAGTCCATTGCAAAAACTATTTTGACTTTCTTCATAATTTTCTATTATACCTGCTAAAATAGCACATATGAATATTTGTATGTTCTGCCGAGTTGTTCCAGATCATGGAAGAGGTGGGATGCAAGACGTTGTATTTGATAGTGCAAAAAATCTTGTGAAGATTGGTCATTATGTTTCGGTTATAACAACAAGACATCCCAAAGGCACTACTGAAAAGATTGTTAATGGTGTGAAAATATACTTTTTAAACAAAACGAGATCTCAAAAATATGGCGCGGATTGGGACAGAGAAGCAAAAGAAAAACTTGTAAACCTCCACACGAAACAACCATCCGATATTGTGCACACCCAAGGTATGGCTGCTATTTGGCTTCCAAGATTCTTAAAAGAAGAGGGGATAGCAATTCCTACCATAATATCACTGCATGGCACTTATTGGGATGAATTAAAAACTTCGATTAATGTGATGACTCACCCAAAAACATTTTTCTCAATAGTATACAGCTCGGCACTTATACTTTTGTTCTTAGTAAACCACCTGAAAACAATGTTCCGAATAAGAATGTTTGACCTAGTTATCGCAACGTCTCCAGAGCAAAGAGAAATTCTACGAGAGCGATATTTTGTATCCAGCAAAAAAATTAAAGTTGTGCTAAATGGTATAGATACTCATCTGTTTAAGGGTGGTAGGTGCTTAGCTAATAAGGGAATTTCTCTTCTCGTTGTTGCAAGACTTAATGAAGAAAAAGGCGCTCATATTGCTTTACAAGCTGTGAAAGAGCTAACGAACTTGATTAGGGATATACAACTAATTATTGTTGGCGACGGAAAGGATCGCAAGTATCTCAAAAGTACCGCCGCAAAATTAGGAATTAGTAACTTTGTTCATTTTGTGGGTTTTGTTCCTCTGACAGAGTTACCGGAGTATTACCGTAGTTGCGATATATTTTTAAATCCCACGCTTAGACAGAACGGGTATGATCTCACGATATTACAAGCTATGGCCAGCGGTAAACCCGTTATTACTACAAATATCGGAAGCTACCCTACTGCAATTGATTCTGGAAAAGAGGGCTTCTTAACTTCCTTAGGAGATATTAACGATTTAGTAGAGAAGATTTTGATTTTGTATAAAAATAAACAGCTTGCTTTAGATATGGGAAAAAATGGGAATATTAAGGTGGAAAAGATGTTCACCTCAAAACAAATGGCAAAGAATTTGGAGCTCTGTTACCTGAAGTTAACTAAAAAATGAGAGCAGTCGTATGTGTAGTATTCTTTTCAATAACCGGGCCACTTATCTTTTTCTTTTCCCCTCTTTGGGGAACACACGCGGGAAATAGCGCGGATAGAGGATACGCGGGATTTAAACTTGCTACGGAAGGGTTTGTTAAACACCGCTTAGGACATTATTTAGGCTTTGGGGGATATTATACCAATCACCCACCGGTAGCTCATCTTTTGACGGGAATATCCTTTAAAATCATTGGTGACAACGATCTTGCAAATAGAATTCCCCCCTATCTATTTTCTGTCGCGGGAGCGATTTTATTTTATCTTCTTATCAAGGAACTTTTTGACAAAAAAACAGCCCTTATATCTTCTCTTTTTTATATTTCTACTCCGGTATACATTTACTACGGGAGCATCAATATACACGAAAACTATTCCGTTTCTCTTCTTCTTGCTTCGTGCTTCTTCTACTCTAGATTCCTCAAAGAGAGAAAGGAGGCCTATTTGTTAGGTTCCACGTTTTGCGTTTTAGGTTCTGCGCTATCTTCTTGGCATGTCTGGTTTTTCTATTTAATCTTAGCAATTTTGGGACGGAAGGAAAAAACAACAACTCTCCTTTTTGTTGTGGCAACTTTAGGAGCGTTTTTCTCTATGGAAATAAATACCTACACCGCGCAAAAATCTTTTCTTACAAACTCTATCGGATCGTTTTTATTTAGAACAGGTTTGGATAATAACACATACTCATTGCTTAATAACCCTTTACATGTCGCTGGCCGACTATTAATTAATATCTCAATTTCCCTTGGTATTTTTACGATCCCTGCGATTGTTTATTGGGGCATTTCCCAATCCGCCTGCTGGCGGAGGGTAGTACCCCATATAAAAAATACTTTGTTCCTCTTTCCCATTCTTCCCATTATTATTTTCTCCAACGCATTTTATATCCACGAATACCTTTTTATCTACGCTCTGCCAGCTAGTGCTCTTGCTGAAGGATTTCTTCTTCTAAAGCTATGGCGCATGAAGCCTTTTGTCACACTTTTTATTTTTGCTCATTTAATGTGGGTTGTTATTTGCCTTGGAGGTTATATAAAACCTGTTTATAAAGACGCATATCTTTTGGGAACTTACATTAGAGAAAACTACCCAAACCAACGGGGAATTTTATATGTCCTCGATGGTCATTCAAATTATTCTGAAAGAATTTTAAGCTATTATGCCAGAAAAGATGTTCTGGTCGCTAAAAGTTGTGATAACCCGCAAGAGAAAGTTGATCTAGCTGTTTATAGCAAAACCGTCGTCTGCGACAGCGCAGAAAAATCCTCGTCTACTACAATTGGAAATTTTGTTGTCGCCAAGATCCGTTAAATTTTTGAATACTCGCGTACTGTTCTTTCTAAGTACTCTTTTATGTCCTTCTCGGGAACCGAGTCTCCGATAAACTGCGCGTCTGTTATTTGAAGATCTTTAAAATACACCAATTGTTCCAAAAACAAAGCGTCGTTAAATTCTCCCCCAAACTTCTCCTTTCCTAAAGAGATAATTTTTGAAAGATCAAAAATTCCTAATTTTAGAATAAAGTAGATGTCTATGTAATCTCGCCACACTGCCCTTCTACCGATTGTGGCCGCTTTATCAGCCACGATATCAAGAATCCCAGCCAAACCAATTGATGTTGTATTTATTAAAGCATCTATCCGCTTATACCAATAGTATACAAAGTCTATTTTTATGTTCTCTTTGGTAAATATCGAAAGTTGGTCTCCGCTTTGTGAAACAATCTTTATTTCTCCAAAAATATTTTTGACATCTCTTACAAAGAATCTGCTAATGGGTTTACCCAAGAAAATATCAAAGTCGTAGGATTTCCGGTGATTGATCTGTAGAGCAAGCGCTGTGCCGCCGGCTAAATACCCGCGATCTTTAAAATTGGACAATTTTTTAAAGATGGCTCTTCTGTCGTTATCCAATATTTCTAGGTATATTGATGACATAACGGTTAGGATTTAACCTTGTTCTAACATTAAGCATGTAGTTTGCCACAAAATTAAACCGTGGCTCCCTATATTGTTTTATTGGGAAATCTAAAAATACCTTTTCAACAATATCTCTTGAGTAAATAGATAGGAGCCATTTGACATGCGAAAGATCGCCGTAAGAAAGTACCTGATTTATAATGTATATTTTGTCTTTTTCTAGATCCAGTTTATCCACACTACAGGACCAAAGGATTCCTTGGAGATTTTTTGGGGGGTGATTCATTCCTTGCATATCTCTATTTTACCAAAATGTCAGCTATTTGACAGCGTTAATGTATAAAGTAACGGGAGCGGAAGAACTGGAAACTAAAGAGGCAGTACCGGAAAAAACATATACGGGTTGTAAAAATTCCAAATCCTGTCGATCCAGATAGGCTAAATACCAACTGTTTACGGAAACCGCAGAGATTTCCGGTTGTTTAGCATCGGCATTAAAGTAAAAACTGTCCGGCATAGAAAGGTCTACAATTTGCCCCCCTCCTGCCCGCGCTTCTTCTTGAGCTTTTGCAAGTTCTTTTATCTGATATACTCCCGAAGTTTCATCACTAAGCGGCGCGTAGTACAAAGCCATATTTAATATTTTATTCCCAGGGCCAATTGCAAGATACAAAAGTTGATCTTGATATGGCATAGTTACAGATTTAAAATCCAAGCCCCTTCTAGTAAAAGGGACAAAAACGCTATCGTATAATTCTGTAGTCCCTACTTCTGGATATTCTTTGTCCTTTCTAATCTCCAGCTTGGTAGAATTACTATCTGGCGTTAAATCAAAGCCCGCTAGATTAAATTGCGATAGATAGTAGGAAGCTGTATTCATTGCCGTTTCTTTGGAAGGAACGATTCCACTAAAATCCCCATCCCTTCTGTAATAATTAATTTGATTATATTTTGGCCAAAAGGTTAAGGCGGACTTTTTTTCTTCCCCGTAAAAAATATAGCTTTCGTCCTCCTGTTTCTGACTTTGCGTTGTAATTCCAAGAACAGATGCAATACGGGTCGCGTCAAGAAGCGTTAACGCTTTGTCATTTTGATATTTGTAGACCTTGGCAACTTTTGGATTTCCTTCTAAACCCTCTGCCATTTCTGGGACAATATAGGTTTTTTTTGAGTCAGCGGAATCATATGAATAAGAAAGTTTTACATCAGGAAGATTGCCAAAAACGGGCTTGACCTGTGCCGCAATTTCCGCTTGCCGTTTTTGCTCTGCCCGATCTTTAATAAGCCGCGAAGCTCCGCTATATCCCCCAGCAACAAGAGAGATAAACAAAACAGCAATTATCAGATATTTTTTTCTAAAAGCTACATTCATATTCTAATTATTACATTTTCACTTCTTTAATACATTCATAAGCTTTTTGTCAAATGTAAATAAATCAATTCCCCTTCTTGTCTTTGCCAAGGCAACAAGATAGCCATCTACAAAAGATATATTTTTAGATAAAAATTCATCTAAGGCAAAATTGATGATTTTTTTGTTCACCATAAACTTCGGGTGTTCCACAACCGCACGAATTTTTTCTACGATATCTCTTCTTGAAAGTTTGTACACAGAAAGAAGAACAAAGATTAGTTCAGCAATTATTATGTCTGGGATTTCTAGCTGATTATTTTCTGCCTTTTCAAAAAGATCTTCCGCTTCCTGTGCTTGGTTAGGATTATCGTTTAGCAAAAACCTTAAAATTACATTCGTATCAACGAGTGTTTTCTTTTTTATACTCATTGGCAATATATTTTAAAACCTTTTTATCGGCCATAAAATCAGAATACTTAATTTTGGACTTTATTGACCCTTTTAGAGATAAAAAATCACGATGCGGCTCTATGTAGAAAGTATCCTCCTTTTCTACGAAATTGACTTTTTGATACGGCCTGACATTTAATCTGCGCCTTATTTGGGCAGGTATGGTAACTTGCCCCTTTTGTGTAACTGTAGCTGCGTATGTCATATATGTATTACATACTACACAATGTAATACTTAATGTAAATAGAATTACTTATAAGCAAACATAGGCAGTACTATCTAACAAACTTCCGCCCCTATAATTATTAGGGCAAAGATATTCGTAAGTTCCTATTTTAATTATTTCGTAGTGTAAATGAGGTCCTGTGGAATATCCTGTGTTATCCGCCCTACCAATCTCACTTCCTTGACCAACAAATACTGGTTCGCCTACGGGCTTTCCTGGAAAATCGCAAACGCCGCTAGTGCAGGTATTAGCCACCACTTCATCCGCCGCAGTTGGCTTAAGGTGAGCAAACCGCACAATGTAATATTCGTTTCTTACTTCCGCCCAAACTCCGTAAGCATATGAGGGACCATTATTTTTTGTAGTTATAACTCTTCTAGTTAAGGTTCCAGAGATTGGTGTAAGTACTGGTTCGTTATCCAACGACCCCCCAGCCGTTCCTATGTCTATGACATCGTTTGCGTGATTCCCCCTTTTACATTCCTGCGTAATAATTCTATTTGCATTACTAACTGGCCAACCACACGGAGCTTGATATTTTGCAAGGCAGGCGCTATTTCCACCAATGTCTACTGTTGCTGTCTTTTTTGCCATTTGTTGCTGACGGCGAACCGCATCACCCATTTCAGAAACAGCGGCTTCTATGCTATTCATATAAGTCCCTTTTGATCCAGGGTTGTTCCCAGAAGATCCTTTGAACCCTCTAAGTTCGAAATTCCAACTAATGCTTTCTCCAGGGTCCAATTTTTTGTCGTCGGCACATAAAGAATTACCACTGGTACCCGCAGGAAAACCGGAAAGATCCTCGCAACCATCACAAACAACATCCCCACCCCCACCGACTCCGCATTGTTTAACAGTGTAGTAGAAAGATCCGTGTGCGGGCTTTTTGACATCTTCTGGAGATTCCGAACAACTATCGGTATTAAGAATGTATTTAAAACTATCCTTAACAGTCACTATATTGTAAGTTTTGGTTGTGGAAGTGTTTTTTAAAGTTACAACACCTCTTATGTTATCTCCAGATATAGTAAGGGTTTTAGAAGCTACCACATCCTTTGCCACGGGGGGATTCCATTGATTATCTAAAGTAGTGACCATCATTATTGCCGCCCCAACAACTATCGCGGTAAAGACTATTAGTAACAAGACTGCTACCACAGTTCCTAAAA